>CAUDVX010000032.1 GCA_958452935.1 uncultured Collinsella sp. | reverse complement strand
CTGTCGCCGCTTGCCAAGGGCACCGCCGTCGCGGTTCCCGGGGTGGGCGAGGTCGTGGCCGCGGAGGATATTCCGCAAGGCCACAAGATGGCTGTGCGCTCGATTGCCGCCGGCGAGGACGTCATTAAGTACGGCCTTCCTATCGGACACGTGACGGGCGATGTCCAGCCCGGTCAGTGGCTCCACACGCACAATGTGAAGACCAACCTTTCGGGCGAGGTCGAGTACACCTACAACCCCACGTATCCGGTCGTTGAGTCGGTTGAGCCCGAGACCTTTATGGGGTTCCGCCGCGCCGACGGTCGCGCCGCGACGCGCAACGAGCTGTGGATCATCCCCACGGTCGGCTGCGTCAACGAGGTTGCGCGTGCTATGTGCGAGCAGGCTCAGGATCTGGTCGAGGGCTCGCTCGAGGGCGTCTACTACTTCCCGCATCCCTTCGGCTGCTCACAGACCGGCGCCGACCATGCCCAGACGCGTCGTCTGCTGGTGGCGCTCTCGCGTCACCCTAATGCGGCGGGCGTGCTGTTCCTGTCGCTTGGTTGCGAGAACTGCACACACCAGCAGGTGCTCGACGAGCTCGGTGACTTCGATCACGAGCGCGTCCGCTTCCTCACCTGCCAGGATGTAGCCGACGAGCAGATCGAGGGCCACAAGATTCTGGCCGAGCTGGCAGACCTCGCCAAGCAAGCCGAGCGCGAGCCCATTTTGGCCTCCGAGCTGGTTATTGGACTTAAGTGCGGCGGCTCCGACGGCCTTTCGGGCATTACCGCCAATCCCACGATCGGTCGCGTGAGTGATATGGTTGTCGCCCGCGGCGGCGCGTCGGTGCTTACCGAGGTGCCCGAGATGTTTGGCGCCGAGAGTATCCTGCTCGATCGCTGTGAGAACGAGCGGGTCTTTAACGCCGCTTCCGACATGCTCAATGGCTTTAAGGACTACTTTATTAGCCACGGCGAGGTCGTCTACGAGAACCCGAGTCCCGGCAACAAGGACGGCGGTATTACCACGCTCGAGGACAAGAGCTGCGGCTGCGTGCAAAAAGGCGGGTCTGCCCCCATCGTCGACGTGCTGCCGTATGCCGGCCGGGCAACTAAACACGGCCTGAACATGCTGTGCGGTCCGGGCAACGACATGGTATCCACCACGGCGTTGACGGCTGCCGGCTGCCACGTGATTCTGTTCTCGACCGGCCGCGGCACACCGTTTGGCGCGCCGGCGCCTACGCTCAAGGTGTTCACCAATCAGCGCCTGTGCGACCACAAGGCCAACTGGATGGACTTTAACGCCGGCGTGATTGCCACGGGTGAGCGCACGCTCGACGAGGCTGCTCACGATCTATACCAGCTGGTGCTGGAGACGGCGAGCGGTAAACTCACGAGTGCCGAGCGCCGTGGCTGTCACGAGATCAGCATCTGGAAGGACGGCGTCTGCCTGTAGTGGCAAATGCACCCAAGCGTAGCGCTATGTCGTCGGCCCCGTCGGGAGTGTTCCCGGCGGGGTTTTCGTTTTGTGGTTAAGTGAAAAAATTGGAAAATACGATAAACGTTCACCTATCTCATGGGTGTCCAGCATGGCACCTTTACCAGCAGACAATAGGTCTTAGAGCCTCAATTGTGTCCGTTCAGCGGCAAAAAACGACCGTTCAAGGATAATATACAAGTGAACGTTCACCTATCATAAGCAATCGCGCATAATCTAGCTAAACGTTCACCCTGAACGGCATGCAGACAGACGTCGGTATGGACTCCAATGTCTTGTTCCAAGACAATCGAGAAAAGAGAGGGAGCTCGATGACTAACAAGATCGGTAAAAAGCGCAAGATCACATTCTGGACGCGCTTGGGCTTTGGTATGGGCGGCATGCTCAACTCCGGTGCCCTGACCTTTACGCACAGCTACATGGTGCTGTTCCTGTCCACGGAGTGCGGCCTGTCCGCAGGCGAGGCTGCGCTGATCAGCTCGTTCGCCATCTATCTCAACGCCATTCTGTGCCCGCTTATGGGCTTTGTGGCCGATAACTTCTACGCTACCAAGATCGGCCGTATCTTTGGCCGCCGCCGTTTCTGGATCTTGCTGGCAATCCCGATGATGGTCGCCGAGCCGCTCATCTTTGTGGCTACGCCGTTCGGTTTCCCGTACTACTTTGTGCTGTACCTGATCTACAACGTCGCGTATACGTTCTGCACCGCCAACCTGTCGCCGCTTACCATCGAGATGACCGACGACTTCAAGGAGCGTACGTACCTCACCGGCTACAAGCACCTCTTTGGTAACGCCGCCGGCTTCCTGATGGCAGCACTCGTCGGCTTTGGCTTTGGCACCTTCGGCGAGACCAACCCGTTCAGCTACTTCATCATCGCTACGGTCAACGCTTCGGTCATGGCAATCTCGCTGCTGTGCGTGTACCTGTCCACGTGGGAGCACACCCCCGAGGAGGTGGCTCAGGAGAAGATCGAGAGCGTCGGCGAGGGTATCAAGAAGTTCTTCATCGACGTTGTCTCTACCTTCCGCAACAAGTCCTTCCGCAAGGTCCTGTATGCACAGGTCTCCACGAAGCTCGCTGCTGCCTGCTGGTCTGCCTGCCTGTCCTTCTTCATCGTCTACTGCCTGCAGATTCCTAAGTCCTATGAGTCCGTGATGGAGATGCCCGGCAAGGTCGTCGCTATCGTCTGCACCGCCATCTGGGTTGCCCTCATGGCCAAGAAGGGCTTCCACAAGTCTTGGTACCTGGCCAACGTCGGTTGCGCTGCGTGCATCATCGCCTACAACTACTTCGCCTTTGGTCAGATTAACGGCACCTCCACGGTCGCCATCGCCATGATTGCCTACCCCATCATCTTCGCCATCTGGAAGTTCTTCTACGTTGGTTTCCAGTACCTGCCCGATGTTCTGCTCAACTACATCCCCGATGTCGATGAACTCATCACCCTGCGTCGTCGCGAGGGCATCTACAGCTCCGCTCAGCAGCTCTGCCAGCAGATCGCCCAGGCTATCGCCGTTAACGCATGGGCTATTGTCCTTGCTGCCTCCGGCTTCATTCAGACCGCCGGCAACAGCGACGCCGTAACCCAGCCCGCCACCGTGCCTCTGTACATCTGCGGCTACATGCTCATCGGCTGCGCCGGCTTCTTCCTGCTCGCGGCTGTCCTTGCCCGCGGCATCAAGATCGACAAGGAGCAGTGCGACATCCTCTGCGACGAGATCAAGCGCGTCAAGGAGGGCGGCAAGATGGCCGACGTCCAGCCCGAGGTCAAGGCTCTTTGCGAGGAGCTCTCCGGCTTCAAGTACGAGGACTGCTTCGCTCACAACAACGTTGGCTTCCAGGACGGCAGCGTAATTCCCGCCGAGTAGGGCAGGCGCATCGTCCAAACCACAGGGCCGTGCCACCGGAGATCCACCGGCGGGTGCGGCCCTTTTTTAAAAACGAGTAGTATGAACTTCTGATTACATTTGAGGGAGAGACCCATGGAGACGAACGTTATCTGGCGCAACGCCCGCGCGGCCGTTATTGAGCTCGACGACGGTGGCTACTTTACCTGTGCCGATACGTGGGAGATCTTTGTCAACGATGAGCCCGTCGGTACCACGAATACGGTCGAGACCTATGTTGACGGCCTGGTTCCCGGCAAGCGCAACCTCGTCCGCTTTGTCTGCGGCGAGCGTGAGCTGAGTGTGGGCGTCACCACGCCCGCGGAGCCCTTTACCATCAACGTTCGCGACTGCGGCGCCAAAGGCGATGCCGAGCACGATGACACCACCAATATCCAGGCTGCCATCATGGCTTGTCCCAAGGGCGGGCGCGTGCTGATTCCCGCTGGCAACTACCGCATCAAGTCCCTCTTCCTTAAGAGCAATATCAACATCGAGCTCGCCGAGGGCGCGGTGCTGCTGGCCCGTCACGACCGCGCGGCGCTTGCCTGCATTCCGGGCACGGTCACGGGTGACAAGGGCACCGGGTATGCCGGCACCGATATGCTGCCCCTGGGCCGCTGGGAGGGCGAGAGCTTTTCGACCTATTGCTCGACCTTTACGGGTCTGAGCGTGCACGACGTGTGCATCTATGGCCGCGGCGCCATCGACGGCCAGACCGATTTTGCCGAGGATAACTGGTGGAACAAGGACTTTAAGAATATCTTCCGCCCCGAGGAGGGCCGCGAGATCGCCCGCCCGCGCATGATCTTCCTGTCCGAGTGCCAAAACGTGAGCCTTGCCGGCTTTACCGTCCGCAACAGCCCAGCATGGAACATCCATCCCGTTCTGTGCGAACACGTCGATGCCCTGTGCCTGTCCATCGAGGGTCCCAAGAACTCCCACAACACCGACGGCTTCGATCCCGAGAGCTGTGGCTTTGTTCGCATCCTGGGTTGCCAGTTCTCGGTGGGCGACGACTGCATCGCCATCAAGAGCGGCAAACTGGGCATTGAGCCCGAGCTTCGTCCCGCCACGCATGACGTGTTGATCGCTCACTGCTACATGCACGACGGTCATGGCGCCGTGGTGTTGGGGTCCGAGGCTGCCGGCGGCATCAAGGACCTCACCGTGAGCAAGTGCCTCTTTGAGCGCACCGACCGCGGCCTGCGCGTTAAGACTCGTCGCGGTCGCGGCAAGGACGCCGTCAACGAGGGCATCACCTTTGAGCACATTCGCATGGACGAGGTGCTCACGCCTTTCGTGGTCAATTCGTTCTACTTCTGCGATAAGGACGGCAAGACCGACTATGTCCAGAGCCGCGACGCGGTGCCCGTCGACGACCGTACGCCCGGCTTTGGCGCCACGACGTTTTGCGATATCGAGGCCACCAACTGCCACGCTGCCGCCGCCTACATCACGGGCTTGCCCGAGAGTAAGGTGACGCGCCTGACGTTCCAGGATGTCCATGTGACCTTTGCGGCAGATGCCGAGCCCTTTGTGCCTGCAATGGCCTGCGGCGTGGAGCCCATGGCGCGCCAGGGCATCATCGCGCAGAACGTGAAAGTCCTCGACCTGCAAAATGTGGTGATCGAGGGTCAGGATGGCGACGAGCTGCAGCTCGAGAACGTCGATAAGATTGTCCGTTCCTAGCTGGAATTGATGACCGGGGCCGCATTGCCAAAAAAATCGGCTATGCGGCCCTTGTGCCATGCGGCCGCGCTACGCATCATAACGAGAAGGTATACATGCTCAATAAAACGATTTGTGTCGGGGTCGATGGCTCGGATGCCGCGATCTCGTCCTATATTTTTGCTCCCACCGAGGATGCTTATGCCCTGGAACCCCGACCTGCAGTTTTGATTGTGCCGGGTGGGGGCTACGATCATATTTCGCCTCGCGAGGGCGAGCCGGTGGCGCTACGCTTACTTGCGATGGGGTATCAGGCTTTTGTTCTGGACTACTCGGTTGCGCCCGCCACCTATCCGCTGGCATTGCAAGAACTCGCGCGGGCGGTCGATACCGTCCGACGCCATGCGGCAGAGTACTGTGTCGATTCTGATCGGATTACGGTCATGGGTTTTTCGGCCGGTGGGCATCTAGTTGGCTTGCTCGGGGCGCTTTGGGACCAACCCTGGCTTGCAGAGTCGATTGCGGCATCGCCTGAGTCGATTCGGCCTGACACACTTTGCTTGGGCTATCCGGTCGTAAGCTCGGGGGCCTATGCTCATCGTGGTTCGTTTGAACACCTAACGGGTGCCGATGGCGCTTTGGCTCAAAAGTTGTCGATCGAGAATATGGTGGGCGATGGCTTCCCCCGTACGTTCTTGTGGCATACCGCCGAGGATGCATCGGTACCAGTTCAAAATAGCCTCCTTCTTGCGCAGGCTCTTGCCGACCACGGGATTGGCTTTAGCCTACATGTCTTTCCGCATGGAAAGCATGGAGCATCGCTCGCCACGGCCCAAACGGCATTTAAGGGCTGCGCCGAGCATATTCAGCCACAAGTTCAGGGCTGGCCTGAACAGTTCGTTGCATGGGAGCGTGATGGACGATGAGCGAAAGTATCTATACGCTGCGCGTTTCGAGGGCTGCGGCAGGAGCGTATCCAACGATTTCTGATGCCTTGGCGGCAGCCGATCAGCTCTATCCGGATGCCGAGCAACCGGTGACAATCCATATCGAGCCGGGTGAGTACCGCGAACGGGTCGAGATTCATCGACCGTATGTGACGCTGGTGGGCGAGACGGCTGACAGCGTGCGTGTCGTGGGCAGTCTGGGCGCCAAGATGCCCTCGGGGGACGGATCGGGCATTGACGGAAAGCTCGGCACGTTTAGGACCTATACCGTTTTGGTCGATGCCGACGACGTGCGGCTCGAAAACCTCACGATCGAAAACGATGCGGGCGATGGGCGCGAGGTCGGTCAGGCGATTGCCCTGTATGCCGATGGCGACCGTCTGGTTGTCGATGCCTGCTGCATTAAGGGACACCAAGACACGCTGTTTTTGGGTCCGCTGCCGCCGCATGAGGCCAAACCGGGCGGGTTCATAGGACCCAAACAGTATGCGCCGCGCCGGGTGGGGCGCCAGTATTTTCGACGTTGCCGGATCGAGGGCGATGTCGACTTTATCTTTGGCGGCGCGCGTGCCTACTTTGAGGGGTGCGAGATTCGCTCGCTCAACCGCGATATGGATGTCAACGGGTATGTAACGGCAGCCTCCACGCCTAAAGGCGAGCCGTACGGATTTGTGTTCCACGGCTGTTCGTTTACAGCACCGGATGGCGTGGCGCCGGATTCGGTCTACCTGGGCCGTCCTTGGCGCGAATGGGCGCAAACTGCGCTGATCGATTGTTGGCTAGGGCGACATATCAAGCGCGAAGGCTGGTGGGATTGGAATAAACCGGCGGCGCACAACTGCGCGCAGTATGCTGGCGCGATTCTGCATGGGCCGGCGGGTGATACTACCGGCTGGGTGCCGTGGGCGAATGAACTCGATGTGATGGCTGCCGCCGGGTACGCTCGCGAGCAGGTGCTTGCCGGTGCGGATGGCTGGGATCCCGAGGGCGGCGACGGTGATGCGGTTGAGACGGCTGGGCTATCTGCCAATGGTCGCACCGTGCACATCGAGACGTACTGCGAGGACGAGTCTTCGCTACGCGCCCGACTGAAGCGCGAAGAGCGCTCGGCCGCATTTACGGGCAAGACCCCTGCAGACTTTGAGGCGTGGAAGGTCGCGACCAGGGCTCGTCTGTACGATGTTTTGGGTCTTTCGCTTATGGACCGCGTCCCGATTGAGATTCGTGAGCTCAGCCGCGTGCGGGTTGCCGGCGGCATCGTGCGCACCCATGCGATGTTGCAGGTTGAGCGTGATGTTTGGATGCCGTTCTACCTGTTGGAGCCGTCTCATCCTAAGCTTGATGAGCGGGGACTCAAACGCTGCTATATCTGCCCGCATGGCCATCAGGGAGCAGGCGCCGCAAGTGTTGCGGGCGTGACGGGCGTGCCGGCGGTCGATGATGCCGTGCGTAAGTTCAATTACGACTACGGTCTGCGTTTGGCACGCATGGGTTACGTGACCGTCTGCCCCGACGCACGCGGTTGGGGATACCGTCGTGACTGGAAGGGTCAGGGCGATGACGAGAACAGCTACTTGCGCGGTACGTGTCTGAATCAAGCACGTATGGCCGAGCCACTGGGTCTTACGGTCGCGGGCCTCAACGTCTGGGACAACATGCGCTTGATCGATTACTTGGAGGCGCGCGGCGACATTGCCATGGATGACCTGGGTTGCTTTGGTTTTTCGGGTGGCGGCTACATGACGTTGTACCTGGCCGCACTCGACCCGCGTGTGCGCAAGGCGTTTGTCTCGGGCTATCTGTACGGTGTCGATGATTCGCTGCTGCATCTCAACGGCAATTGCAGCTGCAACTACTCACCCGGACTTTGGCGCTTGCTCGACATGGGCGATATTGCCTCGCTTATTGCGCCGCGCCCGTTGTTAGTGCAGAGCTGCGAAGAAGATCATCTGAACGGTTCGCGCGGGCTGAAAAATGTTGGCGAGCAGCTCGAGATCGTGCGCGATGCCTACAAGTTGCTGGGTCGCAGAGATGGCCTGCGGCACGAGGTGTGTCCGGGTGAACACCATCTGGGCGTGACACATCTTGCCGAGGATATCGAATGGCTCGATTCGCACGTTGCGGAATGCGCCCGTGCATAGCCCCTCGGCATGCTGCGAATAAACGGTACGTTCCTGTATGACCGCCGATGGGCGGATGAGGAGAAGATTATGGAAACGAAGAGTTTGAGTGAATCGACCATTTGCTGCTTTGGCGATTCGACCACATGGGGCGATAACGGATGCGGCGCAGGCGGCAACGACATCTCTTGGACTTCGCATCTGGGCGCGTTGCTGGGAGGCGCGGTCGTCGAGAACTTTGGCATCAAGGGTTCGCGTATCGCCATCAAGGCTGACCGTACCGATTCGTTTGTCGAGCGCCTGGACGGTATCGACGATGCGGCCGATATCTACATTGTCTTTGGCGGCGTCAACGACTTTAGCCGCAACGTGCCGCTTGGCGAGTTGGGCAGTACCGATGTGCATGAGTTCTACGGTGCGCTCGATTACCTGATCCGAACCATCACGGCACGCTCGCCTCGGGCAAAGCTCGTGTTTATGACGCCGTGCAAGACGAGCGGTAAGCACGAGAAGGATATCCCGGCAAGCGACGAGCTCAACCACCTGGGGTTGACGCAGGTCGCCTACGTGCGAGCGATACTCGAGGTCTGTGACCGTTACTCCGTTCCGGTGATTGACCTGTATGCGCAAAGCGGCATCAGCCCGTTTTTGCCGGAGCACCGCGAGCTCTATATGCCGGACGGTCTGCATTACAGCCCGGCTGGCTATGAGCGCCTGGCGCATCGCATCGCCGCGGGCTTAGCCGCCGTTTGCCGTTAAAAGTCTGCCGTTCGCGGGGAATATAGGGTTAACGTTCACCCTATATTCCCCGTTCGCGTTACACTAGGGTTAACGTTCACCTATCATTAACGTCAGAGGGGACAGCAATGGGTTGCAATCAAATCCTGGACCGTTATATCGAGCAGTTGATCGAAACCTCTACGCCGCAGGCGCCGGCTTGGAATATCGAAAAGATTCGCGCCGGCAAGGAGAACACCTGGAACTATATCGACGGCTGCATGATCAAGGCGCTCATCGAGCTGTACGAGATCACGGGCGAGCAGCGCTACCTGACCTTTGCCGATGACTACATCGATTTCTTTGTCCAGGACGACGGTACCATCAAGCATTACAACCCGCAGGAGTACAACCTCGATAACGTCAATGCGGGCAAGACCCTCTACAAGCTCTATGACCTGGTGGGCAAGCCCAAGTACCGTGCCGCCATGGACACCATCTACCGCCAGCTCGAGACCCAGCCGCGCACCAAAGAGGGCGTGTTTTGGCACAAGGCCGTCTATCCCAACCAGATCTGGCTCGATGGCATGTACATGGCACAGCCGTTCTACATGCAGTACGAGCTGAGCTTCCACAACCGTCGTGCCTGCTCGGACAGCTTCCATATGTTCCAGGTCGTGCATGACCTGATGCGCAACCCCCTCAACGGGCTGTACTATCACGCTTACGACGCGAGTCGCAAGCAGTTCTGGTGCGATCCGGTCACCGGTCTTTCGGCAAACTTCTGGCTGCGCGCCGAGGGCTGGTTTGCCATGGCGCTCATCGATACGTGGGAGCTTATGCCGCCTTCGATGTCGGCCGAGAAGGACGAGATCCGCAAAATGTTCCACGACCTGATCGACGCCATGCTGCCGTATCAGGACGAGAAGACCGGCATGTGGCACCAGGTCATCAACCTGCCCAATATCGCCCCTAACTACCTAGAGGAGTCTGGTAGCGCGATTTTTGCCAATGCCATCATGAAGGGCGTGCGTCTAGGCGTGCTGGGCGAGCGTTACTACCAGTACGGCCGTCGCGCCTTCGACGGCATCTGCGAGACCTGCCTGTCCGAGCACGATGGGCAGCTGGCGCTCGACAACATCTGCCTGGTCGCAGGCCTGGGAAACACCGCACACCGCGAGGGCACGTTTGGTTACTACATGAGCGAGCCCGTGGTCAAAAATGATGCAAAGGGCGTGGCGCCGCTGGTGCTTGCCTATATCGAGACCATGCATCACGACAAACTTGCCGGCAAGCGCGACCCGCTGGCCCCTTCGGGCGTGTGCTCTATCGAGGACCCGTTTGGCGGATACACCCCGGGCATCAACGCTCATAAGGGATGTGAATAACGTGGGGGCTATTACTCCGGGTGTGCGTTTGCACGACCTTCCGCAGGGGACCGTCGAGGAGCGCATCCGCATGGCGGGAGAGCTGGGCTTTTCGTGCATTCAGCTGCCGAGCAAGGTGCTCTACGCATCGATGGGGATCGATCGAGGCGGCCTGACCCGCGAGCTTGCCGACCATTTGCGTGCGGTGCTCGACGAGGCGGGCGTTTCGGTCGCCGTGCTCGGCTGTTATAAGAATCTGGCGACGCCCGATCGCCAACAGCTCATGGATAACTTTGCCGAGTACGAGGCATGCTTGAACTTTGCCCAGATGCTTGGCGGATGCCCGGTTGGCACCGAGACCGGTCGCCCCAATGCGCAGAACCGCGTTGCTGATGACCGCATGACCGATGAGGCGCTTGAGGCTTTTATGGACGGACTCGCACGCGTCTGCGAGCGCGCCGAGGCCGTGGGCGGGCAAATACTGATCGAGCCTGGCTGGAACGAGACGGTCAACACGCCGGATCGCTGCCGCGAGGTGCTGGAGCGCGTCTCGAGCCCGTCGCTCGGCGTGATCTATGACCCAGTGTCGCTGCTGCACCCCAGCGTCGTTGACGAAGCGCAGGAAATCACAGCGCGCATGCTCTACTTATGCGGCAGTAAGATCCGCGTGCTGCACGCCAAGGATTTTGAGGTCGTTGATAACGAGGACGAAGCCGGTTGGTGCGACGGTACGGGCTCACGCCTGGTGTGCCACGGCGTGGGCGAGACGGGTCGCTATGACTTTGAGCCCGTGGTGGCCTGGGCTGCCGCCGCCTGCCCTGGGATTCCCTGTGTGGTCGAGAACAGCGTGCCGGCGACGGCGGCTGACTGCCTGGCGACACTCGAGCACATGTCCGCTCGCTGCGGGGCTTCGCATCGCGAGTTATAGCATTGGCTTTTGCCGTGTCGGCAGATTGAGATTACCTGTATGGGGGCGGCGGTGAAGGGTCTTTATCGTCGCCCCATTGGATTGCATTAAAAAGGGGAGTTGCGTGGCTATCCACATTGTCGAAGAGGCGAATCGTTGCCTAGGTTGCAAAAGGGCGTTCTGTCAGATTAAGGGCTGCCCGGTTCGGACGCCTATTCCGCAGGTCATCGACCTGTTCAAGCAGCGTCGTCTAGAAGAGGCGGGCGAGCTGCTGTTCCAGAACAATCCCATGAGCGCGGTCTGCTCCATGGTGTGCAACCATTCGGGCCAGTGCGAGGGTGCTTGTATCCAGGGCCGTAAGGGCGCACCCGTGCATTTTTCGAGCATCGAGAACTATATCTCGACAGCGTATTTGGATCGTAAGGAGTGGAAGCCCGCGCCGTCGTGCGGCAAACAGGTTGCCGTGGTCGGTTCCGGTCCCGCCGGTATTACCGTGGCCATTAAGATGGCCCAGCTGGGCTGTGCCGTCACGGTATTTGAACAGCGCCCCGAGATCGGCGGTGTGCTGGAGTACGGTATCCCCGAGTTCCGCCTGCCCCGTGCGCTCGTGCAAAAGTATCGCCACGTGATGTGCTCGCTTGGCGTGCGTGTGCGCCCCTCGACTACCATCGGCGGCGCACTGCACATCGATGACCTGCTACGTGACGGCTACGACGCGGTCTTTGTCGGTACCGGTACCTGGCGTGCCCGCAAACTGGGCATTCCCGGCGAGTCGCGCGGCAACGTGCTGTTTGGTATCGATTATCTGGTCGATCCTACGAGCGTGGCAATTGGGCAGAACGTGGCGGTTATCGGCGCCGGCAACGTGGCCATGGATGTTGCCCGCACAGCCCTGCGCTCGGGCGCTCGCAAGGTCACCGTGTATGCCCGATCGCGCCATATCTCGGCCATCGACGACGAGGTCGAGCTGACCGAGCTTGACGGTGCCGAGATCGTGCGCGGCAAGGCGATCTGCGCCATCGACGATAACGGTCCGGTGTTCGAGACGGCTATCTTTGACGAGGACAACAATGTGGTGGGCTACGAGGAAGAGCTCGACCATGCGTCTGCCGACACGGTTGTGATTGCGGCTTCGCAGGTGCCCAAGGACAAGCTTGTGCTTACGACGGGTGGCTTGGAGACCGACCATCGCGGCCTTCTTTCGGTCGATGAGAACGGCATGACCACCGTGCCCGGTGTCTTTGCCGCCGGCGACGTGGTTAACGGCCCACTGACGGTTGTTCACGCCGTAGCCGGCGCTAAGCTCGCCGTCGAAGGCATGACTGCCTATTTGGGTCTCTAACACATCCCATCCATTAGTTGCGGTGAAATACGGACTGTTTTGGCTGTCAAAAGCTTCGACCGCTCCGTATCTCACCGCAACTTTTTTGTGGGGTGGGCTAGAGACGTTGCATGCGGTACCCGACACCCATGTGCGTCTGAATCATCTTGGGGTGAGAGGGGTCTGCCTCGATCTTCTTGCGCAGGGTGCGCATGAACACGCGCAGGCTCGCCAGATCGCTGTCCCAGCTCGTGCCCCATATCTCGCGGGTGATGAAGGTGTGGGTGAGCACCTTGTCGACGTTTTTCGCCAGAAGGACGAGCAATTTGTACTCGGTTGGGGTGAGCGAGAGCTCGCGTCCGTCTTTCGTCGCATATCCCGCGGCGTAGTCGATATGCAGCGGACCGTTGTCGAACGTGCTCGCTTCTGTCGACTCGCTCGACGCCATCGAGGAGCGCCTCAAATTCGCGCGGACGCGCGCGAGCAACTCATCCACAGAAAAGGGCTTGGTGAGGTAGTCGTCTGCCCCTGCGTCAAGTGCTGCAATCTTGTCGGAATCTTCGGTGCGCGCCGAAATGACGATAATGGGGACTGCCGACCAGCTTCGGATCTTCGTGATGACCTCGATACCGTCAATGTCGGGAAGGCCGAGGTCGAGCATGATGAGGCTGGGGCCGTGCGACACCGCATCCATGATGGCGGCCTGGCCGTTGCAAACCTTGCTCACGACATAGCCGTGGAGGTCAAGCGCGGTCGAAACGAGGTTTTGAACGGTCAGGTCATCTTCGACCAGGAGGATGCGTGGCTTAGCGGCATTATTCATGAATCTCGATCTCCTCAGCGGGCAGGGTAAAACGGAAGACGGCCCCATGGGGGTGGTTGTCGCGAACTTCGATGACGCCGCCATGCGCCTCCACGATGGAGCGGCAGAGCGACAGCCCAAGGCCGATGCTTCGACGCGAATCCACGGGCCGCGTATTGCTTGAGGTGAAGAAGCGCTCAAAGATATGAGGCTTGTCGCAGTCTGCCACACCCGGCCCATCGTCTGCGACGTCCACCACGACGAACGCACCCTCGCGACGTGCACTGATGGTGACAGTCGAGTCCTCGGGCGTGTATTTGAAGGCGTTCATGATGAGATTCGTAAGTACCTGCATGATGAGATGGACGTCGATGCGTACCAGCAGGATGTCGTCAGTGTGTTCGATGGTGACGGTACGTCCATGCGATGCTTGGGCGACATGGCTGAGGGCGGCCTCGATGACCTCGTCGATGAGCTCGGATGTTAAGTTGAGGCGAATGGTGCCGTCCTCGACGCGTGTGATGGCGAGGAGGTTCTCCACGGTATCGATAAGCCAGAGGGAGTCGTCGTAGATGGCATCGGCAAGATCGCAGCGTTGTTCGAGGCTGAGCTTCTCGTCGCTCTTTCGAAGGATTGCCGCAGATCCGGATATAGCCGTGAGGGGTGTCCTCAAATCGTGGCCGATGGAGCGCAAAAGGTTGGCGCGCAGCTGCTCGTTTTTCGCCAAGACCGCAGCCTCTTCGCGCTCTTGCGCCGCCCGGTCGCTTTCGAGCGCCAAGGCGCATTCACCTACGATAGATAGGACGATCGAATGCTCGAAGGCTTCGATCTCGCGCCCCTCCAGGGCGATGCCGATGACACCGAATACCTTGTCGCCGGTGCGAACCGCGAGGTAGAGACAGCGCGCCTCAGGCAGGGTCCGCGTGCTTGCGCCCGCGCGCTTGTTGTTGGTGAAGGTCCAGGTTGCAACGGCGCGCTCGTAGTCGGTGAGCAGCGACGCGGATCGGTTTTCGGTGTCAGCGGACTCATAGAGCGCCTTGCCGAGCGTGCCGTGTTCGGCGGGGTAGAAGACCACGTCGAGTTTTAGCAGTTTGACGAGTTGGTTCATGGCGACGCGGGCGCACTCCTCCGCGCTATGGGCTTGCTGCAAGAGCTGGTTCGTTTCGAGGAGTACACGCGTTTTGAATGCGTTCTCGGCGGAGGTACGGGCGTTGTCGGCGATGCGCGCAGTTAACTCGCCGGCGACCATAGCGGTAGCGAACATGATGCCGAACGTGACCAGATAGCTTCGGTCGTAGCTGGCGAGCGAAAACAGAGGCGTGACGAAGCAGAAGTTGTAAAGCACTACAGAGAGCACGCTCGATACGATCGTGCAGATACGCCCCGTCGTGGTGACGGCGGTCAGCAGGGCCGTGAGGATATAGAGGGATATGATGCTGGAATCGGCAAATCCCAGATGGCGGAAAGCCGTGCCGATCGCCGTGGCGACAAGAGAGAGGGCCAGCGTGCGAAGCACGTTTCGGCTGCTGGGCGGCTGCAGGGCGAGCGCACGGCGGCGTCCTTTGGGCCGGGAGGGCGGAGTCGACTGGTCTGGAATGATGTAAATGTCGAGGTTCGGGGCGAATGCTATGAGCTGTTCTACGAGAGATTTGCGGCCAAAGAGGGCCTGACGGACGCTGCTGTGCTCGCCCGTGCGTCCCATGACGATCTTCGAAATACCCGACAGGCGCGCGAACTCGGAGATCTGAAACGCGATGTCGTCGCCATAGACGGTTTCCATATGTGCTCCGAGCTGCTCGGCTAGGGCGATATTGGCTGCAAGCTTGGCGCGCTCATCATCGCTCATGGCTTGCGTGCGCGGGCTCTCTACGAACAGGGCGACGAGCTCGCTGCGAAACGCTTTCGCCATGCGTGCGGCGGCACGGACGATGCGGGGATTGGTCGGCGCCGGGGAGACACAGACCAAGATACGCTCCCTGGTGTAGTAGTCACGGTTTCCCAGCACGCGTGCGGCGTCTGTGAGGTGACCGGTGCGATCGGCGCAGCGGCGCAGCGCGATTTCTCGGAGTGCGGTGAGGTTCTCGACGGTAAAAAAATGCTGTTGCGCTCGGTCGGCTTGTGCGGGACGGTAGACGAGGCCGGCGCGAAGGCGCTCAAGTAGGTCTTCGGGCTCTATGTCGACGAGCTCGACCTGGTCGGCATCATCGAAGATACGGTCGGGGATTCGTTCGCTCACGACAACGCCGGTGATGGATGCAACCATGTCGTTTAGGCTCTCGATATGCTGAACGTTCACGGTCGTATAGACATCGATGCCCGCATGTAGAAGTTCCTCGACGTCTTGATAGCGTTTGTCGTGGCGAGACCCCGGCGCATTCGTATGGGCGAGCTCGTCGACAAGGATGAGCTGAGGGGCGCGTTCGATAGCCGCATCTAGATCGAACTCGCTGAGCGCAATGCCGTTGTGCTCGATGAGTTTACAGGGCACGTTCTCAAGCCCTTGTGCAAGATGGGCAGTTGCCGGACGTTCGTGCGGCTCGATGTATCCCGCGACGACGTCGACACCTCGCCGCTTGGCGGCGTGGGCGGCTTGAAGCATCGCATAGGTTTTGCCTGTGCCAGCAGCGTAGCCAAAGAAAATCTTGAGGTGTCCCCGGCTGGTTCGAGTGTCATCGGCGACCTCGTCTTTCTCAATTGCCTTGAGGATGAGGTCTGGATTGACGCGAGTGTCCGATGCGTCGCGCTGCATAGCGTAGCCTTTCTGAAGTGTTGTCCATGCGTGCATACGCGGTGAGGACGCCACTGTATGCTCGCGAGGTCGAGTATAGGCGCACTGCAGCTGCAATAGTGCTTTCTACCTGCATCTTTACGGCATCTTAAGGACGTGAGCCCCGGCCCTCACGCCTCTTTAATCCCTAGAAGCGTTTACTGTCCCCAGACGCTTGCGAGGGCAGGCGTCCGAGACATCGGACCGCGTGTGAAAGGGGCGGTAAATGGACATCCTCATTCCCATCATCGGAGTCGTCTGCATTGGACTTCTTATCTATTACATCTACATTCTGATGAGGAGTGATTCGTAAACTATGGACGCTGCGATTCAGTACATCTTGTACTTTGCCGTACTCGTCGTCCTGGTCGTTCCGCTCGGTCGGTTCATGGCCCATATCATGGATGGTGAGCATACGTTCCTGTCGCCTGTGATTGCTCCTGTGGAGCGTGGCGTCTATCGTCTGCTTCGCATCGACGCGGCAGAACAGATGGGGTGTAGGCGCTATCTGGCGAGCGTGCTGGTCTTTTCGGGGATCGGCCTCGTGGCTCTTGTGGCACTCCAGGTGTTTCAGTCCTTCTTGCCAGGCAATCCCCAGCACCTGCCGGGTGTGTCATGGGACCTGTCGTTCAATACGGCTGCTTCCTTCATAACCAACACCAACTGGCAGTCCTATTCCGGTGAGACTGCCCTGTCCTACTTTGTGCAGTTCATGGGCCTCACCGTGCAAAACTTCTTGTCCGCCGGCACCGGTATTGCGGTCATGTTCGCGCTCATCCGCGGTTTCCGTCAGGTCAAGGAGCAGGGTCTGGGTTCCTTCTGGGTCGACCTCACCCGCACCGTCCTGTATGTGCTCATCCCGCTGAACCTCGTGTTCGGCATCTGCCTGGCTGCCGGTGGCGTCATCTCCAACTTCCAGCCGGCTCAGAAGGCTGAGCTCGTAGAGCCCGTCGCTGTTCAGCCTAATGCAGACGGCGGCTGGAGCGTCATCGACGGCGCCCAGATCGAGGGCGACACGGTCAAGGTCGACGGCAAGGTTGTCGAGGGCGCGCGCGTGGTCACCGAGCAGTTCCTGCCCCAGGGTCCCGCGGCTCCCCAGGTCGCCATCAAGCAGTCCGGCACCAACGGAGGCGGCTTCTTCGGCGTGAACTCCGCCCATCCGTATGAGAACCCCAGTGCCTTCACCAACATCATCGAGATGACCAGCCTGCTGCTGATCCCGGCCGCCTGTTGCTTCACCTTCGGTATCGGCGTCAAGAACACCAAGCAGGGCAAGGCCATCTTTGCCGCCATGTTCATCCTGCTGGTGATCTTCACCGGCATCATCGCCGTCAACGAGCATGCGGGCACCCCGCAGCTGGCCGATGGCGGAGCGGTCAATATCGAGATGACCGACGGCCAGGCCGGCGGCAACATGGAGGGCAAGGAGAGCCGTTTCGGTATCGCCTCCTCTTCCACCTGGTCCGCTTTCACGACGGCTGCTTCCAACGGCTCGGTTAACTCCATGCACGACTCCTACACCCCGCTGGGCGGTTTTGTCCAGATGCTCCAGATTGCTCTGGGCGAGGTCGTCTTCGGCGGCGTGGGCTGCGGCCTGTACGGCATGATCGGCTTCGCCATCCTCACAGTGTTCATCGCCGGCCTCATGGTCGGACGCACGCCTGAGTTCCTGGGCAAGAAGATCGAGCCGGGCGAGATGCGCTGGGCGGTTGTCCTGTGCTTGGCAACTCCGTTTGCCATTCTGGTGTGCTCGGCCATCGCCTGCATGGTGCCCGGTCTTGCCGACCAGCTCAACAACGGTGGCGCGCACGGCTTCTCCGAGGTGCTGTATGCCTTCACCTCATGCGGCGGCAACAACGGCTCGGCGTTTGCAGGCATGAACTGCAACATTCCCTGGATCAACGTCATGCTCGGCCTCGAGATGCTGTTCGCCCGCTTCATGCCCATCATCGGTACGCTGGCTATCGCCGGCTCGCTGGCCAAGAAGGGTAAGGTCGCCGAGAGCGCCGGTACCCTGTCTACCACCAACGGCATGTTCGTATTCCTGCTCGTGTTCATCGTTCTGCTGATCGGTGCCCTGAGCTTCTTCCCGGCCCTGGCGCTTGGCCCCGTTGCCGAGTTCTTCCAGATGATTGCGTAAAGGAGGGCGCAGATTTATGGCTATGCAAAAAGACATGATGGGCCGCGCGGTTCGCGACTCGTTTGCCAAGCTGGATCCTCGCGTCCAGATTCAAAACCCGGTCATGTTCCTGGTGTGGCTTTCCGCCGTCATGACCTCCGTCCTGGCCGTCGCTTCCATTTTCGGTGTGCAGGACGCGGGTGTGCCCACCTACTATGTGGTCGCCATCGCGGTCATTCTGTGGCTCACCGACCTGTTCTCGAACTTCGCCGAGGCGCTTGCCGAGGGCCGCGGTAAGGCCCAGGCCGATTCCCTGCGTGCGGCCAAGAAGGATGTCGAGGCCCATCGCATCGAGTCCGTTGAGGACAAGGAGCACTTCACCGTCGTTCCCGGCACCGAGCTCACACGCGGCGACCTGGTGATCGTACGCGCCGGCGAGCAGATTCCCGGCGACGGCGACGTCATCGAGGGCGCTGCTTCCGTTGACGAGTCCGCCATCACCGGCGAGTCCGCCCCCGTAGTCCGCGAGGCCGGCGGCGACCGCTCTGCCGTTACCGGCGGTACCACGGTGCTGTCCGACTGGATCATCGTCAAGATCTCCAGTGAGCCCGGCCAGAGCTTCCTGGACAAGATGATCGCGATGGTCGAGGGTGCCGCGCGCAAGAAGACCCCTAACGAGATCGCTCTGGAGATCTTCCTGGTGGCCCTCTCCATCGTCTTTATCCTGGTCACGCTGGCCCTGTATTGTTACTCCTGCCTCTCGGTCGGTCTTAACGACATAGACAACCCCACGGCCGTGACCACGCTCGTGGCGCTGCTCGTGTGCCTGGCTCCCACTACCATCGGTGCCCTTCTTTCCGCCATCGGCATCGCCGGCATGAGCCGTCTGAACGAGGCCAACGTGCTGGCCATGTCCGGCCGCGCCATCGAGGCCGCCGGCGACGTCGACATCCTCATGCTCGACAAGACCGGCACCATCACCCTGGGTAACCGCCAAGCCGCCGAGTTCATCCCGGTCGGCGGCATCGATCCCGCGGAGCTGGCCGATGCCGCCCAGCTTTCCTCGCTGGCCGACGAGACCCCCGAAGGCCGTTCCATCGTCGTGCTCGCCAAGGAGCAGTTCGGTCTGCGCGGCCGCACGCTCGAGGATAAGGGTATGGAGTTCATCCCCTTCACCGCGGCGACCCGCATGTCCGGTGTGAACTACGAGGGCAATGAGATCCGCAAGGGCGCTGCCGATTCCGTGCGCACCTATGTGGAGGCAGCCGGCGGCGTGTTCTCCCAGGAGTGCGACGAGGCCGTCGAGCGTATCGCCAAGGCCGGCGGCACCCCGCTGGTCGTGACCAAGAACTGCCGCGTGCTGGGCGTTGTGTACCTTAAGGACATCATCAAGTCCGGCGTTAAGGAGAAGTTCGCCGACCTGCGTAAGATGGGCATCAAGACCATCATGGTGACGGGCGACAACCCGCTCACCGCCGCGGCAATCGCCGCCGAGGCCGGCGTTGACGACTTCCTGGCCGAGGCCACCCCTGAAGGCAAGCTCGAGAAGATCCGCGAGTTCCAGCGTGAGGGCCACCTGGTCGCCATGACCGGCGACGGCACCAACGACGCGCCCGCTCTGGCCCAGGCCGACGTCGCCGTGGCCATGAACACGGGCACCCAGGCTGCCAAGGAGGCCGGCAACATGGTCGACCTCGACTCCAGCCCTACCAAGCTCATCGAGGTCGTGCGTATCGGCAAGCAGCTGCTCATGACCCGCGGTTCACTTACGACCTTCTCGGTGGCCAACGACATGGCGAAGTACTTCGCTATCATCCCGGCCCTGTTTTCGCCGATCTACCCGGGCCTTGGCGCGCTCAACATCCTCGGTCTGGCAAGCCCGCTGTCCGCGGTTCTTTCGGCCATCATCTATAACGCGCTCGTTATCGTCGCGCTGATCCCGGCTGCGCTGAAGGGCGTTAAGTACCGCGAGGTACCGTCCGGACAGCTGCTGACCCACAACCTGCTCGTGTGGGGTCTGGGCGGCATCGTTGCCCCGTTCGTATTCATCAAGCTCATCGACATGCTGCTCGCGTTCTGCGGCATTATGTAAGTGGAGGTTTGTATGTTCAAAGGTGTTGCATCGCGCGCACTGGGCGTGTTCGCGCTGTTTACCGTTGTCTGTGGCCTGGGCTATACGCTCGTCGTGACCGGCATCGCGCAGCTTGCGTTTCCGTACCAGGCGAACGGTTCGCTCATCAAGGTCGACGGCAAGGTTGTGGGCTCCGAGCTCATCGGCCAGAACTTCGAGGATGAGGGCCATATGTGGGGCCGCATCCAGAACGTGTCAATTGTCGAAGGCGACGACGGCGAGCCCATGGCCTACGGCGCTCCGTCCAATTTGTCTCCGGCGAGTGAGGAGTACCGACAGCTTGTGGACGCGCGCGTCGAGAAGATCCGCGCCGCTAACCCCGATGCCGATATGGACGCTGTGCCCGTCGACCTGGTGACGTGTTCGGGGTCCGGCCTCGACCCGGAGATCTCTCCGGATGCCGCCGAGTACCAGGTACCGCGCCTGGCGAAGGCCACGGGCAAGAGCGAAGGCGAGGTTCGCGAGATCATCGCCCAGTGCACCAAGGGCCGATTCCTGGGCGTCTTCGGCGAGCCCACGGTCAACGTGCTCAAGGTGAACCTTATGCTGGACGGCGCGCTGTAGGTGAGGGAGTGGTGGATGAGGGCATGACTGACTATCTGAGCCCTCAATTCCACTCCGTCCATCAGTTGCGGTGAAATACGGACTGTTTTGGCTGTCAAAGGCCTCATCTACTCCGTATTCCACCGCAACTTTTTTGTGAGGGTCGGGATTGAAGGTG
>CAUDVX010000031.1 GCA_958452935.1 uncultured Collinsella sp. | reverse complement strand
CATCTAGACCCGCTTTTGATGTCTAGATGTTACAGATCGAGATCATTCCGAGGGACAGCTCCGTTTGTCTCAATCTGTAACAAATGGACCCAATTTCCACTTCTAGATGTTACAGATCGAGACATTTCTTCAGCTCCAACCTTTTGTCTCAATCTGTAACAGATAGACCCGTTTTGAGCCGCCACATGTTACAGATTGAGACAAACAGTCGGCCGGACTCACAACAGGCAGGATCTGCTAATAGCAGCCGTGATACCTTGGGGACGGAAGAAAAGGGCCCCGGCCGGGGTGACCGACCGGGGCCCTTGGACAGAGCTATGTTCGGCTTTCGCCGTGTGCCTGCGAGTTACTCCTCGACGAGCTCAAACTGATCGGGACCGACGCCGCACACCGGGCACACGTAGTCCTCGGGCAGCTCGGGCGTATCGACCTCAACCTCGTAACCGCAAACGACGCACACGAACTTATACGTCTTCTTCTCCTCAGCCATGATGTTCTCCTCTCGAACGCGACTGGTGATGTACTTCGCTTATTAGTATATGTTCTCAATAAAATAATGCAAGTGTTTTTACAACAATTCTAGCCTTGATAGGACGAGGCCTTCGGAGGCGTCTTGCCCTTCAGGACCTTGTGGTAGTAATCGTAGGTGAGCGGCGTCTCGTCGCTCAGGCGCTCGGCATCCTCGACCTCGCCGATAAACAGTAGATGCGTGCCCACATCCACAGTGTCGATCAAGCGGCAGCTAAACAGGGCCGCCGCATGCTCGGGCACATAGGGCATGCCAAGGGCAGTCTCGCGAGTCTCGTACTTGGCAAACTTGTCATAGTCGCTGCTGGTGCGGAACCCAAAGTTACCGATGTAGAGCATGTCGGCAGTCTGATCGATCACGGTCAGCGCGAACGCTTTGGCCGATGCGATGACGCCCGAGGTGACGTTGTCCTTGTTCACGGCAACCGAAATGCGCGGCGGCATGGACGTCACCTGCACCGCCGTATTGATGACGCAGCCGGCGCGCAGCCCGTCTGCCGCAGCGCTCACCACGTACAGACCGCTCGGCATGGTAAAGAACGCAGTTTTGTCCATAACGATCACTCCCCTAACCCGGGTTGGTACCTTATGGATGTATGTACCCACAAAAAAGGCGGCGCCCATAACGGACGCCGCCCCATACACATATGTGCCAAGATTGCAGGTCAGCCAAGTCCCTCCACCAAGTTGCGGTGAAATAGTTCCTGCTTGTCGGGTATTTGGCCTCAAACAGGAACTATTCCACCGCAACTTGTACAGAGCGTCTAGCGGTTACGCTCCTTGAGGGCGCGGTCAATCTCGCGCTGGACATCGCGCTTGGCCATATCCTCGCGCTTGTCGTAAAGTTTCTTGCCGCGGCCTAGGCCCAGCAGCAGCTTTACGCGGCCGTCGGTATTAAAGTAGAGCTCCAACGGCACCAGCGCATAGCCGCGGTTGCGCAGTTTGCCGTCAAGAAAGTCAATCTCCTTGCGGTGCAGCAGCAGACGACGACGGCGATCAGGGTCGCGATTCCACACGCCACCATGGCTATAAGGGTGAATATGCAGGCCCACGAGCCAGCACTCGCCGCCACGAATCAGTGCAAAGGTGTCGGTGATCTGGCACGCGCGCTCGCGAATCGACTTGACCTCGGTGCCACTCAGCTCAATGCCGCACTCAAAGGTCTCATCGATAAAGTACTCGTGGTGTGCCGAGCGATTCTTGGAGATAAGCTTGCGCTCGCGCTTACTGGGCATCGCCGGCCTCCTTGGCTCCATCGGCGTTTGAGCCCGCAGCGTCGCGCTTTGCCTTGCGCTCAGCATTGAGCTCGGCGTCGCTCTCGCGCACCAGTTTGATAATCGCCGCGCAGGCCTCCTCGCCCACAAGGTCGCGAGCACGCACTGTCAGGCGCGTCGCCTCCTGCTTGTCGCCGTCGCTTGCAGCATCGGTCGCGCACATAATCAGGCAGATGGCAATCTCGGCCGAAGGCGAGGTCGGCACGCCTTGCAGGGCCAGTTCACCCATCACGTGCTCGTCGCTCTCCTCGGCGGCATCCGGATAGGTGGTATGAATCTTGTTGAGCAGGCGCGTCGTGTGCGCATCGTTGGGCGCTAAGCGCAGTGCCAGACGCGCGCAACCCACGGCGGCCGAGACATTCTCGGTCTCGGGCTCAAGGAAATACTGGCCCAAGTTGGCATAGGCGCGGGCGGCGCACTTGCCATCGCTTGCACGCTCCAGCACCGAGAACGAGAGCGATGCCCATTCCTGTTTGTCCTCGAGTGCGCGGAACAGCTCGGCCAAGTCCAAGCGATAGTTGCAGTTCATGGGGTCCCAACGCACGGCCTGCATCAAGGCATTACGAGCGCTCACATAATCCTGCTGGCGAATGTAGGCAAACGCCATGTCAGAGTACAGGCGGTCAAACGGCACCTCGACCTGCACGAGCTCGCGCGGATCCTTCTCCACGCGGCGATAGGCCAAGCGCTCAAACTTGCTATCGAAGCTAAAGTATTGGCGCTTCTCCTCCGTCTTGCACTCGGCGTCGATATACTCCTCGGCGAGCTCCACCAGGCGCTCCAGCAGCGGTGTCGCCGTAGCCAGGTCGCCCTGCGCCAGATAGTTCTCGGCATACGTGATGTCTTGCAAGCTGATGGGCAGATCCATGGCTACTCCTCGATCTGAGCGAAACACGGCAGGCGCCGTATATACGGTCAATACACAAAACCCGGGTCTCTTGCGAGGCCCGGGCGTTCAATTTTGGTAGCCCGTACCAGATTCGAACTGGTGATCTCCGCCTTGAGAGGGCGGCGTCCTAAACCGCTAGACGAACGGGCCATATGTAGCAAATGCAATGGCTGGGATGGAGGGAGTCGAACCCCCATTGACGGAACCAGAATCCGCTGTCCTGCCATTAGACGACATCCCAATGACTGCATCGCTGCGCTCGGCTGTGCCTTTGCGCAAGAAAGAAATATACGGGAAGTCCCGCCATGACGCAAGCCCCAATTTTGACTTTTTTGAAATTCGGTCAAATTGGCCTAATTTCGTCCAACCCGTGAAGGACCTGTGAAGTCGACCGCCGTACACGAAGGGCAAAACGCCGCGAGCGGTAGCCGTCAACCGTTGGCAGATTCTACCGCGAAAACGATAGCACCAGGCAACACAATCGAAGTATCAATGACCACGTAGATATCGAGGCGCTATGGACGAAGAGCTTGATTACCCATGGGAGACCCTGGGCCTCGAGATCACTGCTGACCTTTGGCCCGAGCGGGACAAAATCCACCCCACACTGCGCCCCGCCATCACGGTGATGCAGGCAAACTACCGCCGCGCCTCATTTTTGATCATGCGGACGTCATGGCATGCGGCGCTCCCCGACCTCAAGCGCATCCAGGCAAGTCTCGTCGAGCTATCCGGCATGCCGACCGTCATATCCGAGACGAACCTGGAGCGGCGGCAGCGCGAGCGCCTGCAGCGGCAACGGATTCCGTTTATCTGCCCCGGCATTCAGGCATACCTGCCCTTTATGGACGAAGAGTACTGGAGCGACACGCCCGACAAGCACGCAAAGATCTACGACCCACACGAATGGGCGCAGCTGGAGGACTGACTGGGGCAGGCCCGCCGGCGGAAAGCGCGTCCCAGATTTCAAGCTCAAACTGGTCCCTACATTCCCGTCGAGCCCTCAATCGGAAACCGTGTCCCGGAATCAGCGCTCGAAACGGGATGTCATTTCCGATAGAGCGCTCAACCGGAAAGCCCATCCCAGAATCAGCGCTCAAAACGGGACGCACTTTCCGCAGCCGCTACAGCAACGCCTCGGTCCAAGCCGCTTCCTTAAAGCCGGGGATCGCAAAGTCGTCGCCCACCAGTAGCGGACGCTTAACAAGCATGCCGTCGGTCGCCAGCAGCTCGCAGCATTCCTGGTCCGTCATACCCGCATCCAGGCGCGCCTTCAGGCCCAGCTCTCGATATTTCATGCCCGACGAGTTAAAGAAGCGTCGCACCGGCAGCCCCGAACGAGCAATCCAGGTCGCAAGTTCATCGGCCGTGGGATTGTCCGTAACGATATCGCGGTCGATATACTCAACCCCATGTTCGTCCAGCCATGCCTTGGCCTTTTTACAGGTCGAGCACTTGGGATATTCAACAAACAATACGGTCATGGGAATCCTCCGAACATAGATCGGCCAACGCAGGTACACACCATACGAGGCGCCTTCACATGATGAGGCAATTGTAGCCCACGGGTCACACGCTAAACGAACCGTACCCCGAATCCGCGTTTGATGAACGGCAGCAGCTCCATTGCCTCGGGCGTGATATGGCCCGCAACGTTCATGCGCTCGTCACCGGGAAGATCGACCCGCGCAATCTCAAGCTCGCCTTCGTAGCGCCCATAGCCGCTATTGCTCACAGCGATCGACCCCGCCTTTCGCGGCAGGCCGGCACCGGTATCCGTCGGCACGGAATCCGGCTTAAGCGTCGTGCGCGACTCCTGAGACCTAAAGATGAGGGCGCTCGAATCGGGCCGGTCGTGATGAATCTGCCCACGTACATAGGCATAGCCGGACTCAAGCTCGCATTGCAAATCCACGTATCCGGCAGAAACTTGAGCAAACTGCGCCCAACCCGCATCGGAAAGATCGGGGTCGCCAACCAAAACGATGTCGCAATCGGCGCCGTGTGCGAGCTCAAGCATGTTGAGGGCAACCTTCGACGCGCGACCGCGCTGCGCCTCAACCGTCGGCAGTCCCTCGAATACCGGCCCGCGAACGTTGGCGTCACCTGGCACAAAAGCCATGATTTCGAAGCCAAGCGCCGCAAGACGAAGATTCGTCCGAGCAATGTCCTCCAGAGCTAAACCGGTATAAGGCTTGGGATAAAAATTGTGGCAGGCGGCAAAACGAGTCACATCGGCACCGGCTTCTCGCCACGATGCGATTTCATCAGAACTCACCGTCGATGCATTGACCACAATGCGAAATTCACCGGACAGCTCCGCGACCCGCTGGGCGCTAAAGCCATAGTCCAAACGAAGGTATTCCAGCCCCAGATCGCGCAGATCTTCGATACGCTCAAGCCCGAGCAAATCGCACGTGCGCGGCCCCACATCGGCAATGAGCGCAATGCCGCGGGCGGAAAGCAGCGACAGCACGTGACGGACCTTATCGGCATACGCCGCTCCCCCATCCTCGGGAATATGCAGCGAGGTGAACGCGTAGCGCGCACCCGCCGCGGCGCCACGCTCAATCGTCCGTTCAATATCCTGCAGAGGGCTAGAAAGATAAATCGAAATACCCGTTTTCACGCTTCAACGCTCCTTTAAAAAAGGCCGGCGGAGCAGTTAGCCCCGCCGGCACAACCATAGCATCAAGAAATCTTCCGCGCGCCGCGAGCCCTGAGCAACACGGCTCGCGATATCAAACTACTCGCCAAAGAACTCGTTGATCCTCTGCTCGTCGACGCCAAAGAACCACGTCAGGACAAAGCCGGCGGCATAAGCAAGCAGCATAGCGGCAACGTAGCCGAGCTGCTGACCAGGAACGACGATCAACAGGCCAAACAGACCGGAAACACCCTGGGAAACCGTGCCGATGTGAAGCAGTGCTGCAAGCGCGCCGCCAAATCCGGCACCCAGGCAGGCCGTCACAAACGGACGAACGAGCGGCAGCGTAACGGCATACATCAGAGGCTCGCCCACGCCCAGGATGCCAACGGGGATGGACTCGGCGACGTACTTCTTGAGCTTGGCGTTCTTGGTCTTAAAGTACAGCGCCAAACCGGCACCGACCTGGCCGCCGCCAGCCATCATAAGGATGGGCAGCAGGTAATTGATGCCCTTGGTAGCGCCGTCGGGATCGTTGAGCATAGCGTGGATCGGCGTGAGCGCCTGATGCAGGCCGACGGACACCAGCGGCAAGAAGCCTGCCGACAGGATATAGCCACCCAGGACGCCCAGCTTCTCGAAGATAAAGGTGAGGACGCTAAAGATAGCAGTCGTCAGCCATGCGCCAACCGGCTGGATGACGAGCATCAGAGCAAAGGCGCCGATGATGAGCACCAGCAGCGGGGACAGGAACGTATCGAGCGCGTTGGGCATAACCTTGCGAATCTGACGCTCCATCCAGGCAAAAAATGCGCCAGCGATGAGAGCCGCGATCATGCCACCCGCTGCGGGGTTGTACTGCGCACTGGTGAGCGGCAGCAGAATGGCAGTGGCAGGATCAGCCGCGCCAGGCGCAAGCAGGGGCATGGCACTGTTGGCGATACACATCATGCCGGCGATGCCGCCCAGCGCAGCGGAGCCACCAAACTCACGTGCCGCGTTATAGCCCACCAAGATGGGTAGATAGGCAAACAAGGCCCAGCCCATGGAACGAATGCCCTGGTACCACCACTCGCCTGCAAGCGCGCCTGCCGTCGAGACGTTAATGACGTTGCAGATACCGTTGATGAGGCCAGCCGCAATGATGCCGGGAAGCAGGGCGACGAAGACATTGGAAATCTTCTTGAGGAAGGCCTGAACCGGCTTAGACTCGTACTTGGCCTTCTGCGCGGCCTTGTTTGTGGCCGCAGCGTCAACCACGCTCTCGTCAGCAACGCCTTTCGCGAGGCCGGTGAGCTTGGAGAACTCCTCGAGCACCTTATTCACCTTGCCCGGACCCAGCACGATCTGCATCGTATCGTCCTCAACCAGGCCCATCACGCCGTCGAGCGCCTTAATACCCTCCGTGTCGACGTTGCCCGTGTTTTTGACGGTCACGCGCAGGCGCGTCATGCACGCCGCGTTTGCGAGCACGTTGTCTTTACCGCCCAAAAGGTCCAGCAGCTTTTGAGCCAGCTCTTTGTTCGTCATAACTCCTCCTTGTATTGGGTATCTCGTCTGGATGTCATATCAGCTCACGCCGTGCACCTATTGGACATCGGCATTGCTCTTCTCATGGCCACTCACCGCAGTACGGACATGGCCGTGCGCCCGTTCAAGAGCTACCGCAGCCTGCTCGGCATCGCAGTCCAACAGCACCGAGACAATAGCGGTTTTTACGTGGCCGCCGGCATCCGCAAGCGCCTGAACAGCGCGCTCGCGCGTGCAGTCGGTCGCTTCCATCACGATGTTCTGGCCGCGCACCACCAACTTTTCGTTCGTCTGCTGTACATCGACCATCAGGTTTTGGTACACCTTGCCAATCTTGACCATGGCACCGGTCGAAATCATGTTGAGAATGAGCTTTTGGACCGTTCCCGCCTTGAGCCTCGTTGAGCCGGTCAGCACCTCGGGACCGGGCACGGGCTCAATGGCAAGATCTGCGCTCTCCCCAATCTTCGACCCTTGGTTACAGGCAATTGCAATGGTCTTGCACCCAGTTGCCTTGGCGTACACAAGGCCGCCCACCACATAGGGAGTACGACCGCTTGCCGCCAGGCCAACGACAAGATCCTTGTCCGAGAGTCCACGCTCCCGCAGGTCGCTCGCGCCAAGCTCCTCACTGTCTTCGGCACCTTCGACAGCCTTGATAAACGCCGTCTCGCCCCCGGCAATGAGCCCGACAACCAGATCGGGCGATACGCCAAACGTAGGCGGGCACTCCGAAGCGTCAAGCACGCCCAAACGGCCACTAGTGCCCGCGCCCATGTAAAAGACGCGACCGCCGCGCTCAAGCGCCTCGGCAGCCCAGTCGATTGCCGTGGCAACCTGTGGCAACACTTTCGTAACCGACTGGACGGCGCGAAGGTCCTCATCGTTCATCGTCGTGACGATTTGCAGCGATGTCATCGTGTCGAGTTCCATTGACTTTTGATTTCGCTGTTCTGTCGTGAATTTCGTTAAATCAAGCATTTCATTCACCTCATCTTTCCTGTTTCTCGATGTAGTTTTGCTTGATGGCATGCGTCGCCCGTTCGTAATCGCTCGCAACGTAAGCAGCGTAGAGGGCATCGACAACCATAAGCTGGGCCATACGCGAGGCCATGGCACCGCTGCGGACCAAGGGCTCGCTTGCAGCAACGCCGAGCACGGCATCGGCCACGGTGGCAAGCTTGGACGATCCGTCTACCTTGGTCACGGCCACAACGGGACAGTTGTGGCGTTGGGCCTCGGCAGTGCAGTCCAGCACTTCTTGCGTTAAGCCCGAGTAGCTAAAAGCAATGCCGATATCGCCTTCGTGCATGTTCTTGGCGCACAAGAGTTGGTCGTGCCAGTCATCGTACAGATGGCATTCCTTGTCGACACGCATGAGCTTTTGCGCCAGATCGTGAGCAACTAAGCGAGAAGCACCAATACCGAACAGATTGACCATGCGCGCCTGCTTAAGATAGGCTGCGCATCGTTCCAAAACGGTGTAATCGAGCGTTCGCGCCGTCGCCTCGATCGTGCGCACGTTGCTTTTCATCACCTTCCCCACGATTCGCTCGACGCTGTCATCCACGGAGATGTCCTCGAGGGCAACGTCCTTTCTGTCGCCCAAGAGCGCAAGTTCGGCAATCAGTTCGCGCTGAAACTCCTTGTAGCCCGCAAAACCCAAACGCTTGCAAAAGCGCAAAATGCTCGAGGGCGAGGAGAACGTGGCATCGGCAAGACCGCGGACGGACAGTCCGACCACCTCATGCGGATGAGCGCTCACATATGCGATGACATTGCGCTCTGCCGGGCTCGCACTGAGCTCACGCTCACGAAGCCTTAAAAGCAATCCGTTTGCCATCTCAAACACCTCCGTTGAGAAGCATTAAAGACCAAAGAATGATTCGTACCGGATATAAACAGCTTTTACGGTACATTGTGCCGCATCATGGCGCACAAGGGGCGAGCGTTCTACCGCTCGCCCCTCAAATCCGACCGCTCGGAAATACGCGCGACACAAAATGATTCATCGAGGTCGCATTATTCGTAACAGAGTTGTTAACGGCGTCTCGCATGGGCGCCAATGGGACAGGTCGCGCACCGAGCCAGCGCGGCCGCCAGCAGCACCAGCAGCATGGCGGTGACATAGCCCGCGGCATCGAAGCCCAGGTCGATCATGTCGAAATGACGGCCAGGAACAAAAATCTTGTGCACTTGGTCACCGACAGAGCAGACGGCGCAAAAGAGCAGAGCGACTACGTACCGGAATCGCGCGCATGGCAGGCACTCGCCCAGGCATGCCGCTGTCGCCGAAGCAAACAGTCCTACGAAGAAGAACTCAACGGTATGTGCGACGCGACGAATGTTGGCACCCATCCACAGACGAACGGGCGCAAGCGGATCGGGATGAACGGTGGCAGTCGTTGAATCAGCGCCCTCGGCGGCATCCCCCGCCTGGGACTCCTGCGCGGCGTCGGGCCGCACGTCCGCAGCCCGTCCTTCCACCGCACGCGCGGTGGACTCGCTGAGCGACGACGTCTGCTCCACATTTTGCTCCGTCAGTACCCAAATACTTGCCAGCGTCACGACCAGCAGGACAACCGAAATCCATCCGACTATGTGCTTCACACGCGCCAAGGGCTAACCTCCGTCATTTTTTGAGCAGCAGCGAGTGTACCCCCAAATGCAGTTGTCGCCGTAGCGAAATCCAAAATGTTCGAATCGGGGCGCCAAAGGACCGTGGCGCCCCTACTCCATCTCGCGCATCCAGCGATCGAACGTCCCCACGCACACGCCTAGCCGCTTTGCCGCCTGACTCCGCGTGATATCACCCGCCTCGTAGGTATCGCGCACCAGCTCGAATTGCGGAGGACAGGGCTTGCGGGGCCGGCCAAAGCGCACGCCGCGCGCTCGCGCCGCCGCAATGCCCTCGGCTTGGCGCCGGTGAATGTTTTCGCGCTCCACCTGTGCCACATAGCTCAGCAGCTGCAAAACAATATCGGCAATCAACGCACTCGTCACGTCCGACCCACCACAGTCTCTGGCGCGCGTGTCGAGCAACGGCATGTCCAGCACCACGATGGCGGCGCCGAGCTCTTTGGTTATGCACCGCCATTCCTCGAGGATCTCGCTGTAGTTACGGCCCAGCCGATCAATGGAAAGTACCACCAGCACATCACCGGAATCCAACGCGCACAGCAGCTCGCGATACCGCGGTCGATCGAAGTCCTTGCCGCTCGCATGATCGGCAAAGATATTCGCCGGTTCCACGCCATAGGCGCCCAGCGCATCCAGCTGCCGATTCAGATTTTGATCACGCGAGCTCACCCGCGCATACCCGTACACCGTTGTCATCTCATCCCCGCTCTCTCGTAAACCTCCCAAGAAGGAACAGGTTTATTTTGGTAGGTTTTATCTCCCCTATAGCAGGCGGAAGACGCAAGCGCGCGAGCAGAAAGGCGATTGATGCGCCACAAAAAAGGCGGCCCCAAAAGACCGCCCCGTTCTCTATCAATCACCAAATTCCGGCTAATGAATAAGCCTGAAATCCAAGTGCCCGCGTGTGGTGTTGACGCGCGAGACCTCGATAATCACGCGCTGCCCCAGCTCATAGCGAGTCCCCGTGTCAGCGCCCGTGAGCGTGAGCGCGTCCTCATCAAACTCGAACCACTCGTTGCCCAGGCTCTTGATCGAAACCAAACCCTCAACCTGTGTCAGATCCAGGCGCACAAAGAGGCCCATGCTGCTGACCCACGAGATCGTTCCGGCGTAGCGCTCGCCCAGGCGGTCCTCGTAGTACTGGGCGATCTTGATCTTTTGCGTCGCATGACTGGCGGCGTCTGCCGCACGCTCGGCATCGCTGCACGCGCGGCAGATTTGCGGCAGGATGCGCGGCAGGGACTCGCGGCCCTTACCGATCAGCCGCGGCGTACGCACCAAGGCGTCTTTTCCACCCAGCCGCTCGTATGCCAGCTGCAGCTTGAGCACGCGATGCATCACCAGGTCGGGATAGCGGCGAATGGGGCTTGTAAAGTGGCAGTAGCACGGCGCGGCGAGCGCAAAGTGGCCCTCGTTGTGGGGCTTATACAACGCACGCTGCATGCTGCGCAGAAGGAGCGTGTTGACGAGCGGTGCGTTAGCCGTGCCGGCTGCGGCGTCAACTGCCGCCTGCAACTCGTCGGGACTTCCCAGGGCAATGCCGGCCGCACGGCGGTCATCGATGATGCCGAGCTGCGCCAGTGCCACAGCAGCACCGTGCAGGCTGTCGGGACTGGGATCGTCGTGCACGCGATAGCAGGCCTCGATATCGCGGTCGGCCAGCCACTCCGCCACGCACTCGTTGGCCAGCAGCATGGCTTCCTCAATCAGCGACGTGGCGCACGAGCGCTCACGGGCCACGATCTGCACGGGCACACCGTCCTCGTCCAGCAGCGCACGGATCTCGGCCGTGTCAAAGTCGACCGAACCGCGTGCGCGACGAATGCGGCGGCGGAGCTCCGCAAGCTCGTTGGCGGCTACGAGGAAATCCCCCAAGTCGACGTTATAGCCGCGAGCGGTTTTCTCGCACGCAAGCCCGCGCTCGAACGCTTCCTCGCGCGAGGCTTCAACCGCGGAAACATCCTCGGCGGCACCCTCCAGCACCGAATACTCCACCGCACCAGCACGTACCAGCAGCGCCTCGGCACCGTCGTAGTCCATGCGTACGCGCGAGCGAATCACGCTGGGATAGGGATCGTAATGGCGCACGCGACCCTGCGCGTCGAGCTCAATGTCGACAGTAAACGCCAAACGGTCCTCGTCGGGACGCAGCGAGCACAAATCGTTCGACAGGCGCTCGGGCAGCATGGGGAGTACACGATCGGCAAGATACACCGACGTCGTGCGATGGCGGGCTTCCAGATCGATATGTCCGTCCCAGGCAACATAGTGCGAAACGTCGGCAATATGGACACCCAGCTTGTATCCACCCTCGGGCGTGCGCTCCAGCGAAATGGCGTCGTCAAAGTCGCGCGCGTCGACCGGGTCAATCGTAATGACAAAGCGGTCGCGCAGGTCTCGGCGGAGCGGGTCCTTGAGTGCCGAGACCACATCGAGCGAAAGTGCCTCGGCCTCGGCTAGCGCGGCCTCGGGATAAGTATCGGTATAGCCATAGCGCGCCATCACATACTGAACGCCCAAATCGGGCGCATCATCGCCGCCAATACGGCGCTCGATCGTCACGGTGCCCGATTCCAGGCGCGTCGGATATGTCAGAATGCGCGCGACGACCGCATCACCCGGATGAACGCCCAAGCGCTCCGCCGAAGTGTCCTCCGGCAGAATAAAGAAATCGGCCTTAAGGCGAGAATCAAGCGGCTCGATCACCCCGAGCGGGCCGGCGGTCTGGTACGTGCCCACCACACTAATGGCTGCACGCTCGACGACGCCCTCGATTACGGCGCGTCGCTCGCCATGCGGGCTGTTCTTAATGCTCACGGCAACGGTATCGCCGTCCATAATCTCGCGCTTGCCGCGGCCCATGACCTTGTAGTCGCCGTTTTCGGTTACAACGTAGGCGCTATGTTCATGGAGCTGCACGCGTCCGGTCAGACTCGGGCGACGCTCGGTGCGCACCGGCCCGCGCTTATTGCGAGCTCCACGCTTATGCTTGTTATTGCGCCCCATGGCGCCTCCTTACTATCGATGGCCGTTTACACCCCAAGAGTCTACCCAAATGATCCCTAGGGGACAAAAAACGGGCCGCCCCAAAAGAGACGACCCGTTGAAGGAACGAATTCCAAGCACGCTTACACGCGTAGATAGCGGCGCATGGCGATGGCGGAACCAAAGAGACCGATAATGACGCCGACCAAAATCAGCGCGGCGTAGGTCACCAGGTAGTACTGCATCGGCAGCGCAAACGACATCCAGCCGATGCTCTCCTGCAGACGCGGAACCATCAGGTTACGCAGCAGCTCCAGCACGCCGATGGAAAGCAGCGAGCCCAAAATGGCCTGCAGCACGCCTTCGGTAATGAACGGCCCGCGAATGAAGCCGTTGCTTGCGCCCACCAGGCGCATGATCGCGATCTCACGACGACGCGCCGTAATGGACAGGCGAATCGTGTTGTTAATGAAAATGAACGCAATAAAGGTCAGCAGGCCGACGAGCACCACGGCGGCGATACGGATGTAGTTCGTCACCTGGAACAGGCGGCTCACTTCCTCCTGGCCGTACAGAACGCTCGCGTTGACGTCGCCGTCGTCCGCGATCTTCTGGAAGTCGGCGTTCTTCTTGAGCTTCTGGGCCGTGCTCTCGACCATGGACGGATCGTCCATCTCGATGGCAAACGAAGCCGGCAGCGGGTTCTGACCGTCGAGCGCGCTCATGGTAGCGTCGGCGTTACCCGACATCTTGCTCGTGTACTCGGCCAGCGCGTCGTCCTTGTCCTTGTACGTCACGGACTTGACGTTGCTCCACGTCTTGAGCTCGGCCTCAAAGGCCTGAACATCTGCCTGGTCGGCGTCATCGCTAATAAAGGCGTTGATGACGACCTGATCCTCGACGGTGCCGATCACGGAGTTCAGCATCGCGGAACCCATAATGAACAGGCCGATGATAAACAGCGAAAGGAAAATCGTGATGACGGCGCCGAGCGAGGTGGTCCAGTTACGGAAGAAGTGGCTGATTGCCTCTTTGAGCGAGTAGCCCACGTTAGTTGGTGCCATAGTTGCCGTAACCTCCCCTCTCCTGGTCGCGGATTACGTGGCCGCCCTCGAGGGCGATCACGCGACGGTGCATGCTATCGACCATCTCGCGGTCGTGCGTAGCGACGATCACGGTGGTACCGGTGCGGTTAATGCGCTCGAGCAGCTTCATGATGCCCAGCGAAATCGCCGGGTCGAGGTTGCCCGTGGGCTCGTCGCAAATCAGCAGCGGCGGGCGGTTGACCATAGCGCGGGCAACGGCCACGCGCTGCTGCTCGCCACCGGAAAGCTGATCGGGCAGCGAGTCCATCTGGTCGGCCAGACCGACCAGACGCAGCACCTCGGGCACCTGGCTGCGAATGACGCCCTTGGGCTTGCCGATGCACTGCAGGGCAAACGCCACGTTTTCGTAGGCGGTCTTTTGCGGCAGGAGCTTAAAGTCCTGGAACACGGCGCCAATCTGACGACGCAGGAACGGAACCTTGCGGTTCTTGATCTTCATGAGATCCTGGCCGGCGACCAAAATGCGACCGCTCGTGGGCTTGACATCGCGGTTGAGCGTCGACAGCAGCGTGGTCTTACCCGAGCCGGAGTGACCGACCAAAAAGACGAACTCGCCCGGATAGATCTCGATGTTGATGTCGTCGAGTGCGGGCTTGTTGGGCTGCGCCGGATAGATCTTGGTGACGTGCTCCATAAGGATGACGGGCTCGACACCGGCCTGCTTGGCCATCTTTTTGCGGCTGGCCTGCGGGTCGATGGGCGCAAACACCGACGTGAAGTCGGGGTTGTTGAGCGCATTGTCGAGGCTTGCGACCTCGGCGGCCTGATCGCGCTCGACCACGGGAGCCGCAGGCTGCGTGGGGTCGGGAATGCCGGCAAAAAGACCGGACTGCGCGGGCTGCGGCGCGGGAGCCGCAGGGGCCATGGGGTCGGGGATGCCGGCCATAGTAGGCTGCGGCGTGGCGGCGCTCATCTGAGGCTGAGCCACGCGAGCGGTCACCGTCTGAACGGGCTCAAAGCCAGCCGTGCCGGAAAGCGCAACATCGTTGTTGGGGTTGTAGGCAAAGGGATCTGCCGCCGGCTGTGCCTGATCTGCCGGCTGTGCGGGGATCGGGCTAAACAGCTGATCCTCTGAATCCGGAGTGGCGAAACGACTGCCCGCGACGCTCGGCTGCGTCTTGGGGGCATCATCGCCCGCACCGGAGGTACGGAAGTGGTTACCCACTGGTGCTCCTTATCGTCGTGCGTTTAAACTACATGAGCGCTTTGTATTTTAGCAGGATTGCCTTTGCTGCACATAAGAAGCATGGCGGGCTTTGGAATCTGTCCGGCCGGGCACTATGGGCCTCTTTAGAAGTTGCGGTGAAATAGGGACTGTTTTAGCAGTTAGAAGCCCTCATCAGTCCCTATTTCACCGCAACTTATATTGGGGCTCATTGTTGCGCAACTTGGGTTTGGGTTTTCGCTTTACAGTTGAGTTAGAAAGATGGTTCTCGGCTTGCTGGAGGTTGATATGGTTTGTCCGTATTGTGGTGCTGAGCTTGCTGATGGTGCACGGTTTTGCGTGGGATGCGGAGCTGCGCTTGATGGGGCACAGACTATGCCCGTAGCCGAATCTGCGGTTGCACCGGCACCAGTGGGTTCGTCCGCTCCCGGTAAGAAACCCAAGAAAGGCGTCGTGATCGCTATCGTCTGCGCGGCGGTAATCGTCGTTGGCGGGAGCGGTGGGCTGACGTATCACCTGTATCAGCAGCATATCCAGGAGCAGGAGCAGTATGAGTCGGCTCATTCCAAGCATGCGCTCGTGGTGAGTGTAAAGGCTGAAGGGTGGGATACCGATAGCGGCGCTTCTCGTGTGCCGGTGCGCGTAAAGGGCAAGACGGTCGACGGAAAGAAGGTCGACAAGGTCGAATATGTCGCTTCCGACGGCTCGGGCATCAAGCTTATCCAGGGCAAGTACACGCTCAAGGCGGCAGGCTCCCCCATCGCCGCCGATGGCACCATCTACCAGGTGCCTTGCACAAAGGCCAAGCTCACGCTCGACGACGCTTTTGCCAAGGGCGAGAAGATCGACTTGGCAGAACTCGCCGATCAGGATTCGGTTTTGGACTTTACGCCCATTGAAGCTGTCGACGTGACCGACGACGAGATCAACGACGCCGTGACACTCGCCATGGCATACAAGGGCAAGGACGCGCCCGACGTCGATGCGCTGCAACACGCCGCAACGAACCGCCGCGACACCGCCGTCGCGGCCAAGAAAGCCGCCGAAGAGGAAGCGGCGCGCAAGGCCGAGGAACAGCGCAAAGCCGCCGCACGCCACATCGAGGCCCAAACCTTCAGTGTCGACCTGCCCGAGTATTGGGATGGCAGGGTGACAGCAGAAGTCGACGGAGATGTAATAGGGCTGTACTCGACTGCCTTTCCAGATAAAGAGCTTGGATATCTTGCCATGAAAAATGAACCGTATGGAAACGCGGGAGATATCGAGTGCGGCCGTATTCGCGACATCAAGCTCGACGAAAACCACTATGTAAAACTAGTAATTTATCGTTGGGCCTTTGATGCGGGGCAAGACCATTTATCAAAAGCTGAATATCGTCTTAACTTGTGTTCAGATGATGCCGCACGCGAGATAGTCGACCTCCAATCGTTGGGGACAATCTCCTACGACTCCATTCTTGCTGATATGGTTGCGGCAAATGACGCTAATGTCGCAGCGGTATGCTGGCCAGACGACATCTTTGCCAACGCACTCGCCCCGACCGTGAAGCTCCTCTAACCGTTCCTCCCCCCAAACGCAAAGCCGGGGTGCCCCCACATGGAAGGCACCCCGGCTTATTTATTGCCCAATACGGGAACGGCTCTCAAGTTAAGGCCAACGCAAAACGCCTTAGGCCAAGAACTCCTTGGTGGTCGCCACGATGTTGGCGGCGTCCAGGCCGTACTTGTGCAGGAGCTCGGCACCCGGGCCGGACTCGCCGAAGGTGTCGTTGACGCCAATCTTCTTGAGCGGCGTCGGGCACTGCTCACACAGGACATCGGCAACGGCGCTGCCCAGGCCACCGATCACGGAGTGCTCCTCGACGGTCACGACGTGGCCGGTCTTGGTGGCGCTCTTGACGATCAGGTCGGCATCGATGGGCTTGATGGTGTGCATGTTGATGACCTCGGCATCGATGCCCTCGGCAGCAAGCTGCTCAGCGGCCTCGAGCGCCTCGCCGACCATCAGGCCGCAGGCGATGATGGTGACGTCGGTGCCCTCGCGCATGACGATGCCCTTGCCCAGCTCGAACTTGTAGGTCTCGGAATCGTTGATGACCGGCGAGGCCAGACGGGCGAAGCGCATGTACACGGGGCCGTCGCACTCGTAGGCGGCGCGCGTCACGGCGCGGGCCTCGACGTCGTCGGCGGGAACAATCACGGTCATGCCGGGGATAACACGCATGAGGGCGATATCCTCGCAGCACTGGTGCGTGGCGCCGTCCTCGCCCACCGAGATACCGGCGTGCGTGGCACCGATCTTAACGTTAAGGTGCGGGTAGCCGATGGAATTGCGGACCTGCTCAAAGGCGCGGCCGGCGGCGAACATGGCAAAGCTGCTCGCGAAGGCAACGCGGCCGGTGGTTGCGATACCGGCGGCAACACCCATCAGGTTGCTCTCGGCAATGCCCACATCGAAGAAGCGGTCGGGGCAGGCAGCCTTGAACTTGCCGGTCTGCGTGGCGGCGGCCAGGTCGGCGTCGAGGACCACAAAGTCATCGTGCTCGTTGGCGAGCTCGACGAGGGCCTCGCCGTAGCTTACGCGCGTGGCGATTTTCTTGACGTCTGCCATCCTAGAGCTCCTCTCCGGCGGCCGTGAGCTCTGCCATGGCCTGCTCAAACTGTTCATCGTTGGGGGCCTTGCCGTGCCAACCCACCTGGTTCTCCATAAAGGAGACGCCCTTGCCCTTCATGGTCTCGGCGATAATGGCAGTCGGCTGACCCTTGGTGGCGCGGGCCTCGGCAAAGGCGGCGCGGATCTGATCGAAGTCGTTGCCGTCGGCGAGCTCCACCACGTGGAATTTGAAGGCGCGGAACTTGTCGGCGAGCGGCATGGGGTCGTTGACCTCCTCGACGGGGCCGTCGATCTGCAGGCCGTTGTGGTCGACGATCACGCAGAGGTTATCGAGCTGCTGGTTGCCGGCAAACATGGCGGCCTCCCAGACCTGGCCCTCCTCGCTCTCGCCGTCGCCCAGCAGGGCGTAGGTGCGGTAAGTATCGCCCCAGTGCTTGGCGGCAACGGCCATGCCCACGGCGGCGGAGATGCCCTGGCCGAGCGAACCGGTGGACATGTCGACGCCCGGGGTGTCGTTCATGTTGGGGTGACCCTGCAGGTGGCTGCCGATGTGGCGCAGCGTCTCGAGATCCTCCTTGGGGAAGAACCCGCGCTCGGCGAGCACGGCGTACAGACCAGGCGCGCAGTGGCCCTTGGAAAGCACGAAGCGATCGCGGTCGGCCTTGCGGGGGTCGGCCGGGTCGACGTTCATTTCCTCAAAGTACAGATAGGTCATGATGTCGGCAGCGCCGAGCGAACCGCCCGGATGGCCGGACTTGGCAGCGTGCACGCCGGTGACGATGCCCTTCCTTACCTCGTTGGCAACCTTTTTGAGCTCTTCGTCGCTCATTGTGCCTTCCTTTCATCCTCTTAAGACAAGATGCGCACGGCACGGAAAGGTAATCCCAACACAGCCGCGATGCACGTACGTCATTCATTATGCTGGAAACTGGAAGCTTTACCAGACTTTTTATCATTATTTGAGCAATTGAGCAGGCAGAACCGCTGATGAAACGGTTTATCAATGTGAACGTCTTTTGGATAGAACGCAGTCGACCCTACGCGTTAATGTCCTTGAATCCCTCGCCGAAGGTTTCCGTAACGTCGGCGACCGTCACAATGGCGCGAGGATCGCGCTCACGCACAATGGTCTTGAGCGTGTTGAGCTCGCGGCGGCTCACAATGACCATGATCACCGGCTTCTCGGCGCCCGAGTACATACCGGTCGCCTTAAACTTGGTGCAGCCGCGACCCAAGCCATACATGATGTCGGCCGCGATATCGGGAAACTTGTCCGAGATGATGAGTACCATACGGCGTCTGTTGCCGCCGTCGACCACAGCATCGATCACGTAGCCGCTAATGACCATCGAAAGGCCTGCATACAGCGCGTTTTCGACCGAGAAGACCGGAGCCGAGAGCGCGCACACGGCGACATCGATCGCCATGACGGTGGAGCCCACCGGTAGCGACGTATTGCGCGAGATGATCTGGCCGATCGTGTCGGAGCCGCCGGTGTTGGCACCGGCGCGCAGCACCATGCCGTAGCCGATGCCCGTGATAATGCCGCCCCACATAGCGGGCAGCATCAGATCGGAATGCGCCAGCGGCGCCACAAACGGAGCGAACAGGTCGGTGAAAAAGCCCAGCAGCACAAAACCCGTCGCCGTCTGCACCACGTAGAACATGCCACCCTCGCGCATAACGACCAGCAGCAGCAAGGCATTCATCACGATGGTTTGAATACCGACAGGCAGCGAGATGCCATGCGAGGCGCCGACCGCTTGGATAATCGTGGCGAGACCCGTAACGCCGCCGGCGGCAAGGCCGTTGGGGATCAAAAACAGGTCCGTCGCGATAGCGGCCAGAGCACAGCCCAGCATAATCTTGGGCAGATCGTGAAAGAAGTTCAGCGAAAGAATGCGTTTGATGTCCAGACGATATGCCATGCTGCCTCCCTCAAAAAAGCGCACCCAAACGAGTGCGCTTTGAACTTCTTACTGTATTCGATTCTACCGATTCACCGAGCAAATACCACCCCTGCGAAGTGTTTGCATCGACCCGGAGCCAACCATGTGCCTAGGCGTCCGAGCCTTCCGCATCGGCATTGCCGGTTGCCCAGCGATGGTAGCCGATCACAAACGGATCCAGATCGCCATCGTCGAGAACGGCCTCGACGTTGCTGGTCTCCACGCCCGTGCGCAGGTCCTTGACCATCTGATACGGGTAGAGCACGTAGCTGCGAATCTGGTTACCAAAACCGATCGTGGTCTTCGGCCCGCGGATCTCGTCAAGCGCCTCGGCACGCTTCTCGAGCTCGATCTCGTACAGACGGGCCTTGAGAATCTGCATGCACGCGGCCTTGTTTTGAATCTGGCTGCGCTCGTTTTGGCACGTGACCACGATGCCGCTGGGAAAATGCGTCACGCGTACGGCGGAGTCGGTGGTATTGACGCCCTGGCCGCCCGGGCCGCTCGCGTGATACACGTCCACGCGGATATCGTCGGGACTGATCTCGATGTCGATATCGTTGGGCAGCACGGGGATGACCTCGACGCCAGCAAACGTGGTCTGGCGGCGCTTCTTGTCGTCGGTGGGGCTAATGCGCACCAGACGGTGGACGCCGGCCTCGGCGCGCAGCATGCCAAACGCGTCCTTGCCCTCGACGGTAAAGGTCGCGCGATCGATGCCGATAACCTCGGCCGCGGGACAATCGTTGATGGTGACCTTCCAACCGCGGCGCTGGCAGTACTTCATGTAAATCTTAAAGAGCATGAAGGTCCAGTCCTGCGCCTCCAGACCACCCTGTCCGGGCTTGATGGTCACAATCGCGTCGCCGTGATCGAACTCACCGGTAAACCAGCTCGAAAGCTCGAGCTCGTCGATAGCACGGGCCAGGCGTTCTGCCGTAGTGGCAGCCTCCTCGCGCAATGCGGCGGCATCGGGGTCGTCGCCCATCTCCTCGGCAAGCTCCAGCGCCGCGCGGGCGTCAGATAGCTCGCCGCGCGCGGTATCCACGGCAGCGATATCTTCCTTGGCGCGAGCGATCTCCTCCATGGTGGCGCGAGCGGCGTCGGCGTCATCCCAAAAGCCGGGGGCCACGCTTTTGGCCTCGAGCTCGGTCACGCGGGTGCGCTTCTCATCCAAATGAAGATACGACTCGACCTCGCCGAGCCGGTCCGCAAACGCGTCCAGCTCGGCGGGCGTTATCTCTAAAGCCTCGGCCATTAACGATTCCTACCGTGGCAGTACTTGAACTTCTTGCCGCTGCCGCAGGGGCAAAGGTCGTTGCGGCCCACGTTGACATAAGGGTCATCGCTCTCGGACTTGCGGTAGGTGGTCACCTTGCCGCCGTTGTTGACAGCAGCCGGGCCTCCCTGGACGGCCGTGCGGGCCTGCACCTGTGCCTGCTTGCGCAGCACCGAGTTGCCGTTGTCGCCATCGACATCGGCGGGGCCGGAGAAGCGCGCACCCTCGAGCGCGGGGTCCTCCTTGTGCTCCACGGCGTGCGGGGCGGCCTTGATCTCGATGCGCAGGACGGTGCGCAGGTAATCCTCGTACATGGTGTCGACGAGCATCTGGAACGCGCCATAAGCCTCGGTCTTGTACTCGACCAGCGGATCGCGCTGACCAAAGCCGCGCAGTCCGATACCGGTCTTGAGATAGTCCATCTCCTGCAGGTAGTTCATCCAGCGGGTATCGATGACGCGCAGCATGA
>CAUDVX010000030.1 GCA_958452935.1 uncultured Collinsella sp. | reverse complement strand
GGTCCAAGATCCACGGCCAGGTCATAAGGCCCACGCCAATAAGGATGATGACGATGGTGATGAGCCGGTCGGCCCAGCGCGGCAGCCGCTTGCGACGGCGCTTGGGCTTTGGCTGAGGTTGGGGCTGAGGACTTGAGCCACCGTTGTCCGCGGCGTTATTGCTCTTCATATGTTTGGCGCCCTGCATCATCGCCGGTCACTCCTCTACAACTCAAGTTGTCTAAACAAATAATAGCCGATTAGCGAGCTTCCACGCCGGACAACGCAGCTAGACTGCACCGTTCGGGCCACGCACCCACTCAACCAATCAAGCCATATGTTGCTTTCATCGTCTCGAGCAACTGCACCATCGTTGCGCCCGCAACCCCGATCTGTTTCAGATTGACGTCGCCCACCTTACAATCTTTAACAAACGCAAGCATATCGTCCTTCAGTTCTCCGCGCAGGTCGACACTTTCCGACTCGCCAAGCAATTGAGCAAGCCTCAGCGCATCGCGTTTATGCTTTTTTACCTTCCTCGAATCAACGTTCTCCCCCGCTTCCCTTCTAGCTTTTAGGTCGAGATACGCCTTCGCTTTAAACGGGACAATGTATTCCGTACCCAGGACCGAAACGCCGCCTACGGTCCGAATTCCCCGAAGGAACAAGCTGTAGTAAGCATCGTCCAACAAAATTGCCGAAAGACTGCTTATATTTTCATCAACGTGAATTGGCGCCACATCAATCCCCTCACGACCCTTTAGAAAGTCGGGGCACTTCGCGAAGAGTTCAATCATATGGGGGTAACCCGGCCTCTTAGGCTCTGTAAACCGATAAAAACATGAGCCTTTGCCTTCGCCCCAGCCGCAGCGGTAGCCGCCATCACGCACCAAAGTCCATATGGCTTCTGCCGTCTGAGGCAAACGGTCATCGGCGACAATTACCACATCAAAATCGTGAGTCATCCTAAACGGAAGTCCCGCCTCCGCGAGCAAAATGTCGCATGCCGTGCCGCCGATAAGGGCATACGATCCTGCAGCTTCTTGCATATGCTGCCGAAATTCTTGGAGACCTTCTACAGCGCTTCTTGCCATGGATATTCCTTTCCAAACATGCGATCGACTTCGAGCTGAATTCGCTCATCGTCGATTGCCGCCAAAGATAGCGCAAGCGAAATGTCATCGACGCGGGAGGAGTCGGCAAACACGGGCGCATAGCGCCACACTTGGATCATCGCCGTTTCGTTATCCGGCAACTCCCCGTCTGCGACCTCGAGGTCGCTCAGTTGACGCCATGCACTTCTTAAGACGGCCTTTTGTTCCATGCCCGGCGCAGCGAGCATCGAACGCGCAGCGAGCGCCGTCTCCCCGGCGTCAACAAGATAGTCGACCTGCGGCGTCTTCCTTGCAAAAAAGACCTTCGAGACAGGCGAGGAGAGCTCTGCCATGTGCTCGCTGAGCAAAAGATCAACGGCGACAGGGAGCACGACGACACGTCGCTCGCAACGCTCGCGCCTCGCGAGCCCCCTGTCGACAAGCTCGGTTATGGCCTCACTCGCACGGCTTGCCGAGATCCCAAGCGCACGACTAAGGTCATAGGGACGATATGGCTCCTGGGCTGCTCCCCAGATTGCGGCAGCCTGCGCGTTGGGTGACATCTTGGTCGCGTGATTATGAAACCGGGCACCGCCCCTCTCCGTGCAGGCCGTGCCCATAAATGGAAGAAAAGCCTGTCTACCGGGGCAGACAAAGGGAATCCCTTGTGTGACCAATGCTTTGCGCTGACGTGCATCGGCATCAGGAAACGAAACGACAACAGGAGTCTCCGCGCGCAAGGCTAGCTGACTATAGACTCTCTTGGCCTCGGGAAGCCCGACGCCAGTAGGCAAACTTGCAAGCAAAAACGAAAAACCGTTTGCGTCAACAGCGCGGACCTCAATCGCCTGCAGATGCAGCGGCAAACGTGCTGATCCAGGCCAAGTTTTGGTCTTGGCGGAGAGGCCTAGTGCTTCTTGTAGGTAGATTAGCGCTTCGTTCATTTCCATCGTTTTCGTTTGATTCCAGTTTAAATTGGAATTATACATTATTTTCGGAATTAACGAGATTCCTTTCGTGCGTAAGCCCGCATTTGAGTTTTCAAAATGTCCCGGATCGGCGGGGCGATTCGGGATACAATATCAATAGAAAACGATGCACCCCGCGTAAATGTTTGGGAGCGCGGGCGGCCTAGTTTTCTGGTTTTGTTAAATGCCCGGGATCCTACCCCCGGGCATTCTTATTTGCGCTTGTTGCGGCGCAAATGCCTTCTACCGTCCGCACCGCGCGTGCGCCTACGGACCTTAAACCGAACCTCATACGAGTCAAGAAACGCGATGACGGATGAGTCCGCATCGGACGGTGGAGGCTGCCTGTGTTGTCCAAAAAGAACGGGGCAAACTCCAGCGCGGAGTCTGCCCCGAAAAGAAAATGGCAAAGCAAGAACGTCGATGGACGAGAAAAGTGTCCGCAAGTCTCATGGCCATCACATCCCACCTGCCAAAGGGATGGATGAGCGAGCGTTACTCCTGCTCGGACTCCTCGGCCTGCTTGCGGCTGCGGATGAGGTGCGCCACGCCGATGCACAGCACCGCGCCACCAGCGATCCAAGTGAAGGTCACACCGTTGAGGCCGGTGAGGGGGAGGTTGGAGCCCTTCTTGTTCTTGACGGTGAGGGTGACGGTGCCGCCGTCGACTGACGGGGTAACCATGGTAGCGGAGTCAGGCTTCTGCACAGTAACCTTCAGCGTATTTACAGCTGTTTTTTCGTCGAGCGCCACACCCTCGTCTTTATTAAGCCCCTCAGGCTTGATAGTGAAGGTAAAGTCTTCCAGCGTATTGTAGCCAGGGTTGCTGCCCTCGACCTCGTGCACCGTGTAGGTACCAGCATCGAGACCCTTGACATTAATCTTGCCGCCATTCGCCGTTTTGAACTTATAGGCCTTATTGACAAGAGTGCCTTCGCTGCCGACATACATACCCTTGGAGTCAGCATCGTCAGGACCGGTTGCTTGGATGGTGAACTCTACATTGTCAATCTTAGTAGTATCAGAATCAGCATCCTGCTTGATAAGCTCAAGCGCGTAGGTGTAGTCGCGGACGGTATCGGGCACAGACTCACCCGTTCCCTCGCCCATGGGATTGTTGGAATAAATGAGTTTTACGGCATTATCGTTACCCGTGTCGCCGACAGTAACGTTCGCGGCCTTCATGGGATCAAGCATAGCGGTGTAAGTGACGACGACATTGGAGCTACCGTCGAGCGCTGCGCTAGCTTGTTTCGCAGCAGCCTTGAGGTCGGCAAACTTTACGGTCAACGTGTTAGTTGCCTCATCAATCGAAACATCGTAACCGGTCTTGGCGCCAGAAGTCGTGTTGCGTGAAAGGATCGTATCACCGATTTTAACAACGACGCTGCTACCATCTGCCGTCAGACCGCCAGAAAGCTTATCGCTGAACTCATAATGGTAAGTATCGAACGTTGCGATATTGCTGGCAACGGAGCCAGTCAGCTTATATTCAACTTTCTGGCCCATCTGCGAGTCGGCCTTGTCGGCCCAATCGCTGCCGCCGTCGTTTCTGACTTTCTTCACAACTGTGGGAATGCTGGTCTTCTCGGTAACGGTCACGAGAGCGTCGCCGACAACAGCGAAGATCGGCGAAGTACCAGTATTCTTCTTCACTTCCTGATCGGTGCTCAAGGTGCTCTCGTCGGTCACAAAGAGATAATAGCCTTGCAGGGCATTTCCTTTGTCGTCCTGGGGCTTAAAGACATCGTCGGTGGTAAAGGAAGAACCCGTCTGGTCTACGCCCTTCACGACCTCCTTTGCCAACCCGTTGAACAGATTGTCGTTTTCAATGGGGGTCGTCTCGCCGGTGCCATCTACATGATCGGTCAGATACTTAGCAGCAGCTTGTGCTGAGGAGCTAATGGTGATACCAGAGTTGGGTACATTTGAAAGATAGTTCAGGACCGCGTCCTTCGCCTTAGGGCTCGCCCAATCGATGTTCGAAACGACCTTGCCCGACCCGTCGGTTCCATCCACAACATCGGCCTTGAAAATCTGGTAGGCCTTGTACGTCACATCGCCATTCTCATTGTTCTTGTTGATCTTGATGCTATTGGTCGTAGTCGCCGCACCCTCAGCCGCAAACGCCATACTCACCGGGGCCATCACGCCACCAAAGCTCAGCGCTGCTGTGAGGCCGGCGGTTACTGCCAGGCGTGCGATGTTCTTGCTCATGCTCATCTTCTTTTCCTCTGCTTTCTGCTCGAATTCCATTTGATCTAAATCTGTCTGTCTGTGTCTTAGCATCTACTTCGCTACGTCTCGCCCCGCTCTCTGTGGGGCTGCCAGCTACTCTTTATGGCTGCCACCTCCCCGCTTGACCAGGAGCGCGACCACGATGAGCGCGGCTCCGGCAACCGCTGCGGCGGCCGCGGCGTACATTGCCATATCGCCAGTCGAGGGCATAAAGCCTCCGGTGGTAATGCTAGGAGGTGTGCCGGTAGGCGTGTTGATGAGCGACGCCTCCAGGCTGCCCGTCGACCCGTCCGCGCTGTCGGCGCGCAGGGGCGACTCGGCCGTGATGGTGAGCTTGGGTTTGGCGGCGGCCACCTGGTCGACGTCCAGGCCCTCGGCCTTGACCGTCACAGAACGCGCACCCTCGAAGGCGGTGTAGCCCTTGGGCGCCTTGAGCTCGCGGACCTCCAGCTTGCCCGAGTCCACGCCCGAGACGGTCACGCGGCCGTCCTCGCCCGTGGTGACGGTGGCCTTGCCCCCCGCATCCCACGTGCCTTCGGCCGCCAGTGTGCGACCGCGGTCGTCGGCGATGCTCAGGACCGCCCCGGCAAGCGGCTTGTCGCCGTCGCTGCCGCGCTTGGTGAGCGCGAGATCCCAGGTGTAGGCGCACGCATCGTCGCTCGGCGTACGGGTGAAGCCGGCGTCGCCGGACTGGTCGGCAAAGGGAGAGCGCGGGTAGCGCAGGTAGACCTCGTTGGGGTTGCCCTTCGCGATGCCGTGGTTGCATGCGCTGTTGAGCGGCGCATTGTACACGGCGACCACGCGGGCGCCCGCGGTGAAGGCGTCGGCCCCGCCGAGCGCGGCGATAAGGTCGCCGGTGCGCACGGTGAAGGTGTTGCCGTCGACCGAGACCTTGCACTGGGCCTTGATGTCGGTCCAGCCCTTCGCGGGCTCGGTGCCGGCGCGCCCGTCCTTACCGGCCGAAACGGCGTCAAAGCCGCCGTCCGCGCCCGCCGCCACGTACACGCGCATGCTCGCGGCCACCTTGGAGGGGTCGAGTCCCGCGCCCATGGTGTCGACGAACCGCACCGTATAGGTGTCGTAGGCCGTGAGCCCGGCCGGGACCGTGGCAGAGAGGCGCCAGTACAGGTCGTCGGCGACCGTGGCGTCGGCGGCCTTCTGCAGGCGGCGGTGCCGTCTTCCAGCACGTGCTTGGCGACCTTGGGGGTCGCCGCCTTGGGCTTGACGGTGACGGCGCTGCCGCCGACCAGGGCCATGATCGGCGCGGTGCCGGCCTCGCCCTGGGCGATGGCGTCGTCGTCGGCGACGATGAGCCAGTAGCCACAGGGCAGCTCGGCCGTCTTGCCCGCGTTAAGGGCCACGGACACGGAGCCAGAGCTCTGGAGGGAACGAGCGAGCTGTGCGCTCAGCGCGCTCGTAAGGTGGGAATCGGTGTTGAGCCACTCGGCAGCTTCCTGCGCGGTGGTCTGGGAATTGGGCATGCCGGCGCTGTGCAGCACAGGCAGTGCGGCGTCGCGCACGGCGTCGCTTGCCCAGGCGAGGTCGGTGGCGATCTTGGCGTCGCTGTCGCCGTCGACGACGTTGGCGCTAAAGATCTGGTAGGCGTCGTAGCTGCTCGCCACGGTGCCGCTCACCGTGATGGAACCGGTCGAGGTCGGCACGGCCTGCGCGGATGCGGGGAACACAGCCGCGCAGGTGCCGATCAGGAGGGCAAGCAGCGCAAACAAGATCGGGAAGGAGCAAACTTTCTTATTCACGACGCTCGCCTCCCTTCGCATTCGCCTTGCGACGAATGTGCATCCAGGCCGCAGCAGCGCAAAGCACCGCCGCGCCGGCAAGGTACGTCAGAGTGACGCCCGACATACCAGAAAGGGGCAAAGAGGTGGAGTAGGTGTTGGTGAAGGTGGGGGTAGTGTCGGGAAACTCGTGGTCCTTATTATCGGTGTTTTTCCACGTACCGCCGGGGTCAACGGATCCCTTCATGTAGGTCACCCTACAGTTGATCTCTCCTTTTTCGGTGTCATACGTTGGCACAACCGTGAACTTATAGACCGACTGGTCGTACGTGTAGTGCGAGAACTGCGAACCGTTGGTTTTCTCGCGCACATAGTACGTAAAGGTCTTGAAAGAGCCACCCGTGGAGCCGCCCGGGTCGTCGGAATTATTCCTGATATCAGAGAGCGAGTACTTGAACTCAATCGTTTTATCTTTATCAGTGGCGTCCTTGAACGAAAGCGTCTGCTTCGTATCTTTACCAGAGGTGGTCTCGGCAGTACCGATGATGTCTGTGTCTCTAAAGCGGCTGTCTGTCGCGAGCTGAAGTGTAAACTTCTTCATCTCGCCACCCTCAACGATCTTAGTCGCCATAGGAGTCCAGGAAACACTAGGGGTGTACTTGTTGGTGAAGGTCTTTCCCCCGTCGGGGCCGTCAATCGAATAATAACCCCCAATAGCATCTAGTTGCACATCAGCGTTCCGGTGGTCAGTTTTGCCCTCGGAATGCTCGACCGCGCTCACATTTTTGATCTCGTAGTTATGGATTTTGATCTCTATGGTCTTGTTCGGATCGTTCCGAGTCGGAACAGTCATGAGCACAGTCGAGTGGTCTTCGACTGTCACCTTAATCTCGTACACGGCGGGGTCGTATGTGATGCCGGAAACCTTTCCGGCATTTTCGACTAGGTAGTATGTAATCGTGCCAGCCGTACCGTTCGCTGCAGACTGCTCACCCAGGTTAAACGTGATGTTGCCTTCGTCAACATTACTTGCAGTTCCAACCGGGGTGCAAACGTCATGATTGAATACCCCGCTAGCGAAAGGATCAACCGAATCCTTGCGGTAGACCGTAAAGGAGAACTCCCCCTTATTGATCTTGCGGCCGGACAGCGCCTTGGTCGCCTTCAGCTTAAGGCTCGGATAGACATACGTGTCTGCTGGCTGACCCAAGTACAGGTCGCCATTCGACATGATGCCGCCACCATGGTTCCAGGAATAGTTGTCCGTGATGAAAGTTGTCACTTTATTTTTCTGTACTGCCTCAGTCACCGCTTTATCCGTGGCACTAACAGCCGAAGTCAGACCGATGCTATTTTTTACCTGAGCAACACCGTTGGCGGGGATGGTAATGGGATCATTTAGCTCAATGCTTCCCGAATACTTGGCGTCTATATCGCCAAGCATCTTGCCGCTTACCACTGCAACCGGCGTTGTGTGACCTGTCGCTGCGAGGAAGAAATCGGCATGACCGTACGTGCGAAACGTCTCCGAATCGTATGCATCTCTATCTTCAGTCTTATTAGTACCTTCAGCACCACCAGCTGAAAGATGGGGCGTACCATCATTACCACTACCATCTACCCGATTGTATTCTTTGAAATTTTGATCACTGTCAGCAGACGAATTGCCAAAGATTGCCGTGCCCTCAGTGTTCGTTACCAACGTCTTGCCCGTGGGGCAGACTGCTACGCCGCCGCCATAGCCGCCAGCGGTATTGCTGCTAATGTACGAGTTGTATACAAATAATCTACCAGCGGTCTTTTCCATACCCCCATTCGAGTTTCCCTGGACGAAGATACCGCCACCGCCCCAGTCAAAGCGAGACATGCAGCGGTTGTGAGTGATGTAGACTTTGCTGTTTGGAGTGCCGTTAATCATCGCGTCAACTTGCTGGCCCACTCGGATACCGGCACCTTCAGATCGGTAGCTCACGTTAGAGGCAATAATTCCTCCCGTAATGTCGAGCCATGCCATACCTGATTGATCTTGATTGGTAACGTAAACGCCGCCACCAGCTTCTTCAGAATAATTGCCAGTAATCTTGCCACCAGAAATGGTGACATGGGCGCCGTTATTGGCAGCAAGCCCAGCGCCGCCATGGTTACCCCAGCCATCGTGGCCGCAAAACTTAGCGTATTTATTGTTAGTGATGTAGCCACCAGAAACGGTCACACTACCGCCCGAAACCAAGATGCCGCCACCGAGACCATCCGCCTCGCCGTACGTAGCGTTGCCAGAGATGATTCCACCCGTAAGCTTCAAGGTGGCTCCGTTGTCAGCATAGACGCCGCCGCCAGAAGCTGCCTTGTTTCCCGCGACCACGCCGTCTGTCATTTCGAGGCTGGCATTCGCGCCCGTTATGCACAGACCACCGCCCCAGCCACCGCGGTTGCCGTTGGTGACGTAACCGCCTTCGATTTTGACCTTACCCGTAGAAAGAATCACATGGCCGTTATCGCTCAGATTGGCGGCCGTGGTAATCATGCCGACCTTGAGATCGAGCATGCCGCCCTCATTAACGGTGACCACTTGCTTTACGGAACCGTGGTCCGATGCCGCAACGATAGCGCCAAAGCCCGTAACGTCATGCCTGTACGTAGTCTCGGTGGTGCAAAGTCCATCTGTATTGGGCGTGCTCTTAGTCTCATAGTAAGTAAGACTCTTAGGAGCGCCGTTATTAGAGCTAGACTCGTCTCCCCTTTCCCATGTCATAATCGCAGGCTGACCCGCCGGCGCATTGTCGACCGGAGTCTTTTCGTCTTTTGTGCTATCTGAGCCCTCGATAATGTTCTCGATGGTGAGCGTGACTCCGTTTTCGACCACAAAGAAGGAGTCTAAGCCGCCGGAGCGGTTGTAGAGCATGTTTCCCGCAAGATTAATGGTGGTGTTTTTTTTGATGTCAATCTGCTGACTCGAATAGGCAGGACCCGTCAGTTGAAACTTGCCGCCGTTGTCGAATTTCCCAGAAACATCACCATTTACCTTGTCATAGTCATCGTCACTGACGCTGGCGGGGGCAATTGCGTTTTCGTCGCTATTTTCATCATCAGAAGTCTGTGCGTCGGAAGGCTGCGCGGCGCCCTCGGCCTCCGCGTCATCGGCTGTCGAGTCTGGTGCAACGGTATCCTCGTTCGCCTCATTCTCGGCATCATCACTATTCTGGTTTTCGGCATCCTCGTTAGTAGTGTTGTCTACACCAGTAGACTCACCTGAGGAACCCCCCCATCACAGTTTCCTCGGCAGAAACCGTCTGGGCATCGTTAGCAATGGCCTGCGAGATTGGAGGCATGACGAGCGACAGTACCAGGCTCAAAACGGATGCTCCGCACAAAACGCCTGCCAGTACACGGCGCGTCGCTTTATTACTCTGCTTAGATTTTTCTGAATTCGCTTTCATCGATGTCTCCTCCCCAAGAGACCGCGATCTTGCTCTTTCACCATCAAACGTATCTGCGCAACCTGTAATTGCGCACGCTTATAGTACATATTGTAACGATTGTTTGAACATCTAAGCAAAAATACCGATAGTTTTGTAGCGAATTCTCAATTCTCTTGACATTTGCTCGGATTTACCTTCGTTTATTCGCTATGAAATATCTATTTCTACTGGTAATTAAGCTAGTTATCATTTTTTAATAGCATTTTATTTATTTGCACAACATTTTGCTCAAGAGCATGCGTCCTGTGAACGGTCGAAAATCGACCGTGAACGGTAGATCATTAACCGGGAGGAATAGACTACCAAATTGATGGGAATATCTTTAACTCATCGGTGGTTAGAAGCATGATGTTCAGACAACGTTATTTGAATTTTCGCGCAGATTTTAGGTATCAATTCACCCAGATCGCCAGAGGCCACCGCAAAGGTGCCTTCCCCTTTGTGGTGGTTCTCCCCCGGCGCTACAGCAGATGTTCCTCGATAAAGATCGCGATGCCGTCTTTGTCGTTGCTCGCGGTTACAAAGTCGGCGGCGGCACGGGTGGCGTCGCTGCCATTTGCCATGGCCACGCCCACGCCGGCGTCGGCCACCATGCAGGTGTCGTTGTCCGCATCGCCAAACACGCAGATGTCCTGGAGCTCCATGTCGTTGAGCTCCGCCACGCGCACAAGGCCGCGCGTCTTGGACACGCGCGGATCCATGAACTCGTAGAGCCGCTGCGTGGTTTGCAGGGCCGCTGCCTTAACAGTGTCATCGGCAAACGTCGACGCCCGCTCAATCACCCGCGGCATTACCTCGGGCGCCATGGTAAACATCACCTTGGGCTGCGGCTCGCGCAAGAACTCGGCAAAATCGACCACCTGGTAGGGCACGCCGTCGACGCGCGACAGGTGCTCGACGCACGCGTTGCTCTCGGGCACGTAGAACACGCCGTCTCGGGGGCAGACGGGTGTTGCTGGAAGGTCCGCCATGTGCTTGCAGATGCGCGCGATGGTCTCGCCCGGCAGCGGATAGCTCAGCTCGTTGATGTCGTGTGCGCGGTCGATGACCTCGGCGCCACCGCAGCCCACCAGCACGTCCACCAGGCCTTCGATGCCCCAGAGCTCGTACATGGCCTCGGTCGCGTGGGCGTCGCGCCCGGTGCACAGGCCAAAGAGCACGCCGCGCTCGCGCAGGGCGCGGATCGCCGCCACGGTGCGCGGGGACACCGTGTGCTGGCTCGTGAGCAGCGTGCCGTCGATATCGCAGAACACGGCTTTGATGTGGCTGAAGGTGGTGTCCATGGGGGCCTTTCTGGGTTGTGCGGCGGTGTGGGGTGTATTCGTGAACGGCGTACATGGTATACCAAGGCACGGGCCGTTGGGGCCCGATCACCACAAAGGTGCCTGGCCCCTCTGTGGTGGCCGGACCCGAAGGGTGGCCGGACCCGGGGCGCGAACCATCACAACATTCGACGTTTTTCGGCAAAATCGCGATTTTCGCTGAATGTTGTGATGGTTTTACTGCCTTGCGGCACGATCAAAATGTCGGCGTCCAAACAACAGCAATGCCGCGGGAACCGCCGTCACGACCATGCCCGCCCCGATGAGCGTCTGCTGCACACCAAACGTCGCCGCCAGCCACGGGGCAATCGCCAGAGGGGCCACGCCGGCGAACATGTTGCCAAAGCCCATGACCGAGTTGACGCGACCGAGCCGCTCGAGCGGAGCCGTCGTTTGCACGATCGTGTTGTGGAGCGGGTTGACGACGCCCCAGGCCACGCCAAGGACAATCTGGCCGACAAGGGCTACGCCCACGTACGGCGTCCCCACATAGAGCAGACTTCCCAGGCCCACGGACATAAGTGCCACGAGTAGCGTTTTAAGGTTAACCAAGCGCGGCGGCAAACGGAGCGCAACAATGGCGCCCAGCACCGCGCCCACGCCCGAGGCCGACGAGAGCCAGCCCATCCATTCGACACCGACGTGCAGAACATCGCGGTAGAAGAACGACTCCAGCGGGTCAAAGGCGCCATAGCCAAAGTTCGAGAGGAAGATGATGCAGAACAGCAGGGCGAGGACGCTGTTGGTAAAGACCGTCTTGATGCTGGTCACGAAGGTGACGCGGGAAGATGTGTTGGGGTCGGGGCTTTGGCTGGCCTTATCTGATGTGATGTCGCCGACCGCGGGTTTGCCTTCGTGTGTGGCGGCCTGGCCTGCACTTTGCCTAAAGCCCCAACCGGCAATGAGCGCCAACGCGGTAGAGAGCATCATGAGCACGAACACCGCGCGCGACGACGCAGCTGCCGCGACAAAGCCGCCCAGCGTGGGGCCAACGATGATACTCACGTTTGAGAGCATGGCGATGGCGGAGTTGATGTCTTTGAGCTCGACAGGATCATCAGTGAGGTAAGCCGGATAGGATGTGGCGATGGGCTGGGCGAACCCCATCACAAAGCCCAGGAGCACCGCGCCGAGCAGGACGATGCCGGTCGCGCTGCCAAAGGCAATAATCGCCACGCCGGTTGTCAGCGTGCCCACGATGCTCAGCAAGAAATGGTGGCGCGGGCCCCAGGCGTCGAGCGCCGCGCCACCCGCAAAGGATCCCAGGATTACAAAAACATTCATAAACAGGACGGCCAACGATGTCGCCACGACCGAGGCATCGTCCGCATAGGTGAGCGTTCCGATAACGCCGATAAAGTAGCTGGTCTGAAAACCGGTGTAGATGAGAAAGCGCATCGCCACCAGGCGCTTGGCCTGCACGGACAGCGATGATTGAGGCTTTGAGAAAAGAGGGGCGAGCATGGAGACTCCTTGTTTCATACGAATGCGGACGGCGGGCATTCGCCACCGTCTGTCAAATCAATCTATCCGCATGAAACATTAAGGACGCATCAAGCCCCTTCTCTCCGTTTTTCGCCCGTCATGAACTACTTTGTAGATTGTAAGGCATGTCCCACACATCTACCAAAGCAAAAACCACCACAAAGATGCCTGGCCCCTTTGTGGTGGAAATGACGTTTGCCCAGATAAAACCTGCCAAAACAAACCTGTCCCTTTTTGCCAGGTTATGGCAGCGCAGCGAGCCGGCCCTTAAAGGTGATCTTGGATAAGATCGCAGATGGCTCGGGCGTCGTTGATGTTGATGGCTCGGGTCGCAAAGCCGGCGTCGAAGGCCTGACGTGCCAGGGCCTCGTTGCAGGCAAGGGCCAGCGTGTGGCCGTCGACCAGGTCGAGCGAGCTCTTGCCGCGCAGACGGTCGACACCTGAGCGCGCGACCACGATGTTGTCGAAGCCCTCGGTCTTGTAGCCCTCGATGATCACCACGTCGACATCGTTGTAGCGCGACAGCAGCTCCCGCGCGGGCATCTCGTCCTCCTCGCGCGTGTCGGCGTACTCCGCCCAGCGCGTGGCGCAGATGAGGCCCACGTGTTTGGATCCGGCCTGGTGATGGCGCCAAGTGTCCTTAGCGGGCACATCGATATCAAAGCCGTGATGCCCATGATGCTTGAGTGAGCCCACGCGCAGGCCGCGGCGGGTGAGCTCGGCAATGACCTTCTCGACGAGCGTGGTCTTGCCCGAGTTCTGGTAGCCGATAAACGCGATCGCGGGGACGGACGGGGCCGGAGCTGCGGGCGCGACGGCGACGGGTGCGCTCGCGGATGCGTCGCCCGCGGCTCCCACGGACTCAACAGCAGCGGCCTGACGCTCTGCGCGGTCCCATACGCCCGAGCGGCCGCCCTCCTTGTGCAGCAGGCGCACGTCGACGATCTCCATACCGCGATCGATTGCCTTGCACATGTCATAGATCGTAAGGCACGCGGCGCTCGCGCCGGTCAACGCCTCCATCTCAATACCCGTCTTGCCCGTCACGCCGGCCGTGACCAGTACGTGAAAGCCAACCTGCCCGTCATCGCGCGCCGGCGCCCAGCCCTCGGGCACGTCCTCGGCCGGCGTCCCCGCCGGAGCGATGGGCGCAATGTCGCACTTGCTCTTAGTAATGAGCAACGGATGACACATGGGGATGATATCGCTCGTGCGCTTGATGGCCATAATGCCCGCCACGCGCGCGCAGGCAAGCACGTCGCCCTTTTTGGCGCGGTCCTGCAGCACCATGGCCTGCGTCTCGGGATGCATGAGGATGGTGCCCTCGGCGATGGCGATGCGATGGGTCTCGGCCTTGTCGGACACGTCGACCATGCGCACCTCGCCCTTGGCGTCCACGTGCGTCAGCTCGTCGCGACGGGCGTCGCGGGCGGACTCGATGGCAGCGCTGGCAGTCGGCTGCGCGGCTGCGACGGCGTCGCTGTCAGTAGCCGTGGCTTTATGGGCAGACATCGCGACCCTGCGAGCGGCCTTGGTGGCATCGGCGTACCTGCTCTTGGCCATATGATCATCCTCCGATTTGGGACATAAATCGTTGCGTGCCCTCAATTATCGCGTGTTCCTGCGGTTTGTGGGCCACGGCATCGCGCCAAATCGAAAGTACCTGCATATCATCACCACGGCGCAGCGCCTCACGCACCGAATACTCGGCATCGCTGAACAGGCACGGACGCACGTTGCCATCGGCCGTCAGGCGCAGACGGTTGCAATTCGCACAAAAATGGTTGGACATGGCGCTAATGAAGCCAACCGTTCCCGCCGCGCCCGGAAAGTGCCAATAGCGCGCAGGGCCCGCGCCGGCAGGAGCGTCGTTGATGTCGAGCGGCTCGAGCTCGCCCAGTCCCGCCGCGGCGACCCCGGCATCGATGCGCGCCCGCAGCTCGTCACTCGGCACGGTATCGCTCGCGTCCCACAGCTCGGGATTGAGCGCGGGCGCATGCGGGTCCACAGCGCAATGCGAGCTTGTGTGCTCGTCGCCGATGGGCATATATTCGATAAAGCGCAGGTGGATGGGGCGGTCGACGGTCAAGCGCGCGAGGGCCGCCACATCCTGGTTGAGCCGGCGCACAACAACGCAGTTGACCTTAACGGGCTCAAAGCCCCAAGCCAGCGCCGCGTCGATACCAGCCATGGTCTGCTCGAGCCGGCCCAGACGCGTGATCTTTCCAAACAGCGTAGGGTCGAGTGTGTCGAGCGAAATGTTGACGCGGTTAAGCCCGGCATCTTTGAGCTGCGGTGCCAGCTTGGGCAGCAGGGCGCCGTTGGTGGTGAGCGAGATGTCCTCGATCTGCGGAATCGCGCGGATGTCGCGAATGAGCGGAATGATACGGCGACTGACCAGCGGCTCGCCGCCCGTCAGGCGCACGCGGCGAATGCCCTCCCCCGCCACCAGGCGCACAAAGCGGGCGATTTCCTCGGCACTGAGTAGCTCGTCGTGTGCACGGGGCGCCACGCCATCGGCCGGCATGCAGTAAATGCAGCGGAAATTGCACTTGTCGGTAACGGCAATGCGCAGGTAGTTGATATCGCGGCCAAAGCCGTCATGTTGCACGTGCCCGTCCACGCAGCCCTCCCCTCACGCGGCGTTTTATTCTTCGGAAAACATAATACCCCACGAGAGAATCACGCCGACACCCGTACGACAGGACAGGTCGCTTCGAGCAAGACCGGCTTCCCAAGCCCATCCTCAGCACAGACCATCACAACATTCGATGCTTTTCCCGTTTTTGGCAAAAAACGTTGAATGTTGTGATGGTTTGTCTGCCCACGGCACCCCGTAGAAGGGCCGGAACGCCCCTAGAGGCCGCCGTCCCAGTGCCGAATCACGAATTCTCGCAGGTCGTTCTGACGTTTCTGAAACGCTTCGCTTCGATCGCACTTAAGGCCCATAGCGAGCGCGATGGCGTTCATCGCCCGATGCAATTGCAGCTGATGGGCAAACTGAGTCCCGGTGAGGACGATCATCCTAAAGCCCAGCGCGCTCAGCACGGTCATACGCTCCGCATCCGACGCGCTGCGCTGTTTATCAAGATGGTCCGAGCCGTTGTATTCAATCCCCGTACCGCTCGCAGGCGCATATACGTCGATTTCGAAATACCCGGCCTTTGCGAGATATTTGAACTCGTTGGGAACATCGACCCGATGGTTGAGCTCAACCTTGGCGTATCCCAGCCCTCCCTGGGAACGTTTTGCTACGACCATGATTGCGGTGGCCGTCTCCATGGGCGACCGCGCGCCATCGTGCACGCGCTTGAGCGCGGCGGCCGCGCGTATAGCCCCCTGGCGAGATCGGTTCTCATTGCAATAGGCAATCAAGTCGGCAACGGTGTACCTCTGCCCCATCTCGATATAATCGCCTGTCGACAGATGATTCAAATGGTATCGGGCGCAGATTTCGTAGCCATATTCCAACTGCTCGAGCTCGCTCATCCACGAACCCGCCTGGACAAAGCACATGGCCTCATCAACCACCAGAAGGCCCTCTGCCACCTCGATAAGATGGCCTGGAGGTACCGGCGCCCCAAACACGTGGCACCTAAATCCAGCCGGCGTCGAGCGCTCAAAATCGAAGTTGACGAGCGTGTCGATATGATCGAGCTCTTCTCGTGGAATACCGAGCGCAACCAGATAGTCGGTAACGATCCCAACTGCCGTTGAAGCCCTCAGCCCCTTGGCATCGAGTCCCAATTTGGGCAGGCTCGCGGTCGGTTCCGCCTCGTTAGCAAGCGAGTCCTCATCGTATAGGCTGCTTGCTCGCGAGAGCGGCTCGGACGGGCGCGCCACGTTGTGGTACAGCCAGGCAGTCTTATGGGACAGGACGATCGGCAGGTCCATGAGCCCTCCAATGGAGTCGGATAACCAACCTTATTCCCCTGCCCACGGGTCCGCACACCTTCGTGCGCAAGAAAGCGATTCCACCCGGTCGAGTGGTAGAAAAACCATCACAACATTCGATGCTTTTCCCGATTTTGGCAAAAAACGTCGAATGTTGTGATGGTTTGAGGCGAGGGGCACGGAGAGGTCAAAGCATCGTGCTCGAACGGGTTAATCCAGCTCTTTTAAGCCATGCGCCAGCTGCCAGTACTCGCCGTGCTGGGCGAGCAGCTCTTCGTGCGTGCCGCGCTCGATGATGCGGCCGTGTTCGAGGACCATGATGGCGTCGGCGTCGCGGACAGTGGACAGGCGGTGCGCGATCATAAACGTGGTGCGACCGCGCATGATGCGGTCCATACCGCGCTCGATGAGCTTTTCGGTACGCGTGTCGATGGAACTCGTGGCCTCGTCCAGGATGAGCACCGGCGGATCGGCGACGGCCACGCGCGCGATGGCGAGCAGCTGACGCTGACCCTGCGACAGGTTGGCGCCGTCGGCCGTGACCGGTGTGTCGTAGCCCCGCGGCAGGCGGCGGATAAACGAGTCGGCGCAGGCGGCCTCGGCAGCGGCGCGCACCTCCTCGTCGGTCGCGTCGAGCTTGCCAAAGCGGATGTTCTGCGCAATGGTGCCGCTAAACAGGTGCGTGTCCTGCAGCACAATGCCAAGCGACCCGCGCAGGCTGGCCTTGGCAATGTGCTTGACGTCGATGCCGTCGTACGTGATCTCGCCGTCATCGACCTCGTAGAAGCGGTTGATGAGGTTGGTAATGGTCGTCTTGCCGGCGCCCGTGGAGCCCACAAACGCAATCTTTTGCCCCGGCTTGGCAAACAGGTTGAGGTTCGTGAGCACGCGGGCGCCCGGCACGTAGGAAAAGTCCACGGCATGGAAGCGCACGTCGCCGGCAAGCGGGACCAAGCCGCACGTGAGCTCGGTGCCGTCGGCGGCCACCGCGCGGCCCGACTCATCAACGGCTGCCACGTCATGCAGGTGCCCGTAGACGCCCACGCCCTGGCCCTCGGGAATTTTCCACGCCCACGCGGCATCGCCCGTCTGCACCAGCTCCACGCAGCCCTCGTCCACCTCGGGCTCAAGGTCCATAGCCGCAAACAGGCGCTCGGCACCGGCCAACGCGTTGAGCAAGAAGTTGCCGAGCTGCGTAAACTGGTTGATGGGCATGGCGGCCTGGCGCACAAAGACCAGGTAGCTTGCAAGTGCGCCCACATCGGCGAGCCCCTTGATGCAGAGCATGCCGCCCGCCACGGCGACGATGGCATAGTTGACATAGCCAATCACGACGGTCATGGGCACCATGGAGTTGGCATAGCTCACGGCGGCGGTACCGGTGCGGCGAAGCTCGTCGTTGCGGCAGGTGAAGCCGGCGACATTCGCTGCCTCACGGTTAAAGACCTTGATGACCTTTTGGCCCGAGACCATTTCTTCGATATATCCGTCCAGGTCGCCAAGCGATGCCTGCTGGGCAGCAAAGAAACGCTTAGAGCGCGCGCCCGAGTAGCGCGCATACAGCACAATGGCCGCATCGCACACGAGTGTGATAATCGTGAGCTGCCAGTTAAGGATGATGAGCATAGCCGTGGTGCCCACAACCTGAATGGCGGCCTGAATCACGTTGGCAAAGCTGTTGTTGAGCGCCTCGGAGACGGTGTCGACGTCGTTGGTGAAAAAACTCATGATGTCGCCCGAGCGCGTGCTGTCAAAATAACTGAGCGGCAGCGTCTGGATGTGCGCAAACAGGTCGCGGCGAATATCGGACACCACGCGTTGGGCCGCGCGCACCATAATCTGCGAGTAGCCCAGGGCCGAGAGCACGCCCGCAGCGTAGATGATCGCCGTCAGGATGACCTGCTTGGCAAGCAGTTCCTCCCCGCCCGTGGCCAAACCGTTAACGATGGGGCGCACCATGTAGGTGCCGGCGAGGCTCGCGATGGCGGCGACGGAGGCGAGCACGCCCACCGCGAGCAACGAGAACTTGGCATGCCCCATGTAGGAGAGCAAGCGGCGTACAGTGCGCTTGAGGTCGGCCGGGCGTGCTTGGGCTGCGGTCTTAGGCATGGCGCTCACCCCCTTCCAAGGGCGATCCTCCGGGGACGGAGGAAAACGGATCATTCGCGCAACCATCGTCGTTGCCATCGCCGGCGTCCGCGTTCCCCGCAAACTCCATCTGCGAGGCGTAAATCTCCTGGTATATGTTGTCGCCCGCCAGCAGTTCCTCGTGCGTGCCCACGCCGTGGACACGACCGTCGTCCAATACCACAATGCGATCGGCATCCATGACACTCGCGATGCGCTGGGCGATGATGAGCACGGTCGTATCGGAAATCCGGGCGATGTGCTCTCGAATCTTTGCGTCGGTCGCCATATCGACCGCGCTGGTGGAGTCATCAAAAATGAGCACGCGCGGATGCTTGAGCAGCGTGCGCGCGATGCAAAGGCGTTGCTTCTGGCCACCCGAAACACCGGCGCCACCTTGCCCCAACTCGCCGTCCAGCCCGCCGATGCGATCAAGGAACTCGTCCACGCACGCTGCGCGGCAAGCCGCGAGGAGCTCATCGTCCGACGCCTGTGGATTGCCCCACTGCAGGTTCTCGCGCACGGTGCCCGTAAACAGCACGTTCTTTTGCAGCACAATGCCTACGGCGTCGCGCAAGGCGACCAGGTCGTAGTCGCGCACGTCGTGTCCGCCCACAAGCACGGCGCCCTCGGTGGCGTCGTACAGGCGCGCAATCAGCTGCACAAGCGAGCTCTTGCCCGAGCCCGTACCGCCGAGGATGCCCACCGTCGAGCCGCTCTCGATGCGAAGGTCGATATGCTCGAGCACATCCTCGGCTGCATCCGCGCGGTATTTAAAGGAAACGTCGCGAAACTCGATACTGCCGTCCGCTGGCGCCGCAGTCGCGAGGTCTCCCGCGGGGTTGGCGATAAAGGGCTCCTCATCGAGCACCTCGGCGATACGGCCCACACTCGTAAGAGCGCGCGTGAGCAGCAAAAACACATTGGAAATCATCATAAGCGAGTTCATGATCAGCAGCACGTAGCTCATAAAGCCCGTGAGCGAGCCCACGCCCAGCTTGCCGGCGAGAATCATGCGGCCGCCAATCCACAGGATGGAGAGCGCAGCTACGTACATCGACAGCTGAAACACCGGCAGGTTGAGCACCGCGTTGCCAAAGGTCTTCGTCGCAGTGCGCGCGAGCTCGGTATTGACGGTGTCGAACTTGGCCTCCTCGTGCTCGGTACGAACGTAGGCCTTGACGGCACGCACGGCGGTGAGGTCCTCCTGTACCACGCCGTTGAGGTGGTCCATCGAGGTCTGGAGTTGGCGGTAGAGCGGGCTCACGCGATAGGTGATGGCGCCCAGTACGATTGCCAGCACGGGCAAGATGATCGCAAAGACGGTGGCGAGCGGGCGCGACAGCATCAGCGCGTAGATAAGGCCGACGATAAGCGTCACCGGGCCGCGCACCATAGGGCGAAAGCCGTTGCCCACAGCATTTTGGATAACGGTGATGTCCGTGGTCATGCGGGTGACGAGCGAGCTGGCGTCGTAGTTGTCCAGGTTACCAAAAGCGAGCGTCTGAATCTTTTTGTACTCGGCCTCGCGCAGGTTAGTGCCTAGGCCCGAGGCAACGCGGGCGGACGTGCGGGCATAACCCAAGCCCAGTACCAGCGAAAGCGCAGCGCACACCAACATGTACGCGCCCTGCAGCAGCATGTAGTTGATATCACCCGCAGGCACGCCCACATCGATGATGTTGGCCATGATGACCGGGATAAACAGCTCGAGCACCGTCTCGACCGACACAAAGAACACGCCGAGGATGGCATCGCGACGGTATGCCCCTAGATAGGAAAACAGTATTTTGAGATTGCGCACGCAGGTTCAACCCCCATCAAACGTTGTTCGCAAACGCACGTATTATTGCGCGTCGAATAATGGTGTCAAGTATTCCGAAATCGTTTTCTGCAAGGTTAGCGCCGGCGGCGAGTTCTCGTGATGTGTGTCCATATTCACTCGGAATAATGGTGCGCGAGACTTTTTCGCTCCGGCGTCAACACAAACCTTGACTCTACAATCGTTATAGGGTTTTCACTACACTGGTACGTAAACAAACCCAGCCAGAAAGCCCCGCCCATGGAACACGACCTCACACGCGGCAATGTCCTTAAGACCATCGCGGTCTTTGCCCTGCCTTATATGCTCTCGTACTTTTTGCAGATGCTCTACGGTATGGCTGACCTGTACATGATGGGGCAGTTTAGCGGCGCTGCCGGCATCACCGCCGTGGCAAATGGCGCGCAGACGCTCTATATGATTACCGTGGCGCTCGTGGGCCTGGCCATGGGAACGACGGTCATCGTCGGCCACGCCGTGGGTTCGCGTCGCTTCGATCGCGCCGAGACCGCCATCGGCAACACCATCATGCTGTTTATGGGTGTCTCGGTGGTGCTGGCTGTTGTCCTGCTTGCACTGTGCCCGCAGATCGTGGCACTCATTGGCACGCCGGCCGAGGCAGTCGAAGGAACCGCCGCCTACCTGCGTATCTGCTTTATCGGCATTCCCTTTATCGCCGCGTACAACATCCTCTCGGCCATCTTTCGCGGCCTGGGCGATTCGCGCTCGCCTATGTACGTGATCGGCGTGGCATGCATCATCAACATCGCACTCGATTTTCTGTTTATCGGGCACATGGGGCTCGGCCCCGTGGGCGCGGCGCTCGGCACGGTGACCGCGCAGACGGCCAGCGTTGCCCTCGCGCTCGTATGGCTCAAGAGCCGTCGCACGAACATCCACGTTAAGCGCAGCGACCTGCGCCCCCAGCCCGAGGTGCTCGGCAGCATTCTTAAGATCGGCGTGCCTGTGGCCGTGCAGGACGGCTGCATCCAGGTGGCGTTTATGTTTATCACCGTCATCGCCAACCACCGAGGGCTCGTCGACGCCGCCGCCGTGGGCCTGGTCGAGAAGATGATCAGCTTTTTGTTCATCGTCCCGAGCTCCATGGGTGCCACCGTCAGCGCGCTCACGGCGCAAAACGCCGGCGCAGGCAAGGGCGATCGTGCACGTCAGGTGCTCAAGGATGCCATGACCATCTCGGTAGTGTATGGCTGCCTGATCACGATACTGATGTGGCTGGTGGCACCGGCGTTTATCGGCTTTTTTGCCAAGGACGCCGCGGTAGTCGCGGCCGGTACCGGCTATATGCGCAGCTACATTTTCGACGCGATTTTTGCCGGCATCCACATTTGCTTTAGCGGCTTTTTCGCTGCGTATGGCAAGAGTTACATCGGCTTTGCGCACAACGTGCTGGCCGTGGCGCTCATTCGCGTGCCCGGTGCATGGCTACTGTCGAACGCCTATTCCAACACGCTGTTTCCCATGGGCATCGCTTCGCCATGCGGATCGATTTTGTCGGCGGTCATCTGTGTTGTCGCGTTTACCGTGCTCAACCGCCGCGGAGCTTTTGACAAACTGATGGCGTAGCGGGGCAACGCGAAATCGCCCTCATCGACGGCATCGTCAGCGACGACCCGTCGACCCGAGTGACGCAGATCACGGTGCCGGTTTCCCCAGCAAAGTAAGAACCGCCCGGAAGGCATCATGCTTCCCGGGCGGATCTTCAATTTGGCTATCGACGCCTTAAGCCTGGGGCAACTGACCAGTAGCCAGGATCTGCTCGAGTGCGTCCTCATCCAGCACGGGCACACCCAGCTGCTCGGCCTTGGTGAGCTTGGAGCCTGCCTTGGGGCCGGCGACCAGATAGCTCGTCTTCTTCGACACACTGCCCGAAACCTTGGCGCCGAGCACCTTGAGCGCCGCGCCCGCCTCATCGCGCGTGCGGTTGACGAGCGTACCGGTCAGCACGAAGGTCAGACCCGCAAGCGGCTGTGCGTCGGCGAGCTCGCCTGCCACGCCAGCGTCGGCTGCGGCTTGCGCGTGCGCGGCGCTCAAATCGACCTCGAGCGACAGGCCCGCCTGGCGCAGGCGCTCCAGCACGGCAAGGTTCTCGGGCACGGCCAGGAACTGCTTGACGCTCGCCGCAATCTTAGGACCGATGCCCTCGCACTCGGCGATGTCCTCTTCGCTCGCCAAGACGAGCTTGTCAATCGACAGGAATCGCTCGGCGATGACCTCGCCCACGCTCTTGCCC
>CAUDVX010000029.1 GCA_958452935.1 uncultured Collinsella sp. | reverse complement strand
CGCAGATCATGCTGTTCGACGAGCCGACCTCCGCACTCGACCCCGAGATCGTGGGCGAGGTGCTCGAGGTCATGCGCAAGCTCGCGGCCGACGGCATGACCATGGTCGTCGTCACGCATGAGATGGCCTTTGCCCGTACGGTGTCCGACCGCGTGGTCTTTATGGATAAGGGCGTGGTCCTCGAGGACGCCGCGCCGGCCGAGCTCTTCGGCAACCCCAAGCACCAGCGCACCCGCGAGTTCCTCTCGCGTTATCTCGAGGACAAATAACCGACCGCAAACGCTTATGTGGCAGGGCCGCTCCGGTGGGGCGGCCCTTGTCATCACAATCGAAAGGATGTCATGGCCGAGGTTTGGCGCTTCTTTGCGCATGAGGACGATTTTGCCGATATAGACGAGGCAGGCGCGTGCGAGCGCTTGGGCCGTGTGCTGTCGTTTCCGACTATCTCGAGCATGGATGCCGAGGCGGTGGACTGGCGGCCCTTCGACGACCTGCGCGCCTATATGCAGCAGGCCTGGCCGCATGTATTTGCGGCGGGCGAGGTCGAGCTTATCGACCATTCGTTGCTGGTGACGCTTTCCGGCTCCGACCCCGCACTCGAACCCGTTATGCTCATGGGTCACATGGATGTGGTTCCCGTGGTGCCGGGTACCGAGGCCGACTGGACGCACGCCCCCTTTAGCGGGCACGTGGACGACACCTACATCTGGGGCCGCGGCGCGATCGACATGAAGGACCAGGTCGCAGGCATTCTCGAGGCTGTCGAGTATGCGCTGGCGCACGGTTGGCAGCACGAGCGCACGCTGCTCCTGGCCTTTGGCCAGGACGAGGAGACGACGCAGTACGGCGCAGGCGCCATCGGCCGCGTGCTCGAGGAGCGCGGCATTGAGCTTGAGTACCTGATCGACGAGGGCGACTACCGCATCGTTCCGGCTGCCGAGTACAGCGCGGGCGAGGGTTGGCTCATGCACGCCGACCTCGCGGAGAAGGGCTATGCCGACATTGTGCTCAAGACAAAGAGTGTGGGTGGACATTCTTCCAACCCCTACGGCGGCACGTCGCTTGAGGTGCTCAGCCGTGCCATCACCGCAATCTGCGATATCGAGTGGCCGACGCGCGTGACCGACTTGCTTGCCGCCCAGCTCGTCGAGTTGGGGCTCTACACGGCCGATGAAATTGCCGCAAACGGGGATGCTATTGTCCGCGATTGCCTCGCCAGCAAGAAGCTCTATCCGCTGGTGACGACCACCTGCGCGCCCACGCAGATCGAGGGTGGCAGCACCGGCGCCAACGTAATGCCGCAGGATATGTGGGCCAACATCAACTTCCGCATGCTCGAGGGCACGAGCGTGGCCGACGTTGTGGCGCGCTGCCGTGAGGCGGTTGCCGGGGCGGACCTTGCCGGTCGTGTCGAAGTGGAGCTAGGCCCCGGCAGCTCCGAACCCTCGCCGTCCCCGCGCATCGGTGGTCCCGGCCTCGAGGCGGTTCGCTCCATCGCTGCCCGCTATTTCCGTGATCCAAAGGGGACGGAGGAAAATGGATCATTCGAGCCAGTGGCAATTGTGCCCTCGACCGTGATCGGTGCGACCGACGCTGCCAACTACCAGCACATTTGCCCTGAGTGCATTCGCTTCTCGGCCTTTGTGGTTGATGACGACGAGTGTGATCGCGGCGTCCACGGCACCAACGAGCGCATCACCCGCCGCGCCTACCTCCAGGGCATCCGCTTCCTCGTCGCTCTGCTTCAGACGCTCTAGAATGCGAAAAAGCGACAGTCCCTTTGCTAGCCGTTGGGTAGCCGTTGGGGACGTTCTTAAACGACTAGTCGTTAAGGAACGTCCCCAACGGCTACGTCCACTCATTCCGTGCGGGTTATATGCAGGTTTGCCTGCGCACGCTATCATGTATGGGTTAGACCGCAACTATGTACCCCATACGCGAAGGGATGCGCATGTATCTGAAGATCGACATGTTCTAGCCGGGCTTACCCCCGCAGTGGCGCCGCGCGCCCCATCAACTCTGCCGATTTTCACCTTCACGCATATAAAGGAGTCCCGCCATGCGCGACAAGCTCGAAAAGATCATCAAGGCCTACGAGGAGCTCGAGAAGAAGCTCTCCGACCCGGCCGTCGCCTCCGATATTAAGGAGTTCACGCGTCTCAACAAGGAGTACGCGCACCAGTCCGACCTCATCGCGGCCTCGCGCGAGTACATCGGCGCGCTCGATGACATCGAGGCCGCCAAGGAAATGCTCCGCGACACGACCGACGCGGACGAGAAGGAGATGCTCCAGATGGACATCTCCGAGAACGAGGCCAAGCTCCCCCAGCTCGAGGAAGATATCAAGTACATGCTCATCCCGAGCGACCCCAACGACGACAAGAATACCATCGTCGAGATCCGCTCCGCCGCCGGTGGCGACGAGGCGGCCATCTTTGCCGGCGATCTGTACAAGATGTACCAGCGCTTCTGCGAGTCGCGCGGCTGGAAGACCACCGTGCTCGACTCCAGCCCCAGCGAGGCCGGCGGCTTTAAGTCCATCGAGTTCAAGGTCGAGGGCGACCGCGTTTACTCCGTTATGAAGTTCGAGTCCGGCGTGCACCGTGTCCAGCGCGTCCCCAAGACCGAGTCCCAGGGCCGCATCCAGACCTCCACGGCAACCGTCGCCGTGCTTCCCGAGGCCGAGGAGATCGACGTTCAGATCAACCAGTCCGACCTGCGCATCGACACCTACTGCGCCTCCGGCCCTGGCGGTCAGTGCGTTAACACCACCTACTCCGCCGTGCGCATCACCCACCTGCCCACCAATACCGTGGTGCAGTCGCAGGAGCAGCGTTCCCAGATCCAGAACCGCGAGGTCTGCATGCAGATGCTGCGTGCCCGTCTGTACGAGATGGAACTCGAGAAGCAGCAGGCCGAGCTCGGCGCCGAGCGCCAGAGCCAGATCGGTCACGGCAACCGTTCCGAGAAGATCCGTACCTACAACCAGCCCCAGGACCGCGTGACCGATCATCGTATCGGCTTCAACTCCACCTACAACGGCGTCCTTCTGGGCGATCAGCTCGGCACCGTCATCGAGGCACTTGCCGCCGCCGAGCGAGCCGAGAAGCTGGCACAGGCCGTGTAGTAGGTTCCGCCGTTCTACCGAACGGCGGACCGGCCGACGCTGCGCGGGCCGCATTTGGACAATCTGACGTTCAACTTCAAGGGCGCGACCAGAAGGTCAGCGCCCTTTCGTTTCACGTCACCTTGTCTCAAATGCGGCCCGCTCGCTGTCCGTCCTCTACCTGCGGCGGGTAGTCATTGGGGACTTATGCTCAACCTGCGGCGCCCTAGAGGTAGTCATTGGGGACGTTCTTAAATGACTGGGTTGGGTAAAATACTTTTCGAGTTTATTTAATCTGCTTTGTTGGATATTAAGCTGCTTACCTGCTTAAAGTAATTGTCGGCATGTAGCCGCTATTGAAAATATTGCTCGAGAAATTGTCCAAGAAGTCGCGGGGCGATTTTTGATGCGTCGCGCGTCAAGTGATTTGGCAAGTTCTTGGTTAGATATTGGTCAGTTTTGGGGCAACCTTACCAAAAGCTTGACGGATGCAGATTTAGACGTCGGCGAATGAACGCTTCGATTGCAATCCAAGCAAAATTCTGGGCTGATTCTCGATAATCGCTTCCAATCGTCCCTTGCTGCGTGCCACCCTCGCGTACAATCTGCTCCGACATTCGCGCGCCGCTCGGCGCTTAAGAGGGGAGGACCCCATGGCAAACGAGATCTGGACCATCAAGCGTTGTCTCGAGTGGACCAAGGAGTACCTGGCCGAGCGCGGTGAGGAGCATCCCCGTCTTTCTGCCGAGTGGCTGCTGTGTGCGGCAACGGGCCTGGCGCGTATCGACTTGTATATGCGCATGGACGAGACACTTGACGCAGCGCAGCTCGAGACCATGCACGCGGCGGTCGTCCGTCGCGCGAAGGGCGAGCCGCTGCAATACATCACCGGTAGCACGCAGTTTCGCATGATCGACGTCGCGTGCGCCCCCGGTGTGCTCATTCCGCGCCCCGAGACCGAGATGCTCGTCGAAGAGGTCCTGAACTATCTGGATGCCGAGGTGCTGAGCCCCGAGGCCGCCGCCCGCCAGCGCGTGGAGCTGCCTTGGAACGATGAGGTCGAGCAGGCTCGCAAAGCCGAGGCCGCGCTGGCAGGTGAACGCGCGACCGCCGAGCGCCGTGCCGCCAACCTGACGGCCGCCGATGAGGCTGCGCTGGGTAGCGACGTGCTCGGTAGCCGCGCCTATGCCGAGGAGCTAGCCGATCGCGAGGCCGAGGAAGCCGCGCAGGCAGCAGAAGCCGAAGCCGCGGAAGCCGCCGAGCCCGAGCTCGACGAATACGGCATCGCCATTGAGGGCGCCGACCAGGAGACGGCTTCGGCTCAGGATGCTGCTGCACCCGCCCCAGCCGAGCCCCGCACTGCCCGCGTTCTCGAGGTCGGCTGCGGCACGGGCTGCATCTCGCTCTCGCTTGCCTGGGAGCGTCGCGGCCACGTCACCTGCACTGCTACCGATATCGAGCCGCGCGCCATCGACCTTGCTACCAAAAACCGCGATGCGCTTGGCCTCACGTCCGACGAGGTCGCCTTTAGCCTCACGAACCTGGTGAGCTCCATTCCCCGCGAAGAGTGGGGCACCTTTGACGTACTCGTCTCCAACCCGCCCTACATCCCCACCGATGTCATGCGCTCACTGCCGCGCGAGGTCAAGGACTTTGAGCCCGACCTGGCGCTCGAGGGCGGCGCCGACGGCCTCGATATCTTCCGCCGTCTGCTCAACGCGGCGCCCTACATGCTGCGCGCCGGCGGCCTGTTTGCCTGCGAGCTCTACGAGGGCGCGCTCGACGCTGCGGCCGAGCTCTGTCGTCAAGCGGGTCTGTCGGACGTGTGCATCGTCCACGACCTCACCGATCGCCCCCGCATCGTCCGAGCCATCGTCACCGAGCCCAAACAGCGCCAGTAATATTTATTAACTGGTTAGCAAAAATTATAAAGTAGTTTATAATTAGGACGGCTGAAAGAGGTCGGCCCATGCAACCTCCTACCTTTCGGGAAATCATTGCCCTACTCAAGCACGATGGATTCGTGAAGGTCGCGCAAGTCGGTAGTCATGCTAAGTATGTTTCTGGTGACCGTGCTGTCACCGTGAACGGCTCTGGTGGTGATCGACCAAAGAAGGGCACGTGGGCAAGTATTCGTCGCCAAGCTGGATGGTAGTTGGAGGCAAAATGAGGCAGCGATTTACCTATGACTGCGTTCTCATAAAAGAAGACGACGGTTACTGCGCCAGCTTCCCGCAGATTCCCGGCGCCTTTGCCGATGGCGATACGCGCGAAGAAGCGATTGCCCATGCCACCGAGGCGCTGATGGCGTTTTTGGCCGACGATCTCAACAACGGTTTGACTCCGGCAGGGTACGAACGCTCGGCCGAGGTCGTGGCCCTTTCAGTCGAAATCGACCACGAGGGCGCTCGGGAAGCGGCGTGCCGCACATTTAAAGACGCAGCACTGGACCTCAAAGTCTCTGCTCCGCGGATCACCGCGCTGGTCAAAGCCGGAAAGCTCGATGTTGAACTCGTCGACGGTCGTCGGATGATAACGATAGACAGCATCGAACGTTACGCCGCCCAAGAACGTCACGCCGGAAGACCAAAGAAGTTCGTAGCTGTCCAATAACCCCCTCACTTTCACCGACTACTAGAGCCGCTCACCAAACCAACATGCGCTCTGGGCAAATAGGTTGAACGTTTCGTGCGAGAATGCCCCACAGTAAACAAACTTGCACCAGAGCGTAAGGGGCTGGCATACACATGCAGACGGTCTATCGGGTATACGAGGGAGCGCGCGAGCCGCATCGGCTTGCAGTCGAGCGCACGGCCGAGCTACTCGGTCGCGGCGGCCTGGCGCTTATTCCAACCGAGACGGTCTACGGTGTCGCCGTGGCGGTCAACGCCTTCTCGGATGCCGTTCCACAAGATACAAGTGAACCTCTGCCGTGGCCGCGCGATCCGCAGGCCACCGTCAACGGCGCCGCGGCCCCCGCCCTCGGTACCGGATATCGTCGCATCTTTACCCTCAAGCAGCGCGAGCTCACCCAAACGGTTGCCTGGCTGGTCGATGATGCCGAGGCACTCGACCGCTATGGCGTGGATATCCCTAACGAGGCCCGCGTGCTCGCCCGACGATGCTGGCCGGGCGCCCTGACTATCGTGGTCAAGGCGGCCCCCTGCGTGCCGACCTTTATGCGCGCCGCCGACGACACGGTGGCACTTCGCGCTTCGGCCTCGCCCGTGGTTCAGGCGCTCATCCGCGCCTGCGGCAGCCCTCTTGCCTGCACCAGCGCCAACACGCACGGCGCGCCCGCGCCGGCAAGTTTTGTCACGGTGGAGGAGCGCATCCTGGAGGGGGTCGATGTGGCTGTCGATGCAGGTGAGACCCCGTGTCGCGACGCCTCAACCATCGTGTCGTTTCAGCGCGGCGAGCTCCAGATCCTGCGCCAAGGCGCGCTCCCCGCATCAGAGATCGAGCGGGTCCTGTCCGACCCGATGCAATAGAAAGGTGTAAGCGATGTCGTTGAATCTAGGTAGCCTGGGCATGGAAGACGCCTCGTTTAGCTTTGGCGGTTCCTACATCATGGCGCTCGACTGCGGCACTACCTCGGTACTCGCGACCATCGTCGACGAGTACGGCTGCATCGTCGCCCAGGCGCGCCGTAGCGTCAAAACCAGCTTCCCGCGCCCCGGCTGGGTGGAGCAGGATCCCACGGAGGTGCTTGCCAGCCAGATCGGCGTGATGATGGAGGTCCAGTTTAAGAGCGGCATCCATTCTGACCGCATTGCCGCCATCGGTATCTCCAACCAGCGCGAGACCACGGTGGTGTGGGACCGCATAAGCGGCCAACCCATCTATAACGCCATCGTGTGGCAATGCCGTCGCACCGCACCTCTGATCGACGAGCTGGTCGAGCAGGGCGCAGAAGAACTGGTGCGCTCCCGCACGGGACTCACACTCGATCCGTATTTCTCGGCTTCCAAGGTGCAGTGGATCCTCGACAACGTTGACGGTGCGCGTGAGAGCGCGGTGGCGGGCGACCTCATGTTCGGCACCATCGACACCTGGCTCATCTACAACCTCACCGGCGGTCAGGTCTTTGCCACCGACTACACCAATGCCAGCCGCACCGCGCTCTTTAATATCCATACGCTCGATTGGGACGACGATCTGCTGGCGCTCTTTGACGTCCCGCGCTCCATGATGCCCGAGGTTCGTTGGAGCTCGGGCGACTACGGCCGCGTCGCGAGCGACATCATGACCAACATGCCACCCATCATGGGCGTGGCGGGCGACCAGCAGGCGTCGCTGTTCGGCCACTGCTGCTTCCATCCCGGCCAGACCAAAAACACCTATGGCACGGGTTGCTTTATGCTCATGAACACCGGCGACGAGATCGTCGAATCCAAGAACGGTCTGGTCTCCACGATCGGTATCGCCGCGGACGGCAAGATCAGCTATGCGCTCGAGGGCTCTATCTTTGCCGCCGGCTCAACCATGAATTGGCTGCGCAACAACATGGGCATCATCTCGAGCGTGAGCGAGTCCGCGCAACTCGCCACTTCGATCAGCGACAACGAGGGCTGCTACTTCGTCCCCGCCTTCGCAGGCCTGGGCGCTCCCTGGTGGGACCCGCATGCTCGCGGTATCGTGTGCGGCCTGACCGGCGCCTCGAGTCGCGCGACCATTGTGCGTGCGGCCTGCGAGTCCATGGCCTACCAGAGTTATGACGTACTACGCGCCATGGAGCAGGACGTGGGACTTTCGATTGAGCGCCTGTCCGTCGATGGCGGTGCCTCGCGCAACGAGTTCATCATGCAATTCCAGGCTGATCTGCTGGATATCCCCGTGCTGCAGTGCGAGACGGTGGAGACCACGGCGATTGGCGCCGCGTACTTGGCGGGCCTTGCTGTCGGCTATTGGGAGGATTTGGAGGAGCTGGAGCAAAACGCTCAGATCGTCAAAGTCTTCCATCCTCACATGTCCGCCGAGCGCCGTGAGAGCAACCTCGCTGGTTGGCGTGATGCCGTCAAGCGTTCGCTCAACACCGCTCAGTAGGGTTGCGACGAGCTGCTCGATACAACAAACCGTTAAACTTATGCACGGCGCGAGGCAACAATGTCGCCAGGCGTCTTGTCAGCAAGGCCATCTTCCGGCCGCAACGAAAGGGGCAATCAACCCATGACCGTCACCTACGATACGTCCCGCGTGACGCTTGTCGACCATCCGCTCGTCCAGCACAAGCTGTCGATCCTGCGCGACAAGAGCACCGGCACCAACCAGTTCCGCCAGCTCGTGCGCGAGCTTGCGCTCTTTGACGGCTACGAGGCCATGCGCGACCTGCCCATGGAAGACGTCGAGGTCGAGACCCCCATCACCACTGCCACGTTTAAGCAGCTTGCCGGCAAGAAGCTCGCCATCGTTCCTATCCTGCGCGCGGGCCTCGGCATGGTCGATGGCATCCTCGACTTGGTGCCCTCCGCTCGCGTGGGCCACATCGGTATGGAGCGCGACGAGGTCACCCACGAGCCGCATGAGTATTACTGCAAGATGCCCAAGGATATCGATCAGCGCATCTGCCTGGTTGTCGACCCCATGCTCGCCACGGGCGGTTCGGCCGAGATGGCCATCAGCTACCTGCGCGAGCGCGGTGTCAAGGATATCCGCATGCTGTGTATCGTCGCCGCGCCCGAGGGCCTCAAGTCACTGACCGAAAAGGACCCCGACGTACATATTTATACGTGCGCCATCGACGACCATCTCAACGAGGCCGCCTACATCGTTCCCGGCCTGGGCGACGCCGGAGACCGCATCTACGGCACGCTCTAGTCGTTGGGCCTTGTCGGCTACGGTCACAAATACGAAGAAATGGTGCGCGCGGGCGAGCAAAAGTCGTCCACGCGCACTTCTGTTAACGGACGTTTTGCCCTGAGGGGTTCGAAAAAACGTATTACCGTACCTGCGGCATAAAGAAGGCCTTAAGAAAACGTACAGGTGCGTATTAACCGTTTGTTTTACGGTTGTACTTTAGCGATTGGCTCGTACAATAGTCACCAATGTTTGGCTGGGACTGTGCCGTGAGGCGTAAAAAGGAAAGCGAGGAAGCCAGTGTTTCAGATAGCCGATCTGCTCGCTATCGTTGCAGGCGCCATCGCGGGCGCAATTGCCTTCCTTCCCTTTGTCTTTACGCTCAAGCCGGTTCTTGACGATAAGCAGAATGCGGACATGCTCAAGGGCATGGTGAGTCTGGCGGTCTCGGCAGTCGCCCTGCTCGTCTTTACCTTGGTTGTGTTTGCGTTGTTCGGAGAGGCATTTCGCATGTTCCTCCTGGGCGAGGCGATCGGCTTCGTGGTCTTTATGGCCGCCTGCACGGTTCGCGTCGCCAAGGCGCTGCGAGATCCTCATGAGGTCGAAAGGTAAGTCGTGGAAATTTTTGAAAAGCTGCCTGATGAGATTAATCATCTGGTCAGCGAGTTCAGCTCCACCCCTGTCGTGGGCGATCTGAGCTGCGGCATCACGCAGTACTCGTTTTGGCTGATCGTCTCCACGATCGTGCTCCTGATCGTCCTGGCCGTGTTCAAGAAGAAGCAGACCCTGGTTCCCAAGGGCTTCTTCGTCAACGGTTTCGAGTACATCATCGAGTACGTCGAGAACGATATCGGCAAGGGCGTCGTGGGTGAGAACTGGAAGAAGCACTTCCCGTTCCTGTGCTCGCTTTTCCTGTTCATCCTGATCAATAACATGATCGGCCTGATCCCGGGAATGAAGCCCGGCACCGGCGCAATCGGCTCCACCGCCGCGCTCGCCATCTTCGCCTTCGTGTACTTCATCTACTACGGATGCAAGGCTCACGGCGTGATCGGCTACATCAAGAGCCTCGCCCCGCAGGGCGTGAGCTTCCCGATGAACGTGCTTGTGTGGGTCGTCGAGCTTTTCTCGACCTTCCTGCGCCTCATCACGCTCGCCGTCCGTCTGTTCTGCAACATGTTCGCAGGACACGTGGTCATGGGCTCGTTCGCCATCATGGCGAGCATGTTCATGCAGCCGCTGCTTCAGCAGGTTTCCGCGGCCCACGCCGTCGGCGCCCTGCCTTCGCTGGCCTGGCTTGCCATCCTCATCCTGATCTATGCGATCGAGCTTGTGGTCGGCGCCATCCAGGCTTACGTCTTCACGGTCCTTACCGCCGTGTATGTCTCCGAGGCAGAGGAGGTCGCGGAGGAGGAGTAATCTTCCGTTCGCGCCTTAAAGGTAAGGCAATTCGTTAAACCGTCGGTGCCCGTACCCATGGAGCCCGGCAGTTATAAAAAGGTTATCCTGCGTGAAATAAGACACGCACGACAAAGGAGGAATCGTGGGAGTTATCGGTTACGGTCTCGGTGTTATCGGCGCTGGTCTTGCTATCGGCCTGTCTGCTCTGGGTGCTACGGGTGCTATGGCCCGTCAGCCTGAGGTCCAGGGCCGCGTGTTCACCGTCTTCATCATGGGCTCCGCCTTCGGCGAGGCTCTGGCTCTGATCGGCTTCGTTGTCGCGCTGATCGTTAAATAGCACGGAGCGTCAAGTATGAATCTTTCATCCCAGAAGAGCGCGATCGCACTCTCCGCGTCCGCGGCCGCGCTGCTCATGCCGGTTTCCGCGTTCGCCGAGGACGGCGCTGCCGGTGCGGACATCCTCATCCCTAAGATGGCGGAGTTCATCCCGGCGCTTATCGCCTTCCTGATCATCTGGATCGTGCTGGCAAAGGTCGCCCTGCCGGGCATCATGAAAACCATGGAAGAGCGCGGCAAGAAGATCGAGGAGAGCCTCGACGAGGCCGAGAAGACCAAGCAGGAGGCTATCGCCAAGCGCGCTGAGTCCGACTCGATCGTCACCGACGCCCGTCGTCAGGCTGCCGACATCGTTCTCGAGGCCCGTAAGGACGCTGAGTCCGAGCGTGCCCGTATCATCGAGGCTGCTCACAAGGAGGCCGAGGAGATCATCGCCAAGGCCCATACGACCGTCGAGGACGAGCGCAAGTCCATCTACGCCGGTGCCGCGAGCTCCATCGCCGACCTGTCCGTTGCCGTCGCCACCAAGATCGTGGGCGAGGCACTCGAGGACGAGTCCGAGCAGAAGAAGCTCATCGAGCGCTACATCCAGGAAGCAGGTAGCCTGAATGCCGACTAGCCGCTATCAGGACAAGGTGCTCGAGACCTACGCGCGCTCCCTTTTGGAAGCCGCCAAGGCCGAGAACCATGTGTTCGAGGACCTCGAGATGATCGAGCGCCTGGCTAGCGCCAGCCCCGAGATCATCGCCGTGCTCGACACCATGTCCAAGCGCGACCAGCTCGACCTTCTTCCCAAGGTGGCAGCTGCCTTTAAGTATGTTGCCGAGGAAGACGAGGATGTAGTGGGCGTGACCGTCACCACGGCGATCCCGCTCGACGACGAGCTGCGTCAAACCATCACTAAGAAATGCGAGCAGGACTTCGGCCGCAAGGTATTCCTTATCGAGCAGGTCGACCCGTCTATCGTGGGCGGCCTGGTGCTCGAGGCCCGCGGCGAGCGTCGTGACATCTCCGTCAAGACGCAGCTGCGCATCGCGCAGGAGACCCTCGCAAACTCTGCTAATTCGTACGGAGGTGAAGCCTAATGTCCGAAACCCTCAATGCCCAGGATATCGCCAAGAAACTGCAGGAGCAGCTCACGAGCCTCTCCGCGACGGTCGATACGCATGAGGTTTCAACGGTCGACGAGGTAGGCGACGGCATCGCGCGCGTCTCCGGCCTCAAGAGCGCCATGGCAGGCGAGCTTCTGGAGTTCAAGAGCTCCGATACCGGTGAGACTGTCTTCGGCCTTGCCCAGAACCTTGACCGTGACGAGGTCGGCGCCGTTCTGTTCGGTGCCGTCGACTCCATCAAGGAAGGCGACGAGTGCCGCACCACTGGCCGCATTATGGATATCCCCGTGAGCCGTGCCATGCTCGGTCGCGTCGTCAATCCGCTCGGCCAGCCCATCGACGGTTTGGGTGACATTGTCGCCACGCACCGTCGTCCTATCGAGTTCAAGGCCCCCGGCGTCATCGACCGTACCCCGGTGTGCGAGCCGGTTCAGACCGGCCTGTTGGCCATCGACTCCATGGTGCCCATCGGCCGTGGTCAGCGTGAGCTCATCATCGGCGACCGTAAGACCGGTAAGACCGCCATCGCCATCGACGCTATCCTCAATCAGCGCGGCAAGGGCATGGTCTGCATCTATGTCGCCATCGGCCAGAAGGCCTCCACGGTTGCCAACATCCGCGAGACCCTCGCTCAGCACGGTGCGCTCGACTACACCATCATCGTTTCGGCCACCGCTGCCGATTCCGCCCCTATGCAGTACATCGCGCCTATGGCCGGTGCCGCTATCGGCGAGTTCTTTATGTACAACGGCGAGGACGGTAAGCCCGCCAGCGAGACCAACCCCGGCGGTCACGTGCTCGTCATCTACGACGACCTGTCCAAGCAGGCCGTGGCCTACCGTCAGATGTCGCTGACGCTGCATCGTCCGCCCGGACGCGAGGCCTATCCTGGCGACATCTTCTACCTGCACTCTCGTCTGCTCGAGCGTGCCGTCAAGATGTCCAAGAAGAACGGCTACGGCTCCATGACGGCACTGCCGATCATCGAGACCCAGGACGGCGACGTCTCGGCCTACATTCCGACCAACGTCATTTCCATTACCGATGGTCAGATCTACCTGCAGTCCGAGCTTTTCTTCCAGGGTCAGCGCCCGGCAGTCGACGTGGGCATCTCCGTGTCCCGCGTCGGTGGCGATGCACAGACCAAGGCCATGAAGCAGGTCGCCGGCAACCTTCGCCTGGACCTTGCTTCCTATCAGGAGCTCGCTGGCTTTACCCAGTTTGGCTCCGACCTTGACGAGGCTACTCAGAAGCAGCTGACCCATGGTGCCCGCATGACCGAGCTCCTGAAGCAGCCGCGCTACCAGCCGTTTGAGGTTGGCGAGCAGATCGTTACGCTGTTCGCTGGCAACGAGGGCTTCCTGGATGACCTGGAGATCGCCGACGTGCTGCCTTTCCGTGCCGAGCTCATCGAGTACATGGACAACGGCTTTGGCTCGCTGCTCGACAAGGTTCGCGCCAAGAAGATTGACGACGACACCAAGGCCGAGCTCTTGCGTGTCATCGGTGACTTCAAGCAGCAGTTCATGGCCAAGCACCATGCCGACACGACTGGATCAGAGGAGAACTAAGCCCTATGGCCAACCTTCGCGACATTAAGAAGCGAATCTCCTCGGTTACCACGACCAAGCAGATCACGCGCACGATGGAGATGGTCTCTACGGCCAAGATCCGTCGTGCCCTCGATCGCTCCAAGCAGGCCGAGCCCTATAAGGAGGCGCTGACCGACGTCATGTTGACGGTCGCCGGCGACGCCTCCTGTTCGGGCACCGATCCCATGCTGCAGAAGCATGAGGACGTCAAGCATGGCCTGATTGTCGTTATTGCCTCGGACCGCGGCCTTGCCGGCGGTTTCAATACGACGGTGGAGCGCACGGCCGAAAAGCTCGCCGCTTCTTGGGCGAACGACGGCATCGAGTGCGAGATCATCGCGTGTGGGCGCAAACCGGCCACGTATTTCCGTGACCGCGCAAACGTCACCATGCACTTTGAGGGCAACTCCTCCGAGCCCGATTTTAATCAGGCCCGCATGATCTCCTCTCATATCTGCGATGCGTATCGTTCCGGTGAGCTTGACCGTGTCGAGCTTGTCTACCACCACGCCAAGAACCGCGTGGATCAGGAGCTTCGCGTCGAGCATTTGTTGCCGCTCGACCCCGAGATGATCGCTATGGCCCACGGTCCGCGTAAGAACGAGACCGACGCCCCTAAGCGCATCTCGTCCACGTTCGAGTTCGTGCCCTCTCCCGAGCATGTTCTCGGCAAGCTTGTACCGTCTTATATCCTGACGGTCATCTACCAGGCCCTGATCGATTCGGCGGCCGCCGAGCAGGGTGCACGCCGCAAGGCCATGCACTCCGCGACGGAAAACGCCACCGCGATCATCTCGACCCTTACCCGCACGTATAGTCGCGTGCGCCAGGCTTCGATCACGACCGAGATCAACGAGATCGTCGGCGGAGCCTCAGCATTGGAGGAACAGTAATGGCTAATAACACCGTAAAGCTTGCGGTCGAGGAAGCCACCAAGAAGACGACTGCCGGTGATGGCCGCATCGTGCGTATCATCGGCCCTGTCGTCGACGTCAAGTTTGACGGTGCGGTGCCCCCGATCTACAACGCGCTCACGGTCGAGGCCGAGACCCCGATCGGTCACCTGAGCACGATCCTCGAGGTTGAGAGCCAGCTTCCGGGCGGCGTCGTCCGCACGGTCGCCATGTCCTCGACCGACGGCCTGCAGCGTGGTCTCATTGCCACCGATACCGGTGAGCCCATGAAGATGCCCGTTGGCCCCAAGACGCTCGGCCGCATTTGGAACGTCATGGGCAAGCCTGTCGACGGTAAGCCCATGCCCGAGGTGGAGGAGTTCTACCCCATCCACCATGCAGCGCCCCGCTTCGACGAGCTCACCACCAAGACCGAGATTTTCGAAACCGGCATCAAGGCCGTTGACCTGCTCGAGCCCTACATCCGTGGCGGCAAAACGGGTCTGTTCGGCGGCGCCGGCGTCGGCAAGACCGTTCTGATTCAGGAACTCATCAACAACCTCGCCCAGGAGCACGGCGGCACCTCGGTGTTCACCGGTGTCGGCGAGCGTACTCGTGAGGGCACCGACCTGTTCCTCGAGATGAGCGAGTCTGGCGTTATCGACAAGACCTGCTTAGTCTATGGTCAGATGAACGAGCCGCCTGGAGCGCGTCTGCGCATCGGTCTGGCCGGCCTTACCACCGCTGAGTACTTCCGCGATCGCGGCCAGGACGTCCTGCTGTTCATCGACAACATCTTCCGCTTCTCCCAGGCCGGTTCCGAGGTTTCCGCACTGCTGGGTCGTATGCCGTCCGCCGTCGGTTACCAGCCTACGCTGGCTACCGAGATGGGTGACCTCCAGGAGCGCATTACCTCGACCAAGACGGGTTCCATTACTTCCGTCCAGGCTGTCTACGTCCCTGCAGACGACCTGACCGACCCGGCGCCTGCCACGACGTTTACGCACCTCGACGCCACCACAGTTCTTTCGCGTAGCATTTCGTCGCTCGGTCTGTTCCCGGCCATCGACCCGCTCGCGTCTTCCTCCGACGCTCTCGATCCCTCGATCGTCGGCGAGGAGCACTACCGTGTCGCCGTCAAGGTCCAGGAGCTTCTGCAGGAGTACTCCGACCTTCAGGACATCATCGCCATTCTGGGTATGGACGAGCTGTCCGAGGAGCAGCGCCTTACGGTCAACCGTGCCCGTAAGATCCAGCAGTTCCTCTCCCAGTCCTTCCACGTCGCCGAGAAGTTCACCGGCAACCCCGGTGTCTACGTCCGCGTCGAGGACACCGTCCGCTCCTTCGCCGAGATTGTCGACGGCAAGGCCGATGACCTGCCCGAGCAGGCATTCCGCTATGCTTCCACGATTGAGGACGTGCGCGAGCGCGCCCGCAAGATGGGGGAGAAGTAGGTTATGCGTATCCGCATCGTGTGCCCCGTGAGCTGCGCCTATGAGGGTGACGCTGCGTTTGTGTCGATTCCGTCCACGGATGGCGAGTTTGGCGTTCTGCCTGCTCACTCCAGCGAAATCTGCACGATCGACCGCGGTTACGTTCGCGTTTCCGATAAGGCCATGGGCACTGTCGACCACACGTTTGCCGTGGCCGGCGGCTATGCCCAGGTTGCGGACGATGTCGTGACCGTCCTCGCCGAGCGCGCTTGCGATTTGGCGACCGTCGACGCCGACAAGGTTAAAGCTGATATTCAAGGTTTTGAAGAGAAGCTGGGTAATTTGTCGGAGGATGATGCACGCCGCGCCTACCTCTATAATGAAATCGCATGGTGTAAGCTCAAGCTTGCCCAATAGTCAAACGTTTTGGCGTTCGACCATTTGCGAACACATCATGCCCGGGATGGCCCAGCCACCCCGGGCATGCTTTTTGAAAGGGTAGACCTTGGATATTATCCGCGTTGAGGGTGGCCACGCCATCGGAGGTTCCGTGCCTGTTTCGGGTGCCAAGAACTCCGCGCTCAAACTTATGGCGGCAACGCTTCTGGCGCCGGGCAAGACGACGCTGCAGAACGTGCCTGATATTTCCGATGTCCACGTGATGGGCAAGGTGCTCAAGGGTATGGGCGCTACGATCGATGTTCTCGACGAGCACACGCTCGAGATCGATACCTCCCAGGTCGATTCCTGGGAGGCGCCCTACGAGCTCGTTGCCAAGATGCGTGCTTCCACTGCCGTGATGGGACCCCTGCTGGGCCGTTTCCATCGCGCCAAGATCGCCATGCCCGGCGGCTGCAACCTGGGTGCTCGCAAGATCGATATGCATATCTTGGGTCTTGAGGCCTTGGGCGTCGAGTTCGATACCGCCCACGGCTATATCAACGCCAACGCGCCCCAGGGCCTGCACGGTACCACCGTCACGCTCGAGTTTGCCAGTGTCGGTGCGACCGAGAACCTCATCATGGCCTCCGTGCGTGCGCAGGGTACCACGGTTATCGATAATGCCGCCCGTGAGCCCGAGATCGTCGATCTCGCCAACATGCTCAACGAAATGGGCGCCAAGATTGTCGGCGCGGGTACGCCTGTCGTGACCATCGAGGGCGTGGAGGAGCTGCATCCCGTTACCCATCGCGTGGTGGGCGACCGTATCGAGGCCGGTACCTTTATCGTTGCCGGTGCGTTGATGGCAGACGACCGCGGTGTCGACGTCACAGGCTTTTGCCCCATCCACTTGGGCATGGTGCTCAAGAAGATGGAGCTCATGGGCATCGACTGCGAGCGCGTCGAGGATGGCGTCCATGTGAACCGTGCCGAGCGCATCAAGCCGGTCGATATCCAGACGCTCCCGTTCCCCGGTTTCCCCACGGATATGCAGGCGCAGATCATGGTGCTTTCCGCCCTGGCCGATGGCAGCTCCGTTATCACCGAGAATATCTTCGAGAATCGCTTTATGTTTGCATCCGAGCTGGTGCGCATGGGTGCCGACATTCGCATCGAGAGCCACCACGCTATGATTCACGGCGTCAAGGGCTTCTCCGGCGCTCAGGTAACCTCACCGGATCTTCGTGGTGGCGCGGCACTCGTCGTTGCCGGCCTCATTGCCGACGGCACGACCGAGGTTTCGGCCATCCATCACATTAAGCGCGGCTACGAACAGTTTGTTGAAAAGCTGCAGGCGCTTGGCGCTCATGTCGAGCACGCCACTGTTCCCGATCCCGTCATCTACTAATGCAGGTTGCCTATGTTTAAGAAAAAGCCCATTACGGAATCTCGAAGACCTTCGACCGGCGCTCAGGCAAAAATCTATAGCCGCGATAACGTTGCCCGCTATTCCGAGCGCGCCCGTCAGCGCCGTCGCGGTCATACGGTTCGCCGCGTTGCGCTCATTGCTGTGCTCGGTGTGCTGCTGAGTGCTACGACTGCCGCCGGCCTGTGGTTTGCCACCATTATGGGCAAGCTCGGCGATTCCAATGTCATTACCGACAACCTGCGCCAGATCCTGGTTGATACCGACGAGGCAAAGGACCCGTTCTACGTGCTACTCCTTGGCACTGACGGTCGCCCGGGCGAGGATACATACCGCGCCGACTCGATTATTCTGGCGCGTATCGACCCCACGCAAAAACAGGCGACGCTCATCTCCATTCCGCGCGACACCAAGGTCGTCTACAACGGCTCGACCATGAAGATCAACGCCTGCCATACCTACGGCGGCGCCGAAGCCATGGTCCAGGCGGTCAACGAGCTGTGCGGTGTCCAGATTTCCCACTATGCCGAGGTCAGCTTCGACGGCATGCAGTCGCTCATCGATTCGGTCGGCGGCATCGACATTAACGCAACCGACGATGTCGACGACCCCGAGCATCTCGACATTAAGATCACCGCCGGTCAGCAGCACATGGATGGCGCGACCGCCCTTACCTATGCCCGTTGCCGCTACATCTATGCCGATGGCGACTACACACGCATGCGCCACCAGCGTCAGGTGCTCGGCGCCCTCGCCAACCAGATCCTCAACAACTTCGATGCCACCAAGGTCTTCGACCTCGTCAATTCGCTGTCCGGCATGCTCGTGACCGATATGAGCGTTCAGGACATCGTCTCTACGGTCAATGCCATGCGCGGCATGGATGTTGACGGCATCTATTCGGCCAACTTGCCTTCGTATGCCGATGCCAGCACCATGATTGATGGCGTGAGCTACGTCTTTGTCTACGAGGACGAGCTTAAGGAAATGATGGAGCGCGTCGACGCTGGTAAGGATCCCAAGGGCCCCAATACCATGGGCCAGTCCGATGGCTCCAGCTCTACGATCGGCGACCTGAACAACAACACGTCCGACGATTACGCCAACGGCACCGCAACCTCATCGGTCAGCTCTGACGATTCGGACGATTCGACTGATTCGAGCGATTCGGACTACTACGAAGAGCCCACCGGCGACGGCAACGGCTACGAAGCCAACTACTAGGGTTACGCGGGCTTACCAGCCCGCGTAACGGCTCGACGCTGCGCGCCGCCCAGAGCGACAATTTGTCATTCAAAAGGCAGGGCATGACCAGAAGGTCAATGCCCTGCCTTTTTCATGCCAACTTGTTCGCTCTGGACGTCGCTCGCTGACGTTGATTCAACCAGCGATGCCGACTACACCCCTTGCACCAAAAATCGCCCCGTTCTCGGTTGAGGACGGGGCGATTCGTCTTTTAGGCTTGTGCAGCCAGGCTTATGCGAAGCGGGCGACGAGTTCCTGGAGAACGTCAGTCATCTTGATGAGCGAGCTGACCGGGACAAACTCGTTGACGCCGTGGTAGCAGTAGCCGCCCGTGGAAAGGTTGGGGCAGGGCAGGCCGCGGAACGACAGCTGCGCACCGTCGGTACCACCGCGAATCGGCAGTACCTGGGGCTCAATGCCGCAGGCAAGGTAGGCTTCCTTGGCGACATCGATAAGCTCGGGGTAGTCACGCACGATCTCGGCCATGTTGCGGTACTGCTGCTTGATCTCGACCGTCACGCGTTCATCGCCCAGGCGCTGGTTGAGCAGGGCTGCGGCGGAATCAATCAGCGCGAGCTTCTGCTGGAACTTTGCCGCGTCGTGGTCGCGAACGATATAGCGCGCCGTAGCGTGGTCGACGGTTGCAGACACGCCCTCAAGATGATAGAAGCCCTCGTAGCCCTCGGTGTATTCCGGGCGCTGCGCATAAGGGAGCAGCGCGCTAAAGTCGCAGAACAGATTGCCCGCGTTGACCATGCGGCCCTTGGCGTCACCGGGATGGATGGACTGGCCCTCAAAGTGAACGGTTGCCTCGGCGGCGTTAAAGCACTCCCACTCCAGCTCGCCAATGGGACCGCCGTCGACCGTGTAGGCGTACTTGCAGCCGAAGGCCTCGATGTCCAACAGTTCGGCGCCGTGACCGATTTCTTCGTCCGGGCAAAAACAAATGCCGAGTGCGGGGTGGGGCAGCGAGGGGTCCTGAGCGATACGCGCGACAAGCGCCATGATCTCGGCGACACCGGCCTTGTCGTCGGCGCCCAGCAGCGTGGTGCCGTCACTGCAGACCAAGTCCTCACCCACAAGGTCGTTCAGGGCGGGAAGCTTGGCGGTGCTCATGGCCACGGGCTTGCCGTCAACGGTACCGCAGACCAGGTCGCCGCCTTCGTAGTGCACAATGTGTGGCTTCACACCGGCGCCCGGCGCAACCTCGGTGGTGTCGAGGTGTGCGATCAGACCCAGGGCGGGCTTGTCCTCCGCGCCCGCGCTCGCAGGAATATGCGCGCAGACGTAGGCATGCTCGGTCACATGGGCATCGGCCGCGCCGAGCTCGCGCAGCTCCTCGGCCAGCACATTAGCAAGGTCAAACTGAACGTTGCTCGAAGGCACCTGGTCGCAGTTTGCATCCTCGGATTGCGTGTTGATTTGGACGTAGCGCAAAAAGCGCTCAAGGACGTCGGGGTTCGTGGTGTTGTTTTCCATAAAGACCGCTCCAATCTTGGTCGTCGTGTGCAACAAGAACTCTAGCACGGTATGCCACAGCATACCGCGACGGGCGGATGGGGTAGAATCAGCCTTTGAAAGCAGAAGGGACGGAAGGTCATGGATACGACAAATAGCTCGCGCGAGCTGCACCTAACGGTGGCGAACGAAGACTACTTGGAGTGCATGGTTCGCATCGAAAACGAAGAAGGGGAGACCAATGGCGTGCGATCGGTCGACATCGCGCAGCGTCTTGGTGTCTCCAAGGCATCGGTCAATAAGGCGGTTTCGGCGCTTAAGGCGTCCGAGCTTGTCGAGCAATCGCATTACGGCAAGGTCATCCTGACCGACCGTGGTCGCGAGGTCGGCACGGCAATCTGGTACCGTCATCGCCTTATCCGCACGTTTTTGGTCCAGGAGCTCGGCGTCGATTTTGAGCGGGCCGATTCCGAGGCGTGCATGATGGAACATGCGCTTTCCGAGGACACGATGAGCCGCTGGCTCGCCTATCTCGAAAAACAGGGAATCAGCGTCGAGGAATAGCGAAACACATATATGGATACGAGTTATTACAACCGTCCCGGCGGCGAGGAACTTATGCGCCGCATGTCGAGCGAGACCCTGTTGACGCAGGGCCCCATGGGCAGCGTGCTGATGAGTGAATACGATGCCGCCGACATCCCACCGGCGTTTTGGAACCTTGCCGAGCCGCAGACTGTTTCTCGTATCCATCGCCTGTATGTCGCCGCCGGTGCGCAGGTGCTCATTACCAATACCTTTCAGGCATCAAGCTATGCCCTCAAGCAAGATCAGATTACGCCGTCCGTGGCTGAGGTCAATCGCGGTGCCGTCGACGATGCACGCCAGGCGCACCCTCAGCTGCTGCTGGGCTCGATGGGCCCGATCGGCATTGAGTGGTTTGCCGAAGACTCTGCCGAGTATCGAGAAATCCGAGGCATTTCGCGAGAGCAGGCATACGCCCTGCTCAATGCTGGTGTTGACGGTCTGCTGATCGAGACGGTGACGTCTATCCGTAATTTGCAGCCCATACTTGCCGGCGCCCAGGATGCCGCCGACGGCATGCCTGTTTTGGTAAGTTTTGTCGTTGACGATAAAGGCGACCTGCTAGGCGATGGCCTCAACATCGAGGCTGCCGTTTTGTACGCCGAAAAGCACGGCGCAAACTCGGTTGGCGTTAACTGCTGTTCACTTGCGGCCGCGAACGTGGCAGTGCCCAGGATGGTTGCATCGGCGACTACGCCCGTCACGGTACGTCCCAACGTGGGCGATCCGGTCCAAACTCAGGATGGCCCTGTGTGGCGCGAGAATCCCGAAGCCTTCGCGCGTGCTTGCATCGAATGGAGGCATGCCGGTGCCGCAATGGTGGGCAGTTGCTGTGGGACCACGGCGATCACCACGGCGGCGATGGCCGAGGCGCTCGATATATAAAGGTCGAAACCGCTCCATACGGGGCGGTTTTTTTATTGCCTGCACATCGTCGGTAGCATTTGCCCAAATGGTGAATGCCGGTTTTGGTAGGTTGCCGGGCAAGCGTTGCGGGTATACCCAATGCGTACCATGATCCAAACACTGTGAGGTGTCTGCGCGTGTGCGCGATAATTCATTTTGGAACTGACGGTTGGCGCGCCCGCGTCGACGACGACTTTACCGCCGACAACGTTGCCCGCATTGCCGATGCCGTCGGCGAGTTGTGGCAAAAGATCAATCCCGGCAAAACAGTATATATAGGGTTCGACACCCGGCCGCAGGCGCGCGAGTTCGCTGAGCTTGCGGCAGGCGTGCTTGCCGCTCACGGATTGGACGCAGTGCTCGCATCTCGGCCCGTCCCAACCCCCGCCCTTACGTGGGCGGCGGCGTATGACGGCGAGGCCTGCGGTGCGCTCATGGTGACGGGGTCCCATCATCCTCAGGGGTATCTGTGCCTTAAACTACGCATGGGAGATGGCTCGACGGCCAATCAGGACGTCATCGAAGAGCTCGAAGAGAGCATGGCCCCCGAGCCGATGGGGATCGAGGAAAGCTATCGCACCGCGGATATTATTCCTGACTATATGCAGGCGGTGGCATCGTTTGTCGATGCCGAGGCCATTCGAGCCGCTCACCTGCGTGTGGTGGTTGACCCCATGGGCGGCGCGGCCCAGGGATATCTTGCCGACCTGCTGCGGGAGCTGGGCGTCGAGGTGCACGAGATTCATGCCGGAGAGTCGTCCGATCAAGAGGACATTTGCCCCGACCCTGTTGAGCCATGGGTGGACGCTTGCGAGCGTGCGGTTGTCGAGGACGGGGCGTGCGCGGGCCTGGTGACCGACGGCGATGCCGATCGTATCGGCGCGGTCGACGAACGCGGTAGATATATACATCCGCATCAAATCATGGCGCTTGTTTTGGGCGACCTCGTTCAATTCCGCAATTTGGAGGGGCGTGTCGTCGTCAATCTCTCGTGCTCGACACTCGTGCGCCGCATTGCTGAGGCGCTTGGCTGTCGTGTGACCGTTAAGCCGGTCGGTTTCAAATATATAGCTGCAGAGATGAAGAAGGGCGGCGTCCTCATGGGAGGCGAGGAGGCCGGTGGTATCGGCATCGCCGCGCATATGCCCGAGCGTGATGGAATCCTTGCTTGTCTGATTCTGTGTGAGCTTATGGCAAAGACGGGCGCGCCCTTGGGCGTTTTGGTCGATCAGCTCGAGGCCAGTTTTGGTAAGACGAGCTATGGGCGTCGAGATTTGCGCCTTGAGGCCGAAGACGCCGAATCGCTGCGAACGCTGCTTCCTGGCATGAATCCCAAATCGATTTGCGGCAAGGCGCCGCAGGCTGTAAGCCATATGGATGGTTTACGTTTGGCATTCGAGGATGACACCTGGCTGCTGATCCGCCCCAGCGGGACCGAACCGGTGGTTCGCGTATACGCCGAGGGGTTCTCGGTGGAGGAGCGCGATGAGTTACTCGATGCCGGCTGTGCCTTGGCTAAGGGAGCCTATCAGCTTTAGCCATATGACGCTTCACTATAAAGAGACCCTCGGTGAGCGGTAGAGAACGGCTGGCAAACGTAAGCTGGCTTTAAATATGTGTAGGAAATGTGTACGACCAGATTCCCGCCCGCGGGGGCCCTCCGGTCTGGCAATATATCTCCTTGCCGCGC
>CAUDVX010000028.1 GCA_958452935.1 uncultured Collinsella sp. | reverse complement strand
TCGGTGGACGGTGGTGTTTTTCGGTGAGCGGCGTATCCTTCCAACGGTTTATCTAGTGTGTCAGTTGAAAGGAAGAGGGCCCTCGTCATTGTTTGAATGTGAACTACCGTTTGACCACAAGACGTTGCATCTAGAGCTCGAGGATAAGAACTTCGTGGGTGTGATGGAAGGTCATCAAAACGAGTTTAAGACTACAAAATCGCAGGAAGAGCTGGTAGAAGAGTCGCTTGCCAACCCTTACGGCTCACCTTCGCTCGAGGAGCTTTGTGCTGGCAAGAAGGATATTGTCATTATTAGCTCCGATCATACGCGTCCCGTCCCCTCGCGTGTGACGATGCCTATTCTGCTGCATCACATCCATTCCGCTGCGCCCGAGGCTCGCGTGCGCATTCTGGTTGCTACGGGTATGCACCGTCCGTCGACGCACGAGGAGCTCGTCAACAAGTACGGCGAGGAGATCGTTGCCAACGAGGAAATCGTTATGCACGTCGCGACTGACGACAGCATGATGAAAAAGATCGGCACCCTGCCTTCTGGCGGCGAGTGCATCATCAACAAGATTGCGGCCGATTGCGATCTGCTGCTTGCCGAGGGCTTTATTGAGCCGCACTTCTTTGCTGGCTTCTCTGGCAGCCGCAAGTCCGTGCTGCCCGGCATTGCCAGCTACAAGACCATCATGTACAACCACAACGGTCAGTTTGTGAACGATTCCCATTCGCGTGCTGGCAACCTGTGCCACAACCACGTGAGCGAGGACATGTTTGCCGCTGCCGAGATGGCTCACCTTGCCTTTGTGCTGAACGTGGTGCTCAACGGTAAGCACGAGGTCATCGGCTCCTTTGCCGGCGACATTCACAAGGCACACGAGGCTGGCTGCGAGTTCGTGAAGAGCCTTGCCGGCGTTGAGCCCGTCGAGTGCGAGATCGCCATCACCACCAACGGCGGCTACCCGCTCGACCAGAACATCTACCAGGCCGTGAAGGGCATGTGCTCTGCCGAGGCCACGCTTCCCGAGGGCGGTGTGATCATCGACGTTGCCGGTTGTGCCGACGGTCACGGTGGCGAGGGCTTCTATCACAACATCGCCGACAACGATCCGGCAGAGTTTGAGCGCGCCTGCATCGACCGTCCTAAGGACGAGACCCTGCCCGACCAGTGGACGAGCCAGATCTTTGCCCGCATCCTGGCGCATCACCCTGTGATCATGGTCACCGACCTGTGCGATCACCAGATGCTCAAGGATATGCACATGACGTCGGTCAACACTATCGAGGAGGCGCTCAAGCTCGCCTTTGAGATGAAGGGTGCCGATGCCAAGGTGGCCGTCATTCCCGATGGCCTGGGCGTTGTCGTCGCACAGCACTAGTGCGTGGCCTAAACGAATCGTTTATAACCGACAAGAAAGATAAGGTTTTATGCTTACCAAACTCATCTGCGAATTCGGCGCAACGGCCCTCATGATCATCTTTGGCGTGGGCGTGCACTGCGATACCGTGCTCAAGGGCACCAAGTATCAGGGCTCCGGCCATATGTTTGCCATCACCACCTGGTCTTTTGGCATCTCGGTCTGCCTGTTTGTCTTTGGCGGCGCCGTGTGCATGAACCCCGCCATGGTGCTTGCCCAGTGCATCGTCGGCCTGGTGCCGTGGAGCAGCTGCATCCCCTTCATGGTTGCCGATATGCTCGGTGGCTTTGCGGGTGCCGTGATTGCGTGGTTGATGTATGCCGATGAGTTCAAGGCTTCCGATGGTGTCATCGATCCCGTTGCCCAGCGCAACATCTTCTCGACTAACCCTACCACCGAGGGCACGAACTATGCCCGCAACTTCTTCTGCGAGGCTATCTGCACCTTCGTGTTCATCAGCGCCATCCTTGCTGCTGCTAGCCGCGCCGGCGAGAACGTTTTGATGCTCGCTATCTGCGTTGGCCTGATCGTTTGGGCCGTTGGCATGGGCATGGGCGGTATCACCGGCTTCGCCATGAACCAGGCACGTGACCTTGGTCCTCGCATGGCTTACCAGGTGCTGCCGATCAAGAACAAGGCTGACAACAACTGGAAGTACGGCCTGCTTGTTCCTGGTATCGCCCCGTTTGTCGGTGCCGCTCTGGCCGCGCTGTTTGTGCATGGTTTCTTGGGCATGTTCTAGTCAAAGGACGGCTCTATAAGGTCCGGGCTCGGTAGGGGTTAACTTTCCAACGCGTCCTCGGACATGCAAAAAGGCTCGCTGCGCACTATGTGCGGCGAGCCTTTTTGCGTCCTGCGGAGTGCGTTGGAAAGTTAACCCCTACCGAGCCCTGGGCATTCTTGGCTGTGTTCGAACAAGCAACCCAACATATATATCTGAATTTGGATGGGAGGGGCTTGTTGCTGTTGGGGGCGTTGAAGCGTAAGTGACACTTTGGGATGCGTGGCGGCCTGGGTTGGGGCGATGCTTTGGGATGAGCTTCTTATTTAGGTGAAGAGGGGTTTTATGGCTGATAGGTAGTCTTTGGCTACGTCCTCTTTTGGGGCTTGGAAGTTGTGCCAGGCCCACCATTGGACCATTCCTACGAAGCTTGAGGCTATGTGGTGTAGTAGGAAGCTTCGGTCCATGGTGGCGGCGGGGCCGTTTGGGTCGGTGGGGACGGTTTCGGCTGCTCGTGACATGATGGTCTTGCGTAGGCAGTCGGCGAAGACGCGTGAGCCGGCGCCGGCTACGAGGGCTCGAACGCCCTGGCGGCGCTCCCAGAGGTTGTTGAGGATATGTTCGACCTGCACGAGTGGGTCGTCGAGCGGTGTGCCATCGTCGTCGAGGGCGTGGGTGCAGATGTCGCTTACGAGCTTGGACAGTAGGTCGTCTTTGCTCTTAAAGAGGCCGTAGAACGTGGCCCGACCCACATGGGCGCGCGCGATGATGTCGCCGACGGTGATCTTGCCGTAGTCCTCCTCGCGAAGGAGCTCGGAAAACGCCGTGACAATGGCGGCGCGGCTTTTGGTTTTGCGGGCATCCATGGCTATGCGTCCACGTGAACAAGCAGGCAACGGAGCGTGCCGGAGCAGCCCTCGTAGGGGCGCTTACCGGCGCCGTAGCCGACGGCTTCGATGCGGTAGCGGGCCGGCAGGTGCTCGGACGTGCGCAGTGCGGCGACGATGGCGGCACCCGTGGGCGTCACGAGCTCGCCGGCGACCGGTGCGGGCGTGAGGGCGATATTGCCTGCCTGGCATAGGTTGACGACGGCGGGCACCGGGATGGGCATAAGGCCGTGGGCACAGTGGATGGTGCCGTGACCCTCGGAGAGCGACTCGACGACAATATCCTCGATGCCCAGGTCATCGAGGCAGATGGCGACAGAGCAGATGTCAACGATGGAATCGATGGCGCCTACTTCGTGGAACATGACGGTCTCGGGCGTTTTGCCGTGGGCCTTGGCCTCGGCGGCGGCGAGCGCGGTAAAGATGGCGAGCGCGCGACGCTTGGTGCCATCACTCATCTGCGAGCCATCGATGATGGCGGTGACGTCCGCCAAAGAACGGTGATGGTGGTGGTGGGCGTGATGGTGACCCTCGTGGCCATGACCGTGGGCCTCATGGTCATGCTCCTGACAGTGCTCGTGTTCGTGCTCGCCATGATCATGATGGTGGTGCTCATGCTCGTGTGTGTGCTCGGCAGCTGCTTCGTTGCCGTAGAGCCAGGCCATGTCGTGGTCGTGGTTCTCGAGCTCCTCTGCCAGCTGAACGTCAAAGTCGCAGGCGTCGATGCCATGCTTGTTTACACGTGTAACGGCAATCTCAAAGCCGCCGACCGGAAGCGTGGCGAGCTGCTCACGCAGATGCTCCTCGCTGGCGCCCAGATCGAGCAGGGCCGCGACGGTCATGTCGCCGCTGATGCCCGAGGTGCCGTCGATGATAAGCGTGTGCTGATGGTTGGACATGGAATGCTCCTTAACGGGCGCAGGACGTGCCGGCGCTCAGATGATTGATAAGACTTGCCTGGTAGGCGGCGCCGAAGCCGTTGTCGATGTTGACGACCGAAACGCCGCTGGCGCAGGAGTTGAGCATGGCGAGCAGTGCGGCCACGCCGCCAAAGCTCGCGCCATAGCCCACGCTGGTAGGAACGGCGATGACCGGACAGCTCACAAGGCCTCCGATGACGCTCGCCAGGGCGCCTTCCATGCCGGCGATGGCGATGACCACCTGCGCCTGGGCAAGTTCCTCAGCATGAGCGAGCAGGCGGTGCAGGCCGGCGACACCCACGTCGTAGAGGCGATCGACCTCGTTGCCGTAGAACTCGGCTGTCAGTGCCGCCTCTTCGGCGACGGACAGGTCGCTCGTGCCTGCGCAGGCGACGACGATGCGTCCGTTGCCGGTGGGGGAGGGCTTGCCGCCCACGAGGACGAGCTGGGCGTCCGGGGCATATCCCAGGTCGATGTCGTTGCCGAGAAGCTCAGCGGTGCGCGCGGCTTTTTCGGCGTCCAGGCGCGTGACCAGGATGCGCTCCTGGCCGGCATCGCGCAGCGCTTCGATAATGGCGGCAATCTGCTCGGCGGTTTTACCGGCGCCGTAGACAACCTCGCCGGCTCCCTGGCGCACCCCGCGCGAAAGATCGAGCTGCGCAAAGCCCAGATCGGCGGTTGGCGCCGTCTGGATGCGCGTGAGGGCGTCGGCTGGCGCAACACTTCCGTCTGCTACGCCGCACAGCAGCTGCTCAAGATCTCGCTTATCCATATATGTTCCCTTCGACGGCGCAAAGTCTAGCACTCATAGGGTATGTTTCCGAACACTAAGACAAAATTGTTCGGAAACTATAGGACAGACTAATTCAATTGTTAGGCGGATCGACTAGTCACGCAGGATGATGTCCATGGCGAGCATCAGGTTGCGTTCGTCGATGGCGAACGGGGCGGCTTCGCGCGTCTTGGGCTTGGCGCAAAATGCGATGCCCGTGCCCGCGGCCTGAATCATGGGGATGTCGTTGGCGCCGTCGCCGATTGCCACGGTATGGGCCATGTCGACACCGCACTCAACTGCCCAGTCCAGCAGCTGGATGAGCTTGGACTCCTTGGTCACGATGTCTGCCGCCAGCTTGCCGGTGAGCTTGCCGTCTACGACTTCCAGGCGGTTGGCCAGGCAAAAATCGATGTCCGCGGCGGCCACGATCTTGTCGGCGACCTCGTGGAAGCCGCCGCTCACCACGCCGACCTTCCAGCCCTTGCTGTGTGCCGAGCGCACAAGCTCCAGCGCGCCGGGGGTAAACGTCACGCGCTCAAAGGTGCGCTCGAACACGCTCTCGTCCAGGCCGGCGAGTAGCCCCACGCGCTCCTCGAGCGCTTGCTTAAAGTCCAGCTCGCCGCGCATAGCGCGTTCGGTGATCTGTGCCACCTGCTCGCCCACGCCGGCCTCCTCGCCCAAAAGATCGATGACCTCCTGGTTGATGAGCGTGGAGTCGATATCCATAACGATGAGGCGTGCAGTCATGACGGGCCTTTCCAAGTGCTGTTTTATTGGGGCATATTGTCGCACGTGACGAGCGCGGGCGGGTGCCGCGGCGCGTCAATTGTTTCGTCTCCGTCAAGTCTTTGGGCAGGAGCTACTTTTCCGCGGCACATCGACACAGGTGCGATAAGATAGAACGCCATGTCTGGCTGCGCGGTTTACGCAGGCTGGGCAAATCTGTACGACGCCGCCCGGAACGACACGGGGCGGCACAGATCCATAAAGGAGGATCACTGGTATGAGCCAGACCCGTCCCATCGACGAGCATTCCATGCACACCCGTACCTGCGGCGAGCTTCGCCGCGAGAACGTGGGCGAAGAGGTCACCCTCACCGGTTGGGTGAGCCGTCGCCGCGATCACGGCGGCCTTATTTTCTGCGACCTTCGCGACCGCGAGGGCATCACGCAGCTCACCTTCGACCCCGAGCACTCCGACGGCGACGCCTTTAAGATCGCCGAGACCATGCGTCCCGAGTGGCCCATCAAGATTCACGGCGTCGTGCGCTCCCGTGGCGAGGAGACCACCAACGCCAAGCTCGCGACCGGCGAGATCGAGGTCCTGACCGACCACGCCGAGGTGCTCAACACTTCTGTTACCCCGCCGTTCCAGATCGAGGACGGCATCGAGACGAGCGAGGACACCCGTCTGCGCTATCGCTATCTGGACCTCCGTCGTCCCGAGATGATGGCCAACCTCAAGCTGCGCTCCGACTTTACCTTTGCCATTCGCGAGGCGCTGCACAACCGTGAGTTCATGGAGGTCGAGACGCCCTCCCTGTTCAAGTCTACTCCCGAGGGCGCCCGCGACTTCATCGTCCCCAGCCGCATCCAGCCGGGCAACTTCTACGCCCTGCCGCAGTCCCCACAGCTTCTGAAGCAGCTGCTCATGGTCGGTGGCGTCGAGCGCTACTACCAGGTTGCCAAGTGCTTCCGCGACGAGGACCTGCGTGCCGACCGTCAGCCCGAGTTCACCCAGGTCGATATCGAGATGTCCTTCGTGGACCAGAACGATGTCATGAGCGCGCTCGAAGAGGTTCTTGCCGATGCCTTCGGTCGCATGGGTGTCGAGATGCCCACGCCGCTGCGTCGCATGAACTACTGGGAGGCCATGGACACCTATGGCTCCGACAAGCCCGATACCCGCTATGGCATGCATCTGGTCGACCTGACCGACATCTTTGCCAACTCCAAGTTCAAGGTCTTTGCGACTGCCGCAAACGAGGAAGGCTCTGTCGTCAAGGCCATCAACGCCAAGGGCGCCGGTGCCTGGGCACGTGCCAAGATCGATAAGCTCGCCGGCGTGGCCTCCACGTTTGGCGCCAAGGGTCTGGCATGGATCGCCTTCCGCGAGGACGGCTCCATCAACAGCCCCATCGTCAAGTTCTTCTCGGACGAGGAGATGGCTGCTCTGCGCGAGCGCATGGACGTCGAGCCCGGCGACCTTGTGATGTTCGCCGCCGGCCCGCGCCTGCTCTCCGATGAGATTCTGGGCGGCATGCGTTCGCACATGGCCAATGCGCTCGAGATCAAGCGCGAGGGTCACGACTTCCTGTGGGTCGTCAACTTCCCGCTGTTCCACTGGGATGAGGACCGCAAGGCCTATGCTGCCGAGCACCAGCCCTTCACCCTGCCGACCGAGACCGACATCGCCAAGATCGAGGCCGACCCGCTGGCAGCCGGTTCTTGCACCTACGACTTTGTCATGGACGGCTTTGAGGCCGGTGGCGGCGGTATGCGTATCCACAACGCCGAGATGCAGATGTCCATGCTCAAGCTCCTGGGCTTTACCGAGGAGCGCGCCGAGTCGCAGTTTGGCTTCCTCATGGAGGCCCTCAAGTTTGGTGCGCCCCCGATGGGCGGTTTCGCTCTGGGTCTGGACCGCGTGTGCATGCTGCTCACCGGCTCCGATTCCATCCGCGACGTCATGGCGTTCCCCAAGACGGCCAGTGGCTCCGACCTCATGTCGGGCGCCCCGAGTGCCGTTTCCGGCGCCCAGCTCAAGGACGTCAGCCTGCGCCTGATGTAGGCAAGCGGCTACATATTGCTTGCAACGAGGGAAGGACGTGTGCCTTCCCTCGTTTTTTATGCGCCGAGATTGTGAGGACATGGGGTGACCGGGCGTCTCGGAAAGTGCGTCCCGGAATCTGGGTCCAGAACGGGTCGCGCTTTCCCAAAGGGGGTCCTCTGGGAAAGCGCGACCCAGAATTCGGCAAAATAATGGGGCACAGTTTCCGGTTGAACTGTCTAACGGAAACTGTGCCCCAGAATGAGCACTCAAAACGGGGCAGGCTTTCCGTAACAACTGTCTGGCGGAAAGCCTGCCCCAATTTCTTATAGCGAGTCTCTCTGGATCAGCTGCATGTGCATCACGGAGGTGGTGGGCTCGGCACCCTTGATCATGTCGAGCGCAATGTTGGCGGCCATGTGGCCTTCTTCGCGCAGGGGCTGGCGGACGGTCGTGAGCGCGGGGACGCAGCGCGTCGCAATCTCGTGATCGTCGAAGCCGACGACAGAAATATCCGCCGGAACGGATAGGCCTGCCTCGTTGAGTGCGGTGATGACGCCAGCCGCGATACGGTCCGATCCGCAGAGCACGCCATCGAAAGCAATCTCGCGCGCGAGGATCTGGTGCATGGCCTGATAGCCGTCTCCGTTGTTCCAGCCGGTATAGATAACGTTTGCGTCTGGGAGGTCTTCGCCCAAGACGGCGCGGTAGCCGCGCAGGCGGTCGACAACGGCGGGGTTGTCTTGCGGTCCCAACACGGCGACGATATCTTTGCGCCCTCGCTCCTTCATAGCGAGCGCTGCAAAGCGTCCGCCCTCTTCGTCGTCAGAGTAGACCGTCGAGAACACATCGCGATAGGGGTGGCCCTCGAGCTGGCCGCACAACACGGTAGGTACGCCCAGCTCGCGCAGCACCTCGAGCAGCTCGCTGCCCTTGTAGGGGGAGACGTCGATCACGGCGTCGAACGAGCGGCGCTCAAAGTGCTCGCGTGCGCGGTTGCGCTCATGCGTAGAAGACGCCTGCAAGATAACGGGCAGATAGGACGACTCCGACAGTTCCTCGGTAATGCCGCTCAAAAACTCGCTATAGGTGGGGTCGCTGAAGAGTTCACTCAGGGGCTCGGTCACGAGCACGGCGATGATTTCCGTGCGCCCGACAGCGAGCGCTCGGCCACGAGCGTTGGGGACAAAATTGACTTCCTTGGCCGCCGCGCGGACGCGCTTTTTGGTTTCCTCGCTAATGCGGGGCGAATCGTTGAGAGCGCGCGATGCCGTGGAGCGCGACACGCCGGCAGCTGCGGCAACCTCGGCAAGCGTAGGTGCGGTGCGAACTGGTTGGGTCATGGCGTCTCCTGGAAAATGCGGTCGATGTTGTCACTGATACGGGCTGGTGCGGATACAGCTTACTATAGTGCGTCTGAACAGCGTTCATGATATCCGGTGACCGGCGTCGTTTTGCAACCAAGCCGCAATCGAATACACCTCGTATGGGGGGAGATATCTGCGGGCGTGGCGGTTGCCTACGAGCTTAAGAACGATGTCTTGTGCTGTGTTTCGATACTCAGGGTGACATAAGTGTCGCGGTTGTACAACCGGTTGCACCGTTAACCCGGTCAAATCGACCGTTCAGCGGACAACCGGTTGCACAGCTTTTTGCATCGCCCGTAAGATAAGGACAACCGGTTGCACAAGAATCACTACGATGACGAAGGAGCATCACCATGGACGCCATTAACGATTGGGAAAACCAAGCGCTCACCCATAGGAACCGCCTGGCACCCCATGCGTACTTTATGGGTTACGAGACCGCCGATCTCGCTGCAACGTACAGCCGCGAGCTGTCGCGCGGGTTTGTCCAGCTGTCCGGCTCGTGGCAGTTCCGCCTCTTTGAGGGCCCCGCTGCCGTCTCCAACGAGGAGCTCTCCACGTACGAGCCCGAGTGGGATCACGTGGAAGTTCCGCACCTGTGGCAGGTAGATGGCTACGGCAACCTTGCCTATACCGACGAGGGCTTCCCGTTCCCGGTGGATCAGCCGTATGTTCCCTCCGATGACCCCACGGGCGTCTACCAGCGCATCGTCAACCTTCCCGCTGTTCCCGCCGGCGCTCGCGAGATCATTCGCTTTGACGGCATCGAGAGCTATGGCGAGCTGTACGTCAACGGCCAGTTTATCGGCATGACCAAGGGCTCGCGCCTGTCCGCCGAGTTCGACGTGACCGATGCGCTCGTCGAGGGCGACAACCTGTTTGCGGTCAAGGTTCTGCAGTACAGCGATGGTAGCTACATCGAGGACCAGGATATGTGGTGGGCCTCGGGCATCTTCCGCGATGTGTACCTTATGCAGCGCCCCGCCGCGCACCTGGTCGACTTTAGGTTCCGCACGCACCGCGAGGGCGATACCGCTCTGATTACGCTCGATACGGTGGCCGAGGGCGCTACCCGCGTCGTGTATACGCTCAGCGATGGCGAGAACGTGGTGGCTACGGGTGAGTGCATCGACGGCCATGCCGAGTGCAGCGTGACCGATGCCCACTTCTGGAACCCCGAGGACCCCTTCCTCTATGACCTTACGTTTGAGGTCTACGACGGTGACGAGGTCAGCGAGTACGTTCCGCATCGCCAGGGTCTTGCCGAGGTGACGGTCGAGGGCAATCATATCTACCTCAATGGCACTTACTTTAAGATGCATGGCGTCAACCGCCACGATCACGACGATCACAAGGGCCGCGCCGTGGGCCTCGATCGCATGCGCCGCGACCTGGAGCTCATGAAGCAGCACAACATCAACGCGGTGCGCACCTCTCACTATGCCAATGACCCGCGCTTCTACGAGCTGTGCGATGAGTATGGCATCATGCTGGTCGCCGAGACCGACATGGAGAGCCACGGTTTCGAGAATATCGGCAATATCGCCCTGGTCACCGACGACCCGGCATGGGAGCCGGCCTACGTCGACCGCATCGAGCGCCTGGTGATGCAGGAGCGCAACCACGCCTGCATCATTATGTGGTCGATGGGCAACGAGAGCGGCTATGGCTGCAACATCCGCGCGATGTACGCCAAGGCTCACGAGCTCGATGGTCGCCCGGTCCATTACGAGGAGGACCGCAACGCCGATACCGTCGACGTCATTTCCACCATGTACTCCCGTGTGTCGCAGATGAACGACTTTGGCGAGCATCCGTTCCCCAAGCCGCGCATCAACTGCGAGTACGGTCACTCCATGGGCAATGGCCCCGGAGGCCTGTCCGAGTACCAGGAGGTCTTCGATCGCTGGGATTGCATCCAAGGCCAGTTTATCTGGGAATGGTGCGACCACGGTTTGGCTGCTGTGACCGAGGACGGCGTTGCCTACGATATGTATGGTGGCGACAACGGCGATTACCCCAACAACAGCAACTTCTGCATCGATGGCATGGTGTTCCCTTGGCAGCAGCCGAGCCCGGGCCTCACTGAGTATGGTCAGGTCATCTGCCCGGTTCGCATGGCTTATGACGCCGAGGCGGGCGAGCTGACTGTCACCAACAAGCGTTGGTTTACCACCCTCGAGGATGTTTGCCTGTCGGCCGAGACCCTGGTGGACGGCGACGTGGTCTGCCGCAAGACGCTCATGCCCGGTGCGGTTGCCCCCGGTGAGTCCGTCCAGCTTCCGCTGGTGATTCACGAGGCCGCGGTAGGCGAGACCCTGCTGACTGTGCGCGCCTACACCATGGCCGCTCACGTCTGGTGCGAGCCGATGTTCCAACTGGGTGCAAGCCAGTTTGCCATCGCCAACCATCCGGCGCCAGCCATCGCGGCTCCCACTCGTCCTGAGCTTACGGTCGAGGAGACCGAGCAGGAAATCCGCATTCACTCCCTCAACGGTGAGCTGACCTTCAGCAAGGTCAACGGTACCGTGAGCGAGTGGAAGGCATCCGGCCGCGACGTCATGGCCTCTGGTCCCCAGGTTGGTTTTTGGCATCCGCTCGTCGATAACCATGCGCAGGAGTATGACTCACTGTGGAAGGACAACTTCATCGATGTGATGCAGGCGTCTACCCGCAAGGTTTCTTGGAAGCAGGATGGCAATGCGGTCGTCGTGACCGTGAGCCAGCGTATCGCTCCTCCCGTCCGCGCGTTCGGCATGCGCGTCGAGCTCGTCTACACCGTGCTTCCGAGCGGTCGTGTCGACCTCAAGGTTTCCGGCGAGCCCTATGGCGATTACTCGGATATCATCCCGCGCATCGGCATCTCCTTCGAAGTCCCCGGTTGCGATCGTGCCGTCGAGTGGTATGGCCACGGTCCGGGCGAGAACTATCCGGACTCGCTGCGCGCCAACCCGGTCGGTCATTACCGCACCACGGTCGACGACATGTTCACGCCCTACGTTATGCCTCAGGACTGCGCCAACCGCGAGGGTACCCGCTGGGTTGCCCTGCGCTCCAGCCACGGTGACGGCGTGCTGGTGACTCGTCCGGCTGACGCCGCTTCCAACCCGTTCTCGTTCTCGGCATGGCCCTATAGCTGCGAGGCCATCGATAACGCCAAGCACGTCTACGACCTTGTCAAGGGCGACACGGTCACGGTCAACATCAACGACCAGTTACTCGGCCTTGGCTCGAACTCTTGGGGTTCCGAGGTGCTCGATTCCTATCGCACCCGTTTTGAGAGCTTCAGCTTTGAGGTGTCCCTGCGACCGCTGACGTCTGCCGATCTGGCTCAGGCGCTGGCACCCATTAAGGAGGCATAAGCCATGCATGTCTTTAACTCGCGTGCCGACTTCGATGCTCAGATGAAGTCCGTCAAGAAGTGGATGCGTACCGGTCAGGCGCTCGATGGCGTTGCCGACCTGCAGCACGACGTGGCGTACTCCATCGGCGACTCGTTGGTGTACTGGTGGGTCTATGCCCGCGAGGCCGCAAGCGCCGATCTGGTCGGTCACCGTCGCTACCATGCCGTGCTCGCTCCGCTCGACGGCGACCTGACCGTCGAGGTTGCCCCCAAGGCAGGCCTCACCTGCACCCGCGCTTACAGCGATATCGATGATCGCGAGCGCTTTGAGGGGGCGGGGGAGACCGTGACGATTCCCGCCGGCGGCGTTGCCGTCGTCGAGATCGACGAGGCTTACCGTGTTATCGCCGAGGCTTCGGATCCCCGCGTCGTGGTACTGCACGTGACGGTCGAAGGTTATTCCTTCCCCAACAAGTAGTATTCGTCCGTTTGGACGTTTGCTTCGCGCCGTTAAGGGGGATGGCTTTGTTGACTCCCTTTTCCCCATTCCCCTTAGCAGGTGCGCCGTCCGTGTTTGCACTTGCAGCTCGGACGGTTTTAGATGACATTTAATAGATGATTGGGAGGGCTTATGAGCTCTGAAAAACGAGGAACGATTGGTTCGTTCGCTCTGCTGGGCATGACGGTCGCCGCCGTGTTCGGTATCAAGAACATCATCAACAACAACGCGGCCATCGGCTTGGCAGCAGCGCCGTCGTTCTTTTTCGCCACGCTTTTGTACTTTGTCCCCTATACCCTGGTTACCGCCGAGTTCGTCGGCCTCAACAAGGACTCCGAGTCTGGCGTGTACGCATGGGTTAAGACCTCGATGGGTGGTCGCTGGGCGTTCCTGACGGCATTTAGCTACTGGTTCGTTAACCTGTTCTTCTTTGCGTCCGTCCTGCCCAACGTCATCATCTACGCGAGCTACGTGTTCTTTGGTGCCAACGCCGAGCTTTCGCAGCTGTGGATCACCATTATCGAGATCGTCGTCTTTGCTATTGCCACGTGGGTTTCGACCAAGGGCGCTAAGTGGATCGGCTCCATTTCCTCCTTCGGTTCGACCGCGGCTCTCGGCCTGACCGCCGTGTTCATCCTGCTGTCCCTGGCTGCTGCCTTTGGCGGCGTTGAGTTCGCTACGGCTCCTACTCCCGCTAACATGGCTCCCGACATGAGCAACTTCGCAACTGCGTGGGGCTTCTTCGGTACGCTTGCCTGGATCATCCAGGGCGTTGGCGGCGCTGAGTCTGTCGGCGTGTTCCTTAACGACCTTAAGGGTGGCGTCAAGGCCTTCGTGCGCACCGTCGTTATCGCCGGCCTGACCATCGGCCTTCTGTATGCAGGCGCTTCGCTGCTGGTTAACCTGTTCATCCCCGAGGGCGGCGTTGCCATCTCCACCGGTATCTTCGACGTATTCGGCGCTGTCTTTGCCCACTTTGGCATTCCCATGGAAGTGTCCACGCGCGTCATCGGCCTGATCCTTCTCGCCGCTACGCTGGGCTCCCTCATGATGTGGACCTCCGCTCCCATCAAGGTCTTCTTCACCGAGATCCCCAAGGGCGTCTTTGGTAGCAAGATCGTCGAGCTCAACGAGCATGGCATTCCTGCCCGCGCCGCTTGGCTGCAGTTCGCCATCGTCGTCCCCATCCTGATCATCCCGGCCCTGGGCTCCGGTAACCTCGACGACCTGCTCATGATTGTCACCAACATGACGGCTGCCACCGCTCTGCTCCCGCCGCTGCTGATCCTGCTTGCCTACTTTATGTTACGCAAGAACTTCGACGCTGCTCCCCGTGGCTTCCGCATGGGTTCGCGCACCTTTGGCCTGGTCATTGCTGCATTCCTGCTTGTGGTCTTCTGCTTCGTGCTTATCTGCGGCACCATTCCGCTCGATCAGCCGCTGTGGCTGACGCTGGTCTACAACGTTGGCGGTGTGGTTGTCTTCCTGGGCCTTGCCGTGATGTGGTACAACCGCTACATCAACCGCCTGCGCGAGACCGATCCCGAGGCTGCCGAGAGCGAGCTGCGTCCGTCTGTCCTTGACATGATGGAGTAGAAGCTGGGATTAATCTACGGCTGTGGAATAAATCGATTCCCCTTCCTAAGGAGGGGCCTTACGAGGCCCCTCCTTTTGTGTTTTGGAGCATGGATTTTGGGCCCTGTGGACAAAAATGCCAAATATGAGTACTGTTGCAAAATAAGTGCCATATCTATCGGCCGGTTTTGAGCAAAAATGGACTCAAAATCAATTTATCTAACCCCCTTTAAAGGGCGTTTGACGGCTTTCAACCTCTTCGAATCGCTCAAAGTAGGCAATTTGCTCTCGATTTTGCTGCTACTAAATTGGTGACAGTACTCATATTTGCCACTTTTTGACCACGGGGTATCCGGAGGGGCTCTCGACAAGCATCTAACGCTACAATAACTACCACGTGGCTGGGTTTGCCGGCCGAATGTGCGATGTCGTGGGAGGGGACATGGTCGAGTTTACAAAGACGATTAAAGATCCGTTGGGATTACATGCCCGCCCGGTTGCGCTGCTCTATGACATCATTGCCAAGCATCGTAGCGACGTGTCAGTCAGCATCGGCGATCGCCACACGGATGGCCGCGATGTCATGGGACTCATGGCTCTCTACGGCGAGTGCGGCGAGGATGTTGTGTTCCGCGTTTCGGGCGTGGATGAGGCTTCCTGCGTTACGTCGATCAGAAATCTCTCGCTCTAGGCATGATAGGGCGCGGTAAAGGATGGTCCTTTGCCGCGCCTTTTTGTTTCGTATAGGAAACTTTTTCGAAATCTGAATGGGGACCCTTTCCAAAAAGTTAACCGCGTGCTAGTTTACTAAAGCGAACATAGACGTGGTTAACTTTTATCGCGTCGATGTTGAGGACGAACTGACGTTAGGAGCAACTCATGTCTTGCGGACCGCAGATGCCGGCCATGCCGCTTTCGATGGTAAAAGCGGGCGAAACCGTGCGCGTGTCTCGTGTAAAGGGCAATGAGGACATGAAACACCACCTCAAGGACCTCGGCTTTGTCGAGGGCAACGAAATCCACGTGGTGAGCTCGAGTGGTGCCAATATCATCGTCACGGTGCTGGGCGCACGCTTTGGCATCGATTCCAAGGTTGCCATGCACATCATGACCGTCGGTTAGTCCGAAGCATTTCATAAAAACCGAAAGGGGGACAAGAGGATGAAGACGTTGGGTGACGTTAAGGTGGGCGAGAGCTCTACCATCGTCAAGCTTCACGGTGAGGGTGCGCTTCGCCGCCACCTTATGGACCTGGGGCTCATCAAGGGCACTTCGTTCAAGGTCGTGAAGGTCGCGCCGCTCGGTGATCCGGTCGAGATCAACGTGCGCGGCTACGAGCTTTCCATCCGCAAGGAGGAGGCGGCCGTCGTCGAGGTCCAGTAAGGGCTCGCGGCGTATATTTCTGCAGATAAAGTTAGGTTTTTCTAACTTAATGCTGCAACTTTGAAGCACATTTATCCAGCCTGCGCGGAGAAAGCAGCGCAGGCACACAAGGAAGAAGGATTGAATGGCGGATTCTCAGATCCATGTCGCGCTGGCGGGTAACCCCAACTGCGGCAAGACCACGCTTTTCAACCTGATCACCGGCGCCAACGGCTACGTTGGCAATTGGCCCGGCGTCACGGTTGAGAAAAAGGAAGCCAAGCTCCTAAGCGACAAGAACGTTACCATCACGGACCTCCCCGGCATCTACTCGCTTTCCCCCTACAGCCCCGAGGAGCAGTGCTCGCGCGATTACCTCATGAGCGGCGAGCCCGATGTTGTCGTCCAGGTTGTCGATGCCACCAACCTCGAGCGCAACCTGTACCTGGCGCTTCAGGTTATCGAGACCGGCCTGCCCGTGGTCGTCGCCCTCAACATGGCCGACTTGGTCGAGAAGAACGGTGACAAGATCGACACGGACAAGCTCTCCAAGAAGCTCGGCTGCCCGGTCATGATGATCTCCGCTCTTAAGAACAAGGGCATCAAGGAGCTGTTCGAGCAGGTCAAAAAGTCCGCTGCTTCCAAGGGGCAGGTGCCGGAGCACAAGTTCGACTCCTCCATCGAGGACGTTCTGACGCACATCGAGAACAACCTTCCGGCGAGCGTTCCCGCCAACAAGCGCCGCTATTACGCCGTCAAGCTGTTCGAGCGTGACGCAGACGCCTGCAAGCTCATCAACCTCACCAAGGAGAAGGCCGCTCGCGTGGAGCAGCTGGTCGCCCAGTGCGAGCAGGACTGCGACGACGACGCCGAGTCCATCATCACCGGCGAGCGTTACGGCGTGATTGCCCACATCATTGACGAGTGCCTCACCAAGGCTCCGGCAAAGATGAGCACCTCCGAGAAGATCGACCGCGTGGTTACCAACCGTATCCTGGGCCTGCCGATCTTTGTGGTCATCATGTTCTGCGTGTACTACATCGCCGTTTCTACCTTGGGCGGCACGGTGACCGACTTCACCAACGACCAGCTCTTCGGTACCGACGGTTGGTATGTGCTCGGCCAGGGTCGCGACGCCTACGACGCGGCCGTCGAGGCTGCGGGTGACAATGCCGACTCGGTCGACCCGGCACAGTACGGCCCCTATGTCCCGGGTATCACCACCGTGGTGCACGACGCCCTTGTGGCGGGCGGCACCGAGGACGGTGGCCTGGTCGATTCGCTGGTCTGCGACGGCATCGTCGGCGGCCTGGGCGCCATCTTCGGCTTCGTCCCGCAGATGTTCCTGCTGTTCGTCATGCTGTCCTTCTTGGAGGACTGCGGCTATATGGCCCGCGTCGCCTTCATCATGGACCGCGTGTTCCGCCGCTTTGGCCTGTCCGGTAAGTCCTTCATCCCCATGCTCGTGTCCTCGGGCTGCGGCGTCCCCGGCGTCATGGCTACCAAGACCATCGAGAACGAGAAGGACCGCCGCATGACGGTCATGACCACCACGTTCATTCCCTGTGGCGCTAAGCTGCCGATCATCGCCCTGCTCATGGGTTCCATCATCGGCGATTCTTCTACCACCGCCGCGTGGATCAGCCCGCTCTTCTACTTCCTGGGCGTCTTTGCCGTCATCGCCTCGGGCCTCATGCTCAAGAAGACCAAGCTCTTCGCCGGCCGCCCGACCCCGTTTGTCATGGAGCTCCCCGCTTACCACTTCCCGGCGATCCGCTCCTGGGCGCTGCACGTGTGGGAGCGCTGCTGGGCCTTTATCAAGAAGGCCGGCACGATCATCTTCGCCTCTACCGTCGTGGTGTGGTTCCTCTCCAACTTTGGTAGCTACAACGGCTCCTTTGGCTTCCTGCCTGCGATGGACGGCATCCCCGAGGAGTTCATGGACTACTCCGTGCTCGCCATGCTGGGCAACCTGGTCGCTTGGATCTTCGCCCCGCTCGGCTTTAGCACCTGGCAGGCAACCGCGCTGACTGTCTCTGGCCTCGTCGCCAAGGAGAACGTTGTCGCCACCGCCGGCTCGCTGCTGTCCGTCGCCGACGCGGGCGAGACCGACCCGAGCCTGTGGACCGCGTTTGCCGGCATGTTCCCCACCATGGGCGCCTGCGTTGCCTTCGGCGCGTTCAACCTGCTGTGCGCTCCGTGCTTTGCCGCTATGGGTACCATCCGCAACCAGATGAATTCCGGTAAGTGGACCGCGATTGCCCTCGGCTACGAGTGCGCCTTCGCTTGGGTGATCGGCCTGTTCATCAACCAGTTCTATAACCTGCTTGTGTTGGGGCAGTTTGGTTTCTGGACGATTGTGGCCATCGTGCTGCTGGTTGCGCTGCTCTTCCAGATCTTCCGTCCCATGCCCAAGCACGCTTGGACTGACGAGGACGAGACCAACACTGCTTCCGCCGCAGTTTCCGCTTAAGTCCGAATAAGGATCAACCCCTTTCCACGAGCCCGGGTGTCTCAGTGACACTCGGGCTTTTTGACGCAATGGGGGGACAGATTGCTTTGCTCCAGAAGTAAGATGTGGCGTTTCCGCAGATAAAACCGACCAAAATAAACCTGTCCCTATTTGGTAGGTGGAGAATGGGGTAAAGTAAGTGATGGTTAACTAGAGGAGGCTTGCTATGGCACCTATCGATATTGTTGTACTGGCTGTTATCGGTATTGCGTTTGTCGCCGTGTGCGTGCGCATCTACCGCAAGGGCACCTGCGCCGACTGCGCTCAGGGTGGCGTTTGCACGGGGCATTGCTCCAACAAAAAGACGTGCGCCGCACTTAAGGGCGTGGACAAAATCGCCGAAGACTTGGGCCGCGGTATCAAATAAGGTCCAGACATCCAAGCGCCTCGCGAGCATCCGTTCGCGGGGCGCTTTGCGCATTTGGGCGCGAGCGCGGCGAGTTGAAGAGTATTTTTGGGGTATCGTTAACTGAACTGTAAATTGGCAACTTATCTATAACGGAGTAATCCCATGAGCGCTCGCGTAACCATGAAGGACATAGCCGCCGAGCTTGGCGTTTCCATCAATACCGTGCACAAGGCCCTGACGGGTAAAGCCGGCGTGAGCGAATCCGTGCGCTCCAAGGTGAATGCTAAGGCCGAGGCCATGGGTTACCATCGCAATACGAGTGCCTCGAGCCTGCGCCGCAAGGATATCAACCTGGTGTTTTGCCTGCCCCGCGCATCGCGCGAGGGAGCGTACTTTTTCCGTTACCTGTGGGAAGGCTGCAACCGCTTTGAACAGGAGGTCATCGACCAGGGCATTACGGTTGAGCGTGTTGAATTTGGCGTGGGTGGCTACGCCGATGCGCTCGAGCAGATTGATGAGCGCTTGCAGGTAGGCGAGAAGATTGATGGCCTGCTTGCCTATGTTCCGAGCGATGACCGTGCGACCGAGCTTTTGAGGCAGATTGCCGAGGCGGGTGTGGCGATCGAGCTCGTCGATGGCGACCGACCGCACCTCGATCGCCTGGGTGCCAGTCTGGCAGACTATTCCGCGGCGGGCAGTCTTATGGCAGAGCAGGCGGCAAACCTGGTTCACGCTTCTGGGGCTGACGCCCGCGTGCTCCTGTTGGCGGGCGACCCCTATACCGATTCACACTATCTGACCGCCCGCGCCTTTCACAATTACCTGCGCGAACACGATATTCCATGGCAAGTTGAGGACCTTGCCGGCGCCCATGCGCAAGTCAAACAGCTCGAGCGCGAGCTTGAGCAACGCTTGAGTGCGCCGGATGCTCCCGAGCTCATCTGTAGCGTTTTTGCCGTTGGTTCCGAGGTAGTCGCCAACGCGCTTGTTTCGAGCGGCAAGGCCGGCAAGGTCATGGTAATCGGCAACGACCTGTTCCCCGAGAGCGCCTTGGCCTTGCGCCGTGGCATCTTTACCAATATTGTCTATAAAGACCCGGTGAGCCTGGCCTACCGTGGCGCTAAGACTTTGGGCGAGTATTTGCTGTGGGGTAAAACTCCGGCGGAGCCCGTGCAGAAGGGTGCTGTGGAGATGGTGTTTGCCAGTAACGTTGACCGTTACTGCAAGCTTGCGGGTATTTAGCTGTTTGGTCAGGTACCCCCTCTTGCGACGTGCATTTTTTGGAGTATTCAGCAATGGCGTGTCCCGAAAGAGGCTAGAACGACTGTTTTAAGTGCCGCCGATGGCGTAATTCGCCATCGGCGGCACTTATTTATGCCGATTGGGCGCAATATGAGCATCAAATAGGGCTTCGAAGACGGTGCGCGGTGCGCTTCGATGTTGAATACTCCCAAAAATGCACGGCGGAACATGACCCACCTGGCCAAAAGCGCTCAAGTTCGGTATTCGGGGACGCCTGCCAATTCGCAATACATACAAGTCACGGCTCCAGTAACCGTTGAACGGGCAAAATCGACCGTTCACCCCATGGTGGTTAGGTGAACGTTCACCTTTTAAGTCGCAATGAACTAATATGGTGAACGTTCACCTAGAGGATAACGAGCGCATCGTGCGCCCGCTCCGCCAACAAAGGGGTTGTTTGATGAAAAACTTCATGGACGATCAGGATTTCCTGCTGAGCACCAAGACCGGCGAGGAGCTATTCCACAACTTTGCCGAGGGCATGCCTATCGTCGACTACCACTGCCACATTTCTCCCAAGGAGATCTGGGACGACAAGCGTTTTGAGAACATCACCGAGGTTTGGCTGGGCGGTGACCACTACAAGTGGCGCCTGATGCGTGCAAACGGCGTTGACGAGCGCTTCATTACCGGCGATGCCCCTGCTCGTGAGAAGTTCCAGAAGTGGGCCGAGACCCTGGGCCGTTGTGTGGGCAACCCCGTCTTTGAGTGGAGCCACCTGGAGCTTAAGCGTTACTTTGGCTACGAGGGCGTCCTAAACGGCAAAACCGCTCAGGAGGTCTGGGACCTTGCCAACGCCAAGCTCGCTGAGGCCAGCTTTACCTGCCGTAACCTGATCAAGCAGTCCAACGTCCGCATGATCTGCACTACCGACGACCCCGCCGACAGCTTTGAGTGGCACAAGAAGATTGCCGCCGACGACAGTTTTGACGTTCAGGTCGTTCCCGCCATGCGCCCCGATGCCGCGCTGCGTATCGAGCGTGGCCAGGAGTTCGCCGACTACTGCAAGCGCCTTTCCGAGGTTGCCGGCGTCGAGGTCAGCGACTTCGAGGGCATGAAGGCCGCCATCTCCAAGCGCTACGATGTCGCCCACGAGCTGGGCTGCCGCGCTTCCGACCACGCACTCGACTACGTTATGTACGTTCCGGCCACCGCTGACGAGATCGAGGCCATCTTTGCCAAGGGCCTTGCCGCCGAGCCGCTTACCGAGGACGAGGTCCTCAAGTACAAGACGGCCTTTATGCAGTTCGTCGCCGGCGAGTATGTCCGCCTTGGCTGGGCCATGCAGCTGCACTTTGGCTGCAAGCGTGACAACAACCGCGCTATGTTCGCCAAACTCGGTCCCGACACCGGCTACGATTGCATCTCCAACTACACGCCGTCCGACCAGCTGGCCGATTTCCTCAACTCCATCCAGGAGACCTGCGGCTTGCCCAAGACCATTCTGTACAGCCTGAACCCCATCGACAACACCATGATCGATACCGTGATGGGCTGTTTCCAGGAGGCTCCGACTGCCGGTAAGATCCAGAACGGCTCCGCCTGGTGGTTCAACGACAACGAGGTCGGCATGCGCGAGCAGCTCACGGCTCTGGCTAACGAGGGCGTCCTGGGCAACTTTGTCGGCATGCTCACCGACTCCCGCTCCTTCCTGTCCTATCCGCGTCACGAGTATTTCCGTCGCGTGCTGTGCAGCGTGATCGGCGAGTGGGTTGAGCAGGGCAAGTATCCGGCCGACATGGAGCTGCTGGGAGCCATCGTGCGCGACATCAGCTACAACAACGCGGTCCGCTACTTTGGCTTTGACCTGGATACCGTCGAGGCCTAAACCCGCATCGAATCACACCGAACTCGGGAGCGCCGTTGCCACACGCGGCGCCCCCGTTTTGCCTGCACGCTAACAGCAATCTAAGGAGAGACATCGATGGAGAACATCAGCTACGAGACGCTCGAGAAGATCGGCTACAAGGGCTACCTGCTGCCCAAGGACGCGCCCGAGAAGGTTCTGCAATTTGGCGAGGGCAATTTCCTGCGCGCCTTCGTCGACCGATTCTTCGATATGGGCAACGAGGCAACCGGCTGGAACGGCAAGGTTGTCATGGTGCAGCCCATCAGCGGCGCCTTTGGCTTTGCCGACGGTATCAATGCCCAGGACGACCTGTATACCGTGCTGGTGCGCGGCAAGGAGGACGGCAACACGGTCGACGAGTCCCGCGTGATTAGCGCTTGCAGCCGCTGCATCAACCCGTACCGCGAGGACGACTACCGCGCCATGATGGAGGTCGCCGTCTCCGACGACCTGGAGATTATCGTCTCCAACACCACCGAGGCCGGTATCGCCTACGACCCGTCCTGCAAGGCCGACGACATGCCACCCGCGAGCTTCCCCGCCAAGCTTGCCCAGGTGCTCCACACCCGCTGGGCTGCCGGTAAGCCGGGCGTCATCGTCCTCGCCTGCGAGCTCATCGATCACAACGGCGAGGAGTTGCTGCGCATCATGAACCAGTATGTGAGCGACTGGGGCTGGGAGGACGAGTTTGCGCAGTGGATGGCCAACGACTGCACCGTCTGCACCACGCTCGTCGACACCATCGTACCGGGCCGTATCCGCGACGCATCCGAGGCCGCCGCGGTGGCCGAGCGTCTGGGCTACGAGGATCCCTTCCTGGCCGTGCGCGAGCCCTTCCAGATGTGGGGCATCCAGGGCGACGAGTCGCTTGCCGAGAAGCTTCCCTTTGTGAAGGCTGGTCTTCCGGGTGTCTTTGTGACTCCCGACGTCACCCCGTACAAAAAGCGCAAGGTCCGCATCCTCAACGGTGCCCATACCGCCTTCGTTCCGGGTTCCTGGGTTGCCGGCTTTGATATCGTGCGCGACTGCATGCATGACGAGACCATTCGCGGCTTCATGAACACCATGCTCTACGACGAGGTCATTCCGACGCTTGCCGCCGACTTGGATGTCGAGGACTGCAAGGCCTTTGCCGCCGCCGTCGAAAACCGCTTCGACAACCCGTTTATTGATCATGCGCTGCTCTCCATCTGCCTCAACTCCACGGCTAAGTGGCGCGCTCGCGACCTGCCCACGCTCAAGGACTACGTTGCCGAGACCGGCAACCTGCCCAAGTGCCTGGCGACGAGCCTCGCTACGCTCATCTCCTTCTACACGCAGGAGCTCGTGTCCCGCGAGGGCGACGGCCTGCACCTGCGTCGCTCCGACGGCACCGAGTACACCGCTCAGGACGACGCCTTCGTGCTCGACTTCTACGCCGCCCATGCCGGCGCCGACGATGCCCAGCTGGTGCACGACGTGCTCACCAACGAGCAGATGTGGGGCGAGGACCTTACGCAGATCGCCGGTCTTGAGGAGTTTGTCGTCAGTGCGCTCGCCGTCGTGCGCACCGAGGGTGCCAAGCAGGCCTTCGCCAACGCTCAGGCGTAAATTTCCGGCGCAGACGCGGGCGCGGGACGGCGTGCCCGCGTCTCGACTTCTGCTCAACCTGTAGGGTTAGGACCATTTGCAATGAACACTATCCAGATCAATCCGGCCGACAACGTGATCGTCGCGCTGTCGCCGCTTGCCAAGGGCACCGCCGTCGCGGTTCCCGGGGTGGGCGAGGTCG
>CAUDVX010000027.1 GCA_958452935.1 uncultured Collinsella sp. | reverse complement strand
GGGCGACGTCGTCCATGCCGCCCGTGGCTTCCTTGCGGTAGCGCGAGATAAAGGGGATGGTGTTGCCCTCGTCGATGAGCTTGACGGCCGCCTCGACGTTGGCGGCCTTAAGGTTGAGCTCGCGGGCAAGCTGGGCGATAAGATCCATGAAACTCCTTGCGGTAAAGGTGCGTTTGCAGCACAGAGCTACCAAGGATACCACCCGTCCCAAAAGACTGTTTTGAGGCGAACGAATCAAGCTGAGGCGCAAAATAGCCCCCGACCCAGAATAATCGTCGGCAAGGTAGCAAAATGCCCCGCGGACAGGAGGCTGCTCGCGGGGCAAAGAAGAGGGTCTTATTGGTGGCGGACCGAGGGACTCGGCATGGGGTTTCTGCCGCGGCCGCTCTTAAGGCGTTACAGCTCGACGAGCTGGCCGGTCTCGGCGGCCTCCTTGATGGCGTTGAGAAGCGTGAGCGTCTTAACGTTGTCGGCGGGGGTCACGACGGGCTCGACCTCGCGGCGAACGACCTTCACAAAGTGCTTGAGCTGCATCTTGTGCGGCAGCGCCGGGTCCACAGCCGGGATTTCCATCTGCAGCGGCTTGTGCCAGTTGGAGGCGCCGTCGTAGGAGAACTGGTGTAGGCGGGGCAGCGAAAGGGCGCCCTTAGTGCCGCCGATAAAGTAGGCGTCGGCGTCGAAGGGGCGGTACTGCGGATCCTCGCGAGCGGTGGCCTCCCAGTTCCAGGGGCTGGCGGTGGCGTCGGAGATGGTCATGCTCGCAAGCGCGCCATCGGCAAAACGGACGTTGACCACGGCGGAGTCCTCGGTCTCAAAACCGCGGGCGGCGCTGGACTGCATACCCTGGACGGCAACGGGCTCGCCCAGCAGATAGCGGAGCAGGTCGACGTCGTGCACCAGGTTGACCAGGATCGGGCCGGCACCCTTCTTGCGGCGCCACTCGACGTCGAAGTACTCGTCATTCTTATAGATCATGTAGTGGAAGCTCGATACGGTGAGCTTGCCCAGCTCGCCGGACTCGATGATCTCCTTGGCCTTGTTGACGAAGGGATTGTGGCGACGGTGCTGGCCCACGAGCACGGGCACGCCGGCGGTCTCGGCCTCGGCGGCGAAGGCCTGGGCATCCTCAAGATCGTTGGAGATCGGCTTTTCGACCAGCGGCACGATGTTGCGCTTCACAGCCTCGCGGGCAACGCCCAGGTGCAGGTCGTTGGGGGTGGCGATAATGACGGCCTCGGGCTTGACCTCGTCCATCATCTGGGCGGGATCGGTGTAAAACGGCACGCCGGCGGCCTCGGCCGTGGCGCGGGCGCCCTCAAAGGCGTCGGCGATGGCGACGAGCTCGGCCTCGGGCTCCTCGGTGACAAAGCGGATGTGGTTGCGGCCCATGGCGCCGGCGCCGATAACGGCAATGCGGACGGGGTTGAGCTCAGACATTTCGACTCCTTAATACTGGTGGCCGGTGGAATGCGACAAAGGGGCAGTCCCTTTGTCGCATCGGTAAAACTAGGCGGACTTCTTCTTGCTGTCGGAGACCATCATGTAGACGGTGAGCACGACGGCGATGGCGGCGATCACGATGGCGCCGTAGAAGGACTGCTGGTAGGCGGCGCTGCCAGCCTCGGCGTGATACAGCACGGCGGTGATGGGCTGGCTGATCCAGGTGGAAGCGGCATAGCCCAAAAACATGATGCCGTAGTTGACGCCGATGTTGCTGGTACCAAAGGCGCCACCGGTGAGCGGCGGGTAGATGACGAGCAGGGCGCCAAAGCTAAAGCCGAGCAGGGCGAGCGCCACAAAGAACATGGCCTGCGTAAAGCTCATCGACATGATGACGAGCGCGATGATGGTGACGACAAGGCTGATGAGCAGCGACTTGTAGGCGCCGAGCTTGTCGATGATCTGGCCAAAGGACAGACGACCAACCAGGTTGGCGCAGGTGTTGACGGAGACGACCACGCCGCCGAGGGCGACGGCCGCGGCGCTCGTGGGGTCGGCGAAGAGCTGGACGGCGGCGATGGAGGCAACCTTGCCCACGAGCAGGGTGCCCGCGGTGGCGGCAAAGGCGAAGGTGACGATGAGGACCCAGAAGCGCGGGGTCTTAACCATCTCGCCCGGGGTGAGGTCGCCGAAGGTGCCGGCGTGTGCGCCGCCCTTGGGGGCCTCGAAGCCCTCGGGCAGCCAACCGGCCTCGGGGGCCTTCAGGAACAGGGCGGAGGCGGCGATCATCACAAAGAAGATGACGCCGAGCGCCTTAAGGGCGCCAAAGATACCCAGGCTAGGGATGAGCAGCGAGGCGAGCACCGGGGACAGCACGGCGGGGCCGGCGGTCGAAGCGGCCAGGGTGATGCCGGAGGCGAGACCCTTCTTGTCGATGAACCACTTTTGGCCGGTGGTGAGCGCCGGGTTGTAGCCCAGGCCGTTGCCGATGGCGGCGACGAGCGAGAACCACAGGTAGAACTGCCACGGCTCGGTGACGGTGCCGGACATGAACCAGCCCACGCCGTAGAACACGGCGGCGGCGATTACGACGTTGCGCGGACCGATCTTGTCGGAGATGCGGCCGGCGAAGATGCCCGTCACGGCCATGATGGTCTGGAAGACGGGGAAAGCCCAGGTAAGGGCGCTGGACCACTCGGGGTAGACGGCGAGCAGGTTCTTGCTCACGACGGAATACAGCGCGATGGAGCTGATGAAGAACATGGTGACGCACGCGGCGGAAAGCACGACGGCGCGACCCTTGTTGGAGTTGGTGGAAGCCATTGGACTCTTTCTAATCGATATGGGGGAGGAGCGGGCGTGTCCGCGGGGCCTCCCTGTCAGGTTGGTTTACTGGTCGGTCGGCTTGGCGACGCCGGACTCATCGGACCAGAGCTCGACGCCCTTGTTCTTAAGGTAGTTGTCGGCATAGGCGCGACGGCCGCCGGGCTTGGCGGTGAGGTCGCCCATCATGTTGGAGAAGCCGCCGTCGACCTTGATGGCGTCGCCGGTGGTAAAGTCCGAGCGCTTGGATGCCAGGAACATGACGGCGTTGGCGATATCGCTGACCTCGCCGATGCGGCGCGTGGCGATTAGACGGCTGCGGCTCTTTTCGACCTCGGGGTCGGCGTAGAAATTGGCCGACATCGGGGTCTTGACGAAGCAGGGCTCGACGCAGTTGGAACGCACGCCGTAGGGGCCCCACTCGGCAGCGAGCATCTTGGACATCATGTTGACGCCGGCCTTGGTGGAGCTGTACACGCCCGAGAACGTCTCGGGGGAGTGGCTGGCGACGGTCGAGATGTGCACCAGGCGGCCCTGGCCGGCCTTGATCATCTCGCGACCAAAGCGCTGCGAGGTGATGAAGTAACCGGTGAGGTTGACGTTGAGCACCTGCTCCCAGTCGCTCAGCGGCAGGTCCTCCATGGCGGCGAAGCGCAGGATGCCGGCGGTGTTGACGAGAACGTCGACGCGGCCGAAGTCGGCGATGGTGGCGTCGACGGCGGCCTGAACCTCGGCCTCGTCGGTGGCGTTCATCTTGTAACCCTCGGCGTGGATGCCAAACTCGGCGGCGAGGTCGGCGGCTGCGGCCTTGACCTTTTCCTCGTCCAGGTCGAGCAGGACGACGTTGGCGCCGTTGCGGGCGAACTCGCGGCAAATCTCGACGCCCATACCGCCGAGCGCGCCAGTCACGGCGCAAACATCGCCCTCGAGCTTAAGCCAGTTGCTCATAGAAACTTCCCTTCTTGTACCTCCCGGTGGGTCGTTCCCATTAATCGACCCACGTGGTTTTCGCAGGTTATCGTATGCTTTGCATTTGCGCAGGTGAATTGCATATTTGTTAGAATGGCGTTAACCGCAGGTTTACACTGTGCGATGTAGTTTATGCTTAACCGAGCGCGTGACCTGCGAAAACAACCCCCCTGTGGCACCATGCGGTCACGGGCGCGAAAACGGGAGATTGACGTGTACGATCGACGACTTGAGGCCATATCGGCCGCCGCGGAGCTGGGAAGCTTCTCGCGTGCGGCGGCAAAATTGCGCGTGTCGACTCCGGCGCTCGTCAAGCAGGTGTCGGGCTTCGAGGCCGAGTTCGGCATCACACTGTTCGAGCGCTCGCACTCGGGCGTCAAGGTGACACCGGCCGGTGCTCTGCTGGTGGACGACGCGCGCTCAATCATGCGCCAGTCCGAGGATGCGTTGCGACGCGCCCGACGCGCGGCGGGTGATGGCGGTGCCGTGCGCCTGGGGGTGTCGATGATGTGCCCGGGGCGCCAGACGCTGTCGATGTGGACGGGTGTGCACGATCTGGAACCATCGCTGCGATTTGAGATCGTGCCGGTAAGCGACCTCTACGACGAGCGCGAATCCGTCATGCGCAGCCTTGGTCGCGAGGTGGATGTAGTGCAGTCGAGTTTTTCGACCCCGCGCTGGGGCGACACCTGTCAAAAGCTCCGCATTGTCAACGTGCCGTTTTATATCGACCTGCCGCGCACGAGCCCGTTGACGCGCAAGAATCGCATTACGGTCGCCGACTTGGAGGGTATGCGTCTGCGCGTACTGCGCCACGGCAACGACGCCATGGACAGCCTGCGCATCGACCTTTTGGCCGACGGCGGCGTGGACGTGATCGATGTGGATAGCTTCGACTTTGCGCTCTTTAACGAGGCGGAGGAAAAGGGCGATGCGGTGCTTACCTGCGGCGCATGGTCGGGCGTGCACCCGGCCTTTGTGGGCGTGCCGTTCCTGTGCGGGCGAGAGGTGCCGGTCTTTTTGCACTATCCGCTCGAGCCAACCCTCCAAGTCCAGAAATTCGTCAACGCCATGGCACAACTTCTCAAATAGCTATCGTGTCGATGATTCTTTAATCCCCGTCCTAGAAAAATCATCTGGTAGAGTTGACCTCACGTGAATTTCAGCACACTGCGTGCTACCTGCACTTTTGCCATTTGGGGGATTGAACTTGTGAATACTTCTGTCGCCAAGAAGGCCAGCCAGGCGGTGCGCCTGCTCATGATGGTGCTCACGGCAGTTCTCATCTTCTTCTTCATCAACGTTATGCTGCTCGTCTCCGATATCCAGGGCACGGCGCGCGTGGTCAACTACGCCGGTCTGGTGCGCGGTACCACGCAGCGAATCGTTAAGCTCGAGGACGCGGGCCAGCCTCAAGATGACCTGCTCAAAGCCGTGGATTCATACATCAACGGTTTGCGTTACGGAAGTGACGACCTCAACCTCGTCCGTCTCGACGACGACGAGTATCAGGCAAAAATGACCGAGCTTGCAAATTATTATGATGAGCTTTGTGCCGAGATCGTCCGCGTGCGCGAAGTCGGCTACGAGAACACTGACATCATCGCCATGAGCGAGGAGTTCTTTGGCATTTGCGACGATGCTACGCGACTCGCAGAGGACTACTCTCAGGAGAAGGCGTCGGCGCTCAACTATCTCGAGGGCTTGGTGATCATCGACATCATGGGATTGGTGGCGACCTTTGCGGTTGAACTTGTTCGCGCGGTGCGAACTGCCGCGCTCAATCGCGAGCTGCAGAGCAAAGTCTATCTCGACGAAGCCACGGGACTGCCCAACAAGAACAAGTGCGAGGAGATCTTGGGGCAGGAGCAGCCTGTCTCCGCGGAGGTGCCCGTTGCGGTGTGCGTCTTCGACCTTAACAATCTGCATACGGTCAACAACAGCTTCGGCCACGAGAAGGGCGACGAATACATCCGTTCTTTTGCCCAGCAGCTGGGGCACGTGGCGTCCGAGACCTGCTTTGTGGGCCGCGACGGCGGCGATGAGTTTATCGCGGTGCTGTGGGATACCGATCGAGCTGCCGTGGAGTCCTGTCTCGCTTGGGTTCGTGCGAACGTGAACGAGTATTCCGAGGCTCACCCCGACATGCCTATTAGCTATGCGGTGGGCTATGCGCTTTCCAGTGATTTTGATGAACCGCCTACGATGCGCGAGCTCTTTTCCCAGGCCGACAAGAACATGTACGTCGATAAGAACCGTGTAAAGACAGCTGAGGCAGCCGGACTGCAACGCGAGGAACGGTAGCTTGTAACAACAGAGGGCATAGAAAAGCCCCCGCAGCTCGTGTGTGCTGCGGAGGCTTTATTCGTTGCGGCGTATTGTGTTTGGGTCGCTGAGATGAGTCGATTTGCCCCGAAAGAGGAGGGCATTGACCTTAGGGTCATGCCCGACGAATGAGCGGCAAATCGGCCATCTCGGCGGGCCGAGCTACTCCAGCTCAAACGCTCCGGTATAGAGCTGGTAGTAATACCCGCGCTTGGCGATCAGCTCGTCGTGGTTACCGCGCTCGATGATGCGGCCGTGGTCCAGGCAGATGATCGCGTCGGAGTTGCGCACGGTGGACAGGCGGTGCGCGATGACAAACGTCGTGCGACCTTCCATGAGCTTATCCATGCCTGCCTGCACGATGGCCTCGGTGCGGGTGTCGATGGAGCTCGTGGCCTCGTCCAGAATCATTGCCGGCGGATCGGCGACGGCGGCACGTGCGATCGAAATCAGCTGGCGCTGGCCCTGCGACAGCTGTGCGCCGTTGCCGGTGAGCATCGTGTCGTAGCCGTCGGGCAGGCGAGTGATAAAGTCGTCCGCGCCCGCGAGCTTTGCCGCCGCGATGCACTCCTCGTCGGTCGCATCCAGGTTGCCGTAGCGGATGTTATCCATCACGGTGCCGGTGAACAGGTTCACGTCCTGCAGCACCACGCCCAGCGAGCGGCGCAGATCGGCCTTGCGGATCTTGTTGACGTTGATGCCGTCGTAGCGAATCTTGCCGTCGGCGATGTCATAGAAGCGGTTGATGAGGTTGGTGATGGTCGTCTTGCCCGCACCGGTGGCGCCGACAAACGCGACCTTCTGGCCCGGCTTGGCAAACACGGACACGCCGTGCAGCACCTCGTGGTCGGGCGTGTAGCCAAAGTCGACGTTGTCCATGACCAGGTCGCCGCGCAGCGGTACGTACTCGATCTCGCCGGTTGCGCGGTGCGGGTGTTTCCATGCCCACATGCCGGTGTGGTGGTCGGCCTCCTCGAACTCCCAAGTCTCGGGGTTCACCTGCGCGTTGACGAGCGTCACGTAGCCTTCGTCGGCCTCGGGCTCCTCGTCGATGAGCTCAAAGATGCGGTCGGCGCCGGCGAGGCCCATGACCACGGCGTTGATCTGCTGCGAGATCTGGCCGATCTGTCCGCAGAACTGCTTGGTCATGTTGAGGAACGGCACCACGACGGCGATGGACAGCGCCATACCCGAGATGCTCAGGTTGGGCACGCCCAGCGCCAGGAAAATGCCGCCGGCAAGGGCCACCAACACGTAGAGCAGGTTGCCCAGGTTCATAAGGATAGGCATGAGGATGTTGGCGTACATGTTGGCCTTCTGCGAGACCTCGAAGAGCTTTTCGTTGCGCTCGTCAAAATCGGCCTCGGCGGCAGACTCGTGGCAGAATGCCTTGACGACCTTCTGGCCGTTCATGACTTCCTCGATATGGCCCTCGACCACGCCGAGCTCGGTCTGCTGTGCAATAAAGAAACGCGCGGAGTTGGAACCGAGCAGCTTGGTCATAAAGGTCATAAAGACGACGCCGGCCACAATGACCAGGCACATCCAAACGCTGTAGTACAGCATGATAAAGAACACCGTGACGATGACGATGGTCGTCATGAGCAGGTTGGGCAGCGACTGGCTGATCATCTGGCGCAGCGTGTCGATGTCGTTGGTGTAGTGGCTCATGATGTCGCCGCGCTGGTGCGTGTCGAAGTAGCGAATCGGCAGGTCCTGCATGCGGTTGAACATCTTCTCGCGCAGCTTCTCGAGTGAGCCCTGCGTGACGATGGCCATGGCGCGGTTCCAGAAGAGCGAGGACAGGATGCCGACGCCGTAGATGCAGGCGAGGGTGGTCACGAGCTGCAGAATCTTGGGCTGCGCGGTCGTCCAATCGCCCGACTGCCACGATTCGCTAATAATCTGCAGGGCGCTCTGAAGGAAGGTCGCGCCGATGGAGTTGATGATGGCGCAGAGCACCACGCCGACGACGACGAGGGGCAAAAGCACGGGGTAGAAGCCAAAGAGCGTCTTGATGAGGCGCGACATGGTGCCGCCCTTGCGGTTGAGCGCGCGCTCGGCGGTCGTTGCCTTACTCATGTGCCTCGCCTCCTTCCTGGGTCTGAGCTTGCGTTGCGGATGCCTCGGTGTCGGCCTCGACGGCCCCTTCGCCCTCGGCAGACATCTTGTTTTGCGAGGTAAAGGTCTCGCGGTAGATCTCGCTCGTCTTGAGCAGCTCGTCATGGTTGCCGACCTGCGCGATACGGCCACCCTCCATGACGATGATGCGGCCTGCATCCTGCACGGAGCTGATGCGCTGGGCGATGATGAGCTTGGTCGTGTTGGGCAGATAGCTTGCCAGCCCTGCGCGAATCTTGGCGTCGGTCTTGGTGTCGACGGCGCTGGTGGAGTCGTCCAGGATCAAGATCTTGGGGCGACGCAGCAGGGCACGCGCAATGCACAGGCGCTGCTTCTGACCGCCCGAGACATTGGAGCCGCCCTGCTCGATCCAGGTGTCGTAGCCCTTGGGGAAGCCGTCGACAAACTCATCGGCGCAGGCCAGATGTGCCGCCTCGCGGACTTCCTCGTCGGTGGCGTTCGGGTCGCCCCAGCGCAGGTTCTCGGCGATGGTGCCGCTAAACAGCACGTTTTTCTGCAGCACCATGGCCACTTGGTGGCGCAGGGCGTCCAGGTCGTAGTCGCGCACGTCCATGCCGCCCACGCGCACGGTGCCCTCGGTGGCGTCGTACAGGCGGGCGATGAGGTTTACGAGCGTGGACTTGGCCGAACCGGTGCCGCCGATGATGCCGATGGTCTCGCCGCTCTTAATGTGCAGGTCGATATCGTCGAGCGCCTGGCGCTTCGCATGCGCGGAATACTTAAAGCTCACGTGGTCAAAGTCGATGGAACCGTCGGCGACCTCGAGCACGGGCTCGGCGGGATCGGCGATCGTGGGCTCGGCGGCCAGCACCTCGGTAATGCGGTGTGCCGATTCGTCGGCCATGGTCACCATGACAAAGATCATCGACAGCTGCATCAGGCTCATAAGGATCTGGAAGCCATAGGTAAAGATCGAGGAGAGCTGGCCCACGTCGAACAGCGTTCCCTGGCTCGTGATGATGAGCTTGGAGCCCAGGTAGATGATGACGACAAACGCGCCGTTGACGCAGATGTTCATCATGGGGTTGTTAAAGGCGAGCAGTTTCTCGGCGCGAGTGAAGTCCATCTGGACGTCGCGCGCGGCGGTCGCGAACTTCTCCTTCTCAAAGTCTTCGCGCACATAGCTCTTGACTACGCGCATGCCGGTGACGTTTTCCTCGACGGACTCGTTAAGGGCGTCGTACTTGTGGAACACGCGCGAGAAGATGGGGCGCACCTTAAAGATGATAAAGAACAGTCCAAAGCCCAGCAGCGGAATGATGATCAGGTAGACCATGGCGACGCTGCCGCCCATGATAAACGCCATGGTAAAGGCGAAGATCAATACCAACGGCGCGCGCACGGCGATGCGGATGATCATCATAAAGGCCTGCTGAACGTTGTTGATATCGGTGGTCAGGCGCGTGACGAGCGAGGAGCTCGAGAACTCATCGATGTTGGCAAAGCTGAACGTCTGGATCTTGTAGAACAGGTCGTGACGCAGGTTCTTGGCGAAGCCGCAACTCGCGTGGCTGCAGGTGACGCCGGCAGCGGCGCCAAAAGCCAGCGATGTCAGCGCGATGAGCACCAAAAAGCCCGCGGTGGGAAGCATCTCGGCTACGGTGGTGCCGTCTTTGATGGCGTCGATCAGGTTGGCGGTGATAAATGGAATCAGCATCTCGCAGAGCACCTCGCCAAGCACGAGCAATGGCGTGGCAACAGTGACTTTCATATAGTCGCGGATGCTGCCCATGAGGGTTTTAATCATCCAGTTCCTCCCAGGTTACACGGATTTTCTCGAGCATTTCGGCGAGGTCCTCGCGCTCGTCGTGGGTGAGCGCGCTAAAGGCCCGTTCTCTAAAGCGGATGCGGGCCGCCTGGTCGATGCGGGCGTTTTCCCGGCCGGTTTCGGTCAGGCGAATGGTGAGTTGCCGTCGATCCTTGGGGTTACGGCTGCGCTCGATGAGGCCGTTGACCTCGAGCTTGGACAGGATCTCGGAAAGCGACCCCGGCTTGAGGTCAAAGTGCATGCCGAGTTCCTGCTGCGACATCTCGCCGCCGGGCTGCTTGGCCAGCAGGCAGATGATGGGTGCCTTGCCGGACACGCCTCCGCCATGAAAATGCATGTAATGGCCGCAAAAGCCCAGGCCGCTCAGGATGCGCTTGGCGAGTTTGTCTTCGGCGCTGACCGCTTCGGGTATGTCTACCGGTTGCGACGGGTCACCGCCGGGCTCATGCGGAAGGACGAGTGGTTCAACACACATATCTAAGCTTCGCTCCTTTCCTTAGTTAGGTAGATGAATTGTTTTGTGCCTAACTAATTTAGGAGCGCATAGATTGATTGTCAAGGTACCAAACTAGTGGTTACGCGGTTTTACCAAACCGCGTAACGGCTCGACGCTGCAAACCCGCCAGAGCGGCAATCTGCCTTTCAACTTCGGCGGCATGATAGTCGTTGGGGACGTTCTTGTTTGCCTAGTCATTTAAGAACGTCCCCAACGACTAACTTAAAAACTATGCCGGATTACGGGGCTGAACGACGGATTGCCGACCATGCCGAAATTGGTAAAAAGAAAACCGCAGGTAGAAGGCTCGCTATGATTTGAAAATAGGGGGTGTGGTTGGCTCATTCAGGTTCAGCCCCGTAATCCGGCATAGTTTTGAAATGGCACTGAATAAGTGGCGGCAAATGAGCCGCAATGAAGCAAGCTAGCCCCTCGTTTCCGAAACCTTTCCGCAACAATTTGCCCTTCGTGCCGCTCGACTCCGCTCGCAACGTCCCCTGCGCTACACTTAGTCGCACTGTGGCGCTGCTGCGCCGCGCCCGAACCAAGGGAGACCCTCATGAAGAACACTCAGCTGCTGCTGATCAACGATATGTGCGGCTACGGCAAGGTCGCACTTTCCGCCATGCTGCCGGTGCTGTCGCACATGGGCTACCGTATCCATAATCTGCCGACGGCGCTCGTTTCCGACACGCTCAACTACCCCAAGTTCTACATCCACGACACCACCGAGTACGTGCGCCAAAGCCTCGCCATCTGGGAGGAGCTCGGCTTTGAGTTCGACGCCATCTCGACCGGCTTTATCGTGACCGAGGAAGAGACGCGCATCATCTCGGACTTTTGCCACCGCCGTGCGCAAAAGGGCACCAAGGTGTTCGTCGACCCCATCATGGGCGACAACGGCAAGCTCTATGCGGGCGTGCCCGAGTCCACGATTGGCCTTATGCGGCATCTGCTGGAGTGCGCAGACTACGCGGTGCCCAACTATACCGAGGCGTGCCTGCTTGCCGATAGGCCTATCGCCGAGCAAATTACGCCCGATGAGGCCCGCGCCCTTGTGGACGCCGTGCGTGAGCTGGGTGCCAAGTCTGTGGTCATTACGAGCGCCGTAGTCAATGGCACGAACGCGGTTATCGGTTACGACCATGTGGCGGGGGAGTACTTTACGATTCCCTTTGAGCTCATTCCGGTCTACTTCCCGGGCACGGGCGACACGTTCTCGGCGGTGCTCGTCGGCCGCGTTATGGCAGGTTGGAGTCTGCAGCGCGCGACGTCCGATGCCATGCGTGTGGTGGCTGAGCTTATCGAGCGCAATGCCGGCCAAGAGGACAAGTCGGCTGGCCTTCCCATCGAGGCCTGCCTGGATGTGATTGACCATGAGTAACGCCGGCGAGGGCGGCATCAAGCCTGCGGGCGAGAACAAGCCGCTCGGCGCGCCGCGTGGCAAGCGTCCGCGCATCCGCGTGAGCTGCGTGGACCAGCTGGGTGCGTGCCGCTGCCACCACGGTCACAAGCCGGGCGACGTCTTTGACTTTGACCGAGATCGCGGCAAGATGTGCGCCATGGCCTGCCACGTGGGCTTTCCCTATATCGATATCCTGCGCTATGGCGGGACCGTGCCTGGAAACGAGCCCGGCACGGCAAAGTTCTGCTGCCCCGAAGTCGATACGCTGAACGTCTGGCTTGCCGAGATCGTCGACAAGTAGTCGAGCGTGGATTTTCTCCCACCGAGATAATGAGCGTGGATTTTCTCCCGTTTAGGGCGCACTTGAACGCTCAAAGTGGGAGATTTTCCACGCTCGTTTTTCATGTGGGAGATTATCCACGCTCGTTTCGCGCCGAAGGCGTGGCCCGCGGCCTCGCTTGCCTACAGCTGCTCGAGCATGGACGTGCAGCCGGCGAGTACGTCGCGGTACGTGGCATCGAAATTGCCGGTGTACCAGGGATCGGCCACGTCGCCGGGACACTCGGTCCAATCGAGCAAGCGCGTAATCTTTCCGTCGGGGCCTGCGTCGCCAAAGATGCGACGCAGGCCCCGCGCGTTCTCAGCATCCATATAGACAATGTGATCCCAGTCGCCATACTCCGCGCGACGCACCTGGCGGGCACGGTGCGCAACGACGGGAATCCCGACTTCGCGCAGCTTGGCGACCGTGCCATGATGCGGCGGGTTGCCAATCTCCTCAGTTGAAGTCGCCGCGGAATCGATGACAAATTCGCCCGCGCGCCCGGCGCGCCGCACCAGCTCGGTAAACACCGACTCAGCCATCGTCGAGCGACAGATGTTCCCATGACAGATAAACAGTACGCGTTGCATAGGGCGATACCTTTCATATAGAAGGCTGCTAAAGAGTCGAAGCCGGGCGCATGCCAAGTTTTATTTCTTGGCCAGTTTGAAGTAGCGCTCAAATATCAATTCGAAAACGTAATAGAACATCAATCGACTGTCGAGGTCCATGCTGCCCAAGCGGATTTCTTTTTGCACGGTGTAGATAGGGTAGTCGGCTAGTTTCGAGAGAGAATTTCGAGAAAAGCCGGTGAGCGTGACGACCTTGCATCCGCGCGTTTTGGCTATCGATGTGGCGTCAATAGACACCTGCGTCTCGCCGCTTACGGAAACGCTGAAGACCAGGTCGTTTTTGCCGAGGAGTTCTGCGTAATGCCTCATGACATGGCGTTCACTGAGCGTATCGGTGTTCTTGCCCATTATTTTGAGCTTTTCAGCCATTTCGAGGCACGGGTACTTCGAAAAGCCCGAGCAGAAGAACACGATATGCGAGGCGTCCTGGATAAGACTCACGACCGAATCGATGACCCGGTCGTTAAGCAGATCTTTGGTCTGTACGAGCTGGGTATCAAGAGGAAGCGCCTCGATAGTGAATCGATTGCGGTCGAGCGAGGCGGAATACGATTGTTTGAGCTCTGTAAACCCCGAGAAGCCAAGCTTGTGAGCAAGCCTGACGATTGTATTGGGAGCGACGAAGAACCGTTCAGCAACGCTCTTAAGCGTGACATCGTCAATATCATCACGCAGCTCGATGATGTAGCGCATGATCTCGCTTTCGAGATCGTTGAGCTTGCTCTCGCCAGCTCGCACATGATCATAAAAAGATTCTTGATTTTTCATAAGATGTTTCAGCCCCTCGCACCTCGTCGTATATATGGTACCGCTTTGTGTTGCCAGGTGAGAAATCGGTAATCGGTCAAGATTGCCTATTGCCCATGAACTGGGCAAACGCGCGTGTCTGCCTACACATATCTGTGTCGTGAGCGAAATCATGTGTCCCCGTTTCGCATTGGCCCACACGGGGACTCTCAAATGACCTTATGTCGCAAAATATCAATCGAAACGAAGCAAGCCGAGGACAACCGCGGAGCCCAAGGTCTTCGAGAACACCGATCAGCCAACCCTGGAGGGACGGAACATGAAGGATAAGCTCAATATTGTGATCGTTGGCGGCGGCTCCACGTGGTGCCCTGGCATTCTTAAAGCCCTGACCAAGCACATGGACATTCTGCCGCTGAACCGCGTGATGCTCTATGACATCGATGCCGAGCGTCAGCGTCCGATCGGCGAGTTTGGCAAGATCCTCTTCGCTGAGGAGGAGCCCGGTGTGGAGTTTGGTTACACCACCGATAAGGACGAGGCTTACACCGACGTCGACTTTGTGCTCTGCCAGATTCGTACCGGCGGCTACGAGATGCGTAGCAAGGACGAGAAGATTCCGCTGCATATGGGAATCATCGGCCAGGAAACGGTGGGCCCTGGCGGCATGGCTTACGGTATGCGCTCCATGCATGACATGGTTGAGATCGTCAACGACGTTCGCGCTCATAGCCCGGAGGCGTGGATTATCAACTACACCAACCCGGCTGCTATTGTGGCATATGGTCTCGAGCGCGTCCTGCCCGATGAGCATCGCGTCCTCAACATCTGCGATCAGCCCGTCAACCTCATGCGCTCTTACGGTCGCCTGCTCGGTCGCGATATGAGCAAGACGGAGCCCGTGTACTTTGGCCTCAATCACTTCGGTTGGTTCAAGCACATCTACGATGAAGAGGGCCATGACCTCGTCCCGCAGATTAAGGAGTACACGGAGAAGAACGGCTTCCTTCCTGCCGATGCCGAGCAGCGTGACCAGTCCTGGCTCGACACCTACGCCATGGTCAAGGACATGCTCGAGGACTTCCCCGACTATCTGCCCAACACTTATCTGCAGTACTATCTGTATCCCGAGTACAAGGTCGCTCACCTCGACCCCGACTACACTCGTTCCGACGAGGTCATCAACGGTCGTGAGAAGCGCGTGTTCGCCGAGTGCGAGCGTGTTGCCAAAGTCGGCACCGCAAAGAACTCCTCGGTTGTGCAGAACGATGCTCATGGCGATATGATCGTGGAAATCACCTCGGCCATTTATCGCAACACCAACAAGACCTTCATTGTCATCGTGCCCAACAACGGCATTATCGAGGGTATGCCCGATGACGCCATGGTCGAGGTCGCAGCAAGCGTGGGCGCCAATGGCCCGCAGCCCTATGCCGTTGGCAAGATTGGTACCTTCTATCGCGGTCTTATGGAGAACCAGTACGCCTATGAGCGCCTGACTGTTGAGGCTTGGATGGAGGGTTCCTACGAGAAGGCTTTGCAGGCACTCACGCTTAATCGTCTGGTCGGTGACGCAAAGAAGGCGCGTAAGGTGCTCGATAAGCTCATCGAGGCCAATAAGGATTACTGGCCGGAGCTTAAGTAGCTAGTTCTATAGTGCATGATAACTGTTATGGGGCGTGTGGATTGTAGAGCTGTACGCCCCGTTTCTTTAAGAGGGGTATCCCATGAACAAAGATGAGCTGCTGGCAAAGTTCCAGCGCCTGGGCAAAGTCCTCATGACGCCTGTGCTGATTCTGCCAATTGCCGGCATCCTTCAGGGCTTTGGTAATGCCTTTACCAGCCCAACCCTTACGGCAGCCGTTCCCTGGCTGGCTGCTCCGGGCTTTGCGATTTTCTTTTCGATTCTTAAGGCTGCAGCCGGCATCGTTATGAACAACATCCCGGTTATCTTCTCGATTTGTCTCGCCTATGGCTTCGCCAAGTCCGAGAAGGCTACCGCGGCGCTTTGTGGCTTTTTGGGCTACATGTGCATGAACTCCGTGATGGGCACGTTCCTTGCGGCGACTGGCGTTATCGATCCCGCGAATCTTACGACGGGCCAGAGCACGATCCTCGGCATCACCACGCTCGACACTGGCGTTATCGGCGGTCTTCTGGTGGGTGCAATCGTCGCATGGCTGCATAACCGTTACTACAAGATTGAGCTGCCTGCCGTGTTCTCCATCTTCAACGGCACACGCTTTATTCCGGCGGTGACGCTGCTCTCATGCAGCATCCTCGCATTGGTCATGTCCTTTGTTTTCCCGTTTATTCAGAACGCTCTCGGTGCGCTGTCCGAGTTCATCAAGACTACGGGTGCCTTTGGTGCATTTGTCTACGGCGCCGGCGAGCGCATGCTCCTGCCTTTTGGCCTGCATCACTTTGTCTATTTGCCGTTCTTCTTCACGTCGCTCGGTGGCGTCGAGACCATCGACGGCCAGACTGTTCAGGGCGCTATCAATATCTACAACGCGATCCTGGGCTCTCCCAGCACGCCGTTTAACATCGAGGTCAGCCGTTTTGTCATGAACGGCAAGGTTATCTTCGCCATGTTCGGCCTGCCCGGCGCTGCACTCGCCTTCTACAAGACGGCACTTCCCAAGAACAAGAAGAAGACCGCTGCGCTCATGATCGCCATCGTGGTGCCTTGCATCCTCTCCGGCATTACCGAGCCGCTCGAGTACTCCTTCCTGTTTATCGCGCCCATCCTCTACGTGTTCCACGCTCTCATGGCTGGTCTTGCCTATGCGCTGACCTATATCCTGCAGTTCAACGTGGCCGGTTCCGCGTCCTTCGGCGGCCCGCTCCTGTCGCTTATCTTTAATGGCATCATGGGCGCCGCAAAGGGTTCCAACTGGCAGGTTATCCTGTTCCTCGGCCCCATCTACTTCGTGGTGTACTACTTCGTCTTCAAGTTCATCATTCTTAAGAAGGGCCTTAAGACCCCCGGCCGCGAGGAAGAGTCTGACGATGAGGCCGAAAAGGCTCCCAAGACCGTGATCAGCGACCTCATTCCCGCCATCGTTGAGGCAGTGGGCGGCGACAACAATATTAAGTCTGTCGAGGCCTGTTTCACCCGTCTGCGCATCCAGCTCAATGACTGCGACAAGGTGGTTGATGACGCCGAGTTTACCGAAAAGCTCGAAGCGCGTGGCATCGTGCATGTTAACGGCGGCGTGCAGATTGTCTACGGCAACATGGCATCTAACTACGCAACCCAAATGCGCGAGCTGCTGGGTATGGAATAAACGCCCCAAACACACGATCAAGATTAATACAGGTCGGCGTCCGATTCTTCAATCGGGCGCCGACCTGTGCTGTTTTGGGGCGAATGGGCAAGTACATGATGCGCTTGCTGCTCTCTTTTGGCACTGCCTATCGTGTATTCGGAAGCCTTGCGATGGCGAGGTGCATTCTTTTCGGTCCTAGCGTGTTTGCGGCTAGCGCTGCGCCCGAAGTCGATTTGCACAGCTGATATACAGAGCGTTAACCGCGCTTTGTAGGCTCATGCCCTCTACCAGGGCGGTCGAGTACTCGCTGAGTGACTCCGCGCTTACGGGTAGCAAGAGCTCACGTGCCCCGTTGTTATCGAATGCCATGTTGCTCGATATCCAAATGACGCGGCAACCTCGCCGCTTGGCCTCAACGTAAAGATTGAAGATATGGCTCGTCTTCCCTGAGAACGATACAAAGACGGTTAGATCGTCGGGTTGGAGCAGACAGAGCGACGTCTCCTGTCCCTTGACGGAGCCAAATGAGAAGCACAGTCGGTTTACGCGGCTCAGCTTTTCGCAGAGTGAGCGGGCGACGAGATTGGAGAATGAGCTTCCGTATACGTAGACATTTTGCGCATCGAGAAGCCAGTCAACGGCCCGCTCGAGTCGATCCTCAGTGAGCAGGCGTTTTGTTTCAAGCAAAGAGGTCTCTACGATATCGAAATACCAGGGTATATCGATTTGCTTATGAGCCCTTGTCTCGGTTGTCTCACGCTGGAGCCAAGCGTTGAAGTCGTCAACTTGCTCTTTGAACGATCGAAAGCTCGAGCCGTTTACGCGCCTGCAGAAGCGCGAGATGGTCGCGGGCGATGTATTGCATGCGCGGGCAAGTTCTTCTATTGAGAGCTCTGGGACCTCGTCGTGATGGGAAAGGGCGTAGAGTGCGATGTGGGCGTCAAGGCTGCCGCCCTTCTCGACGTCTTCGATACAAGACCTGAGGTTCGAATAGACCTCGTACATCGACATTCAAATCACTCCAAACAATAATGCCCCGGAGCGGATATGCCATCTCCGGAGCATTGTGGTGAAGCTATGGGACGGATTTATTCCATGCCCAAGTATTCTCTCATTTCGACTTTGTAGACAGAAGCTTTATTGCCGTAAACGATCTGAACACCGCCGCCAACGTGCACGATGGCGCTGGCGCCGAGCTCTTTGGTGAAGACGCTATCGTCCTTGACTAGGGCGGTGTCTTTGAGGCTGAGCCTCAGGCGGGTGAAACAGGCGTTGACACCCGAGATGTTATCGGCGCCGCCCACGGCTTCCACGATCTGCGGGATGAGCTCGCTTACCTGGACAGATGCTTTGGAGTCGATGGCCGACGCGTCATCCGCTGCCTGCGTGTCATCATCCTCGCGGCCCGGGGTTTTGAGGTCAAATTTCTTGATAAAGGTGCGGAACAGCACGTAATAGATCCCGAAGTAAGCGATGCCGAGCGGAATAAGCCAGAACCAGTTGGAGCCTTTGTCGGCGTTCATGATGCCGTTGAAGATCCACGAGAGGAGCGGTCCGCCGAAGGCGGAAGGCCCGGGCACATTGAACTGTACCAGGTAGGTGAGTACATACGCGATGCCGCACAGCAGGGCGTGGACCACATAGAGTACGGGCGCCACAAAGAGGAAGGAGTACTCGAGCGGTTCGGTTATGCCCATAATGGCGGCCGGAATGACGGCGGCGATCATGAGGGAGCCGACCTTCTTTTTATTCTCGGGACGGGCACAGTGGTAGATGGCGAGCGCCGCCGCAGGCAGGCCGCACATAGCGAACAGCACCTTGCCGTTCATGACGTATTTTGAGATGTCGATGTCGTACATCATGCCGGGCGTGTTGAGCATGGCGTTGTAGATGTTGACAGCACCCTCGACGGTCTGGCCGTCAACCTGGATGCTACCGCCCAGAGAAGTGAAGAAAAACGGCAGGTAGATGAAATGATGCAGGCCGAAGGGCAGAAGCATGCGCTCGGAGAAGCCATAGATGAACGCGCCAAACACCCCGGTGGAATCGATGAGTGTCGAGGCGGCCTTTAGGCCGGTTTGCACAAACGGAAACACGAAGGCGAGCGCAACGCCCACCAGGCTCGCGAAAACGACGGTGAGGGCAGGGACGCAGCGTGTGCCGTTGAAGATGCCGAGCACCGGCGGAAGCTGCACCTTATAGAATCGGTTGTGGATCCACGCGACTACCAAGCCGATGATGATGCCGCCGAATACGCCGGTGTCGAGTGTGGTTACGCCCAGGATGGCGTTCTGACCGGTCTGCAGGTTGGCGGGATCGATGATGCCCAGCAGGATAAGCAGCTGACCCATGATCGTGTTCATGGTCATGTAGCCGATGAAGCCTGAGAGTGCGGCGGTCGCCTTCTCGGCCTTGGCGTAACCGTAGGCGATGCAGATCGCAAAGAGAACCGAGATGTTACCATTGATAACGTTGCCGGCTGCTTTGATGAGCGTGCTAAAGATCACCATCGGCTCGGTGCCCAAAAACGGGCAGAGCGAGATGAGGTTAGCATTGGAAAGGGCGGAGCCCAGACCGACCAAAATGCCGGAAACGGGAAGGAGGAGGACCGGCGCCATGAGCACCTTGCCGAGTCTCTGGAACTCGCTGTAGAGCTTGCTTTCTTTCATGATGTTCCTTCGATGCGCGGGGAGTTAGGACAGGGTCGGCCAATAATCGCCGTTTGCTTCGATCAGGTCGTCGAGGATTTGGCGCGCGACGGTAGTCGAAGGGACGGTCTTGTTGATTGCGATGGCTTCGAGCGCTTTCTGGTAGGAATGCTCGTAATATGCGTCGACGGCGAGCTTCTCACTGGCATTCTGCTCTTCGATAAGCCCCTTGTAAAAGGTGGGGATAGCAGGCTGGCTGATGGGTTCGGGGCCCCAAGAGCGCAGGTAGGCGGGAACCTCGACCATGGCGTCGTCGGGCAGATTGGGGATGGCGCCGTTATTCTCGACGATTACGAGATAGCGTTCGCACTTGTTGTAGGCGATAGAGGCGGCTGCGTCGACGATAAAGTCGCCAAAGACCGTGAAGCTCTGTACGGGGCTCTTGTAATTGGCGGGATCTGCCAGGTACTTGTCGTGCTCGGCAAACATCTCCTTCTCGCGTCCGTTGATGACGTTGTCGGCGCGCGTCCAGTTGGGGTCCATGTCATCTGCCATGTCTTTGGAGTACAGGTAGTACTGCAGGTAGCTGTTGGGCAGATACTCGGGATAGTCCTTCACAATCTTGACGTATTGACCCCAGGTGTGCATCCAGTCCTTGTCCTTGTGATGCTTGTCGCTCACGGCCATGCCGTGCTCGAGAATCATCTGACGGAGCTCCGGCAGACGATCGCGCCCCTGCTTGTCGTAGATTTTGGTAAACCAGCCAAAGTGATTGAGTCCAAAATACATGGGGTCGATATCGCGCCAGCTGGGAAGTCCGAGCATCTTAGAGTACGAGAGCAAGATAGCCGTGGGCATATCGCAGATGTTAAGGATATGGTCGTTGCCAAACTCGCGACGCGTGGCCTCGGCGACAACTGCGGCGGGGTTGGAATAGTTGAGGATCCAGGCGTCTGGACTGTATTTCTTGGCGTAGCGTACGAGGTCGAAGACGCCGGGGATGGACCTGATGCCATAGGAGATCGAACCGCCGGCGCCGCAGGTTTCCTGTCCCACGCAACCGTACTTGAGAGGGATGCGCTCGTCCTGGCGACGCATCTGAAGGCCACCCTGGCGGATTTGCGCGAAGACAAAGTCGACATCGGTGAATGCCTTTTCGGGATCGGTCGTCACGACAACTTCGATGTCAGGAGCTTCCTGCTCGATGAACTGCTTCATGATGTCGTAGACGAGATGCATGCGCTTTTCGTCGATGTCGTACAGGGCGAGTTTGCGCAGCGGTAATTCGTTTTTCTTCTGCAATAGGCTCTGGATGATGCCAGGGGTGTGGGTGCTGCCGGCCCCGGCGATTACAACTGCTTTCTTGTCCATGTGGTAAACCCCTTTCGTGTGGATTGACCATTTCAGACTACGAAAGCTCTACCTGCGATTCTATCGATTTTCAGATTGCGAAAAACGATAGCGATAATCTTAACAGGATGCGTTTTGCGTGGTTAAATAGCGCCGGGAAAGATACTGACTTGGGCGGCAGGCGACGTGTTGCATGGCTGCGGGAGCGAACGCTAGGCGGTAAAAGATGGCGGGCGGTGCTGCGGCTTTTGGCTGCAATTGCGCTACCCGCGGCGACGCTCCCAGCGAGCCAGCTTAATCGTCACCAGCGTGAGCGCCCAGGCCACAAGCGAGAACGCGGCACCCACTGCGCCCACGTACGCAATGCCAACGCCGCTTACCACGGCGCCGCCTACCGCGGTGCCAAACGAAATGCCGACGTTAAACGCCATGGGCTCAACCGAACTTGCGAGTACCATCGACTTGGGATGGCGGCTGCGTGCCACATCCATAAAGTGCGTGATGCACGACACCGAGAACAGGTACATGAGCAGCGCCAAGCTAAAGACAAAGACCAGCGCGAGCGGCATGGTGCCGCCCACAGCAAACAGCCCGAGTAATGCCGCAGCCTGCAGCACAAACGTCACAAGCAGCGCCTTCATGCCAAAGCGCGCATCGATCCATCCGCCCAGGATGTTCGAGATCAGGCAGAACACGCCATAGGCCATGAGCGTGGTGCTGGCTTCGACCGTGCCCATGCCCAGCACCTGCTCAAGATAAGGCGTCACGTAGCCGTAGAACACATAGACCGACCCCACGCCAAACAAAAAGATGAGCATGCCGGTGATGATGCTCGGTTCGCGTAGCAGACCCGCCTGCTCGCGAAAAGTGGCGGGCTCGTCGGTCTGTCCGGCGCGCGGCATAAACGCCACGAGCGCTCCGCAGATTAGAACGGCAAAGGCCAGCGTGCCGTACATGGCCACGTGCCAATCGAGCGTGTCGGCCACAAACTTGCCGATCGAAGTGACAAAGACCATTGCCACGGAAAACGCACCATATACTACCGAGATGGCAAGCGAAGTTTGCTGCGGGGACAGCAGCTCGGGGATGTACGTCACACCCACGGCGAGCAGTGCGCCAGAGACGGAGCCCAGGATGATGCGCGAGATGAACAGCACCTGGAAGTTGGGCGCCAGAGCCATGACAAGATTGCCCAGCACAAAGACGATGCCGTAGCACACGAGCAGCTGGTAGCGGCGAAAACGCCCCGTGCTGAGCGCAAGCACCGGCGTGGCGATGGCGTATACAAGCGCAAACACGCTGATGAGCTGGCCCGCGGTGGCAAGCGATATGCCGAGCTCCGTCGCCAAGTCACTTTCGATGCCGATGACCACGAATTCGGAGCAGCCGAGCGAAAAGCCTAACAACACGAGCAGCGCCAGGCAGAGCTTAGTGCGCGCGGGGGAGAGCGCGGCGGCGGTTGACTTACTTTTAGGCGTGGTTGCGGCGGTCAAGGTTGTCACTCCAATGTCGCATGAATAAGCGGGATTCAATCCCTGCAACTCTAACAGAATGCGACAAAGAGACAGTCCCTTTGTCGCATTGCACTGCCAGCCAGTCGCCCAAACCGTCACAACATTCGGCGAAAATCTCGAAATCGAGGAAAAGCGTCGAATGTTGTGACGGTTTTCCTGTCTGTGCCGGCGAGCTCCAGTGCCGTCTGGGGGTATAAGGCTAGCAAGTGTTTATTTGCGAGGCCTAAGGGGCGCCCCGTATGGATATCGATAACTTTGAATGGTGGTATAGCGAGGGCGAGGCTCCGGACGAGGAGTGGGACGAGCCCGCGCCGCGTGACGTGTCGAGCGACGAGGACGAGACCGGCAACGATGCCGCTGTCGAGCCTGATGCCGCCTCCGATGCCGCCGAGCCCCTGACCTTTGAGCAGGCTTGGGCCCAAGCCGAGGCCGACGAGGCTAAGGCCGATGCCACGGCCACACTCGGTGAGCCGGCGGACATGTCCATCTCGCCGGCCAAGACCCCGCAGCCGCGCCATAACATCGACCCCGGCAGCACGGCATCCTTCAGCATACTCGACGTGCCCGCGCAGGGTGCCCGGGCGCCCGCCCCCACGCATCGCCCCAACCTAGCTCGTGAGGAAGGCGCGGCCCGTCGCTCTCCGCTCGGCCCCATCCTCATCGCCTTTATGGCCGGTGTCATCGCTTGCTCGGCGATCGGAAACGTCTGGAGCCATGTGGAGCAACAGCGCAAAGATGCCGCCAAGGTCGAGATGTCTGTCGAGCAATCGCTCAGCCGCACGCGCTCGGTGCATGTGTCGGTCGAGGTCAAGGACGGTGCGACATGGGACACCGCCCGCGGCGACAGCCAGATGCTCATCCACATCGTGGGCCGCACACTCAGGGGGCAGGCGATTGACGAGTATCAATATGTCAACTCCGCTGGCGACGGCATCGAGCTCAAGCCCGGCGACTACGAGCTCACGGTCGACGAGCCGCCCGTCGCCACCGATGGCACGTGCTTCCGTGCCTCAAAGCGCATGGTTCCCGTGAGCTTTAACTCGCAGGCGCCCGATACGGTCGACAGCACGCCGCAGGGCGGATTCGACCTTTACGCAATCGCTCAATAACTGCGCCTGCCGCTTCTCCTTGCCGCCAAGAGTGGGACAATAGCCCTCGACACTGTTGTTTACTTTTGGAGGAAGTAGCATGTCCACCGTCACCACCATCAAGCGCGGCGGCCTCACCGCGGCCATCGATTCCATGGGTGCCCAGCTCACGGGCCTTGCCCTCAACGGCAACGAGTATCTGTGGCAGGGCGATCTCACCTTTTGGGGCAAGCACGCGCCCATCCTGTTCCCCATCGTGGGCTCACTGCGCAACAACACGGCGACGTCTGCGGCCGGCACCTGCGAGATGCCGCGCCACGGCCTCGCGCGCATCGTCGAGCACGAGCTGGTCGAGGTCTCCGAGGACGGCTCGTCCGTCACCTACGAGATCACCGACACGCCTGAGTCGCTCAAGGCTTTCCCCTTCCACTTTAAGCTCAACATGACCTATGCCCTAACCGGCGACGCCACGCTCACGCAGACCTTTGCCGTCACCAACACCGGCGACGTGGACCTGCCGTTCTCGGTGGGCGGTCACCCTGCATTTAACGTGCCCGCCCCCGCTGCCGAGGACGAGACGTTCGAGGATTACGAGCTGGCATTTACCGAGGCTTGGACCAATGAGGCCCCCATCATCACGCCCGATGGCCTCATGACGTTCGAGGGCAGCTACAAGGCTCCCGATAACTCGGACGTGCTGCCCATCACGCACCGCAGCTTCGATAACGATGCCATCATGTTCACCGATACCCCGGGCTCCACGCTCACGCTGCGTGGCCGCAAGTCGGGCCACGGCGTCAAGATCGACTTTGAGGGCTTTAAGTACATCGGCGTGTGGTCTGCCGCCAACGATGCCCCGTTTGTGGCGCTCGAGCCCTGGACCGGTCACACCACCATGGACACCGAGGACGACGTCTTTGAGCACAAGGTCAACACCATTACGCTGGCGCCGGGCGAGACGGACGTCCGCAGCTTTAGCGTCACTTTGCTCTAGAGGTTCCGCCATTCTGACGAACGGCGGACCAGTCGACGCTGCGCGCCACCCAGAGCGACAATTTGTCATTCAAAAGGCACGGCATGACCAGAAGGTCTATGCCGTGCCTTTTTCATGCCAACTTGTTCGCTCTGGGTGGCGCTCGCTGGCATTGTCAAAACATCGACGTTCCCAATGACTACCGTGTGTCTATTAATTTTTCGAGCTTGTGCTGCGCTGCTGGTC
>CAUDVX010000026.1 GCA_958452935.1 uncultured Collinsella sp. | reverse complement strand
CACTTGAAACGGCAAGGTGTATCTTGTAATTGAAAATGCCCGTATACTATGGCATGAAAAACGAGTCCGATTTTCATGCCAACCAGGAGCCATCCATGACCGATAGCAGCAAGAGCGCGCTCTCCCTTATTAGCACGCACAAAGGGTACAGCGATTCCGAGCAGCGCATTGTCGACTATATATTGGAGCACCAGTCCGAGGCGCCGCGCCTGACGGCCGCCCAGCTCTCGCGCGCCGCTGCCACGTCCGAGGCGACGGTTTCGCGCTTTTGCCGCAAGCTGGGCTTTGGCAGCTTCCGCAGCTTTCAGTTTTCGTTGGCGCGCGACTTGGAGAGTCAGCGCAACGAGGGCCTGACCGACGAGGTCTCGCTCGACAACATGGAGCAGAGCCTTAAAAATATCCTCGCCGCCAAGGTGAGTGAGCTTAATGCGACCATCGACGGCATTGATCACGACACGTTGGCCGCAGTTGTGCACGCGCTTAAGAATGCCGGCGTTATTGAGTTCGCCGCCGTGGGCAATACGAACGCGGTCGCGCTCGATGCGACATTTAAGTTTTCACAGCTGGGCCTGCGCTGCATGGCGAGCACCATCAGCGAGACATCAATCGGCTTTGCGCTCACGTTGCGCCCCGGCGACGTTATCGTGCTGATCTCGAACTCTGGCAAGTCGCGCCGACTGAATCGCATGGCAAAAGCGGCTCGCGACTGCGGCGCCACTGTAGTCGTCATCAGCAGCGACAGCAAGTCTCCACTTGCGCGCCTAGCCGACTACACCTTTAATACCGTCAATCACGAGGCACTGCTGACAACGGGCGACTTCGCATTCTCCAAGATGAGCGCCACGATGATCATAGAGGTCATCTACAACTTCCTGCTGCCCGAAATCGAGGACGCCCGAGAGCACATCAGCTACTATGAGGAACTCATCCAACCGGATAAGGTCGTGGAGTAGACATTTTAGGGAGCCAACAAACGCCGCTCGGCACGAAACCGGCCCATCTACTACGTTTTATCCGTATGGCCCAACCGCATACCAAAAATAGAGAAAACCGCAGGCATTCTACCTGCGGTTTTCTTTTTGCAATTCTTGGCATGGTTGCCGATAGCCTATTAAACGTAGTAGATGGGCCGGTTTCGTGGCTTCCGGGTCGGACATGCATGTGGCGGCTCGGTCTAAGCACGCGCTTCTTCCAGCATCTGCCTGGCGTGCGCTAGGCTTGCCTCCGATTGATCGCCGCTCAGCATACGGGAGATCTCTGCGGTGCGGGCATCGCCGGTCACCTCGTCCAGGTGCGTTTGGGGAACGTCGCCGGGCTCTTTACTGACCACATAATGTTTGTCGGCCATGACCGCGACTTGCGCCAGGTGGGTTACGACAAGCACCTGATGCGTAGCGGCGAGATCTGCCAGTACGCTCGCAAGGGCACGCGCAGTAGAGCCGCCGACACCGGCATCGACCTCATCGAACACCAGCGTATCCACGCCATCCGCATTACCGAGGACAACCTTGCTCGCCAGCATCACGCGGCTCAACTCGCCGCCCGAGGCAATACGGCGCAAGGGACGAGGTGTCAAGCCGGCGCCGCTGCGATACAAAAGCTCGTAGCTTGAAGGGCCCGCCGGCGTCCATTCGGCACGCGGAAGATCGCGCGACTCCCAGACGAGCTCGGCGCCGCCCATCTCCAGGCGCGCCATCTGACGGCCAACCTCGTGACAAAAGCGCGGGGCAGCGGTGTTCCGCGCGCGCTTAAGTGCCTTGGCGGCAGCAAAGAGCTCGCGTTCAGCCGCACCAAGCGCTTCGCGCGCCTTCTTGATTTGCTCATCACCATCGTCTACCAGCGACAACAGCTCTTGCGAGCGATCGCGCATGGCAAACACGTCGTCCATGGTGGGACCCCACTGACGCAGCAGGCCCTTGAGGTCGGAATACCGCTCGCGCATGCGAGCGAGCTCGCGAGGGTCAAACGCAACGCCATCGCGATAAGCACGCAGCTCATTGGCGCAATCCTCGAGTGAGATGCAGGCATCCGAAAGTGCGTCGGCGATGTCACCGAGCTTGCGGTCAACGGTCGCCATGCGTGAAAGCTCAGCCACGGCGCCATTCACGGCATCGAGCGCTCCCCCTTCGGCAGCAAGCGATGCATGGGCCTCGTTGGCCGTCGCCACCAAGACCTCGGCGTGCTCCGAGCGCGGCAGCAGCTCCTCGAGTTCCTCGTACTCACCTGGCTTGGGGTCGACCTCGGCGATACGCTCGAGGGCAAAACGCGCTTCCTCGACGCGACTCCCCTGCGCGCGTGAAGCTTCCTCCACACGGCGAAGCTCCTTGGCGGCCGCTCGCGAAGCCTTAAAGCAGGTGCGATACTTCTCGAGCGCCTCAAGCGCCGCGCGCCCAGCCCAGGCATCGACCATGGCAACATGATGCGCCGGGTCGAGCAGACGCTGATGCTCGTGCTGGCCGCACAGATCCATCATCACGCCGACGCGCTCCGAAAGCTCACGCACGCTGGCGATGCGGCCGTCAATTTTTACGCGGCTGCGGCCCTCGGCAGAAAGGCTGCGCTGTACGGTAAAGCCCTCCGTGTCGTGCGGGCCGTCAAACAGACGCGCCTCGACGCTGGCAAGCGCCTCGCCCTCGCGAACTGTCGACGAATCGGCGCGCTCGCCCAAAATGAGCTTGAGCGCCGAGAGCAGCGCGGTCTTACCGGCACCGGTCTCGCCGGTCAGAACCGTTAGACCAGCGCTCGGAACCAACGTCGCCTCGCGAATGAGAGCAATGTTAGAAACCTGCAGCTCATCGATCATGACGCACTCCATAGAACACGCGGCTCACCGAGTTATAGAAGCTCTCGGGACCGTAATCGAGCAGCAGCACATCGCCGGGACCGCGACGCACAGCCACGCTCTCGACGGTGCCGTCGCAGGTAATAAACTGTCCGTCGATGGCGATGGCCGGAACGCTTGGGCGATCATCGGACATAAAGATTTCGACGACATCGCTCGGCGAGGTCAAGAAGGCGCGAGCTTGAATGGTATGCGGAGCAATCGGTACACAGACCATGCCCGTGTAATCGGGGCTGACGATAGGGCCGCCGGCGCTCAGCGCATAGCCGGTGGAGCCGGTCGCCGTCGACACGACGACACCATCGCCGCGCAAGCGATCGATATGGTGGCCGGACACCGTGATGTCAAACTCGACCATATCGGACAGGGGCCCGCGCGTAAGCGCCATATCGTTGAGGGCGAACGAACGCACGACATCCTTCGTGCCGTCATCGCGCACCGAGACGATATCCGCGGCGATGGTGGCGCGGCGGCTCACGTGGAGCTCACCGGACAGGGCATCGCTCACAACCTGCAAAATATCGCGTTCCTCGGGACTGGCCGCCGTCAAAAAGCCCAGGTGGCCATAGGAAAGACCCAAAATGGGAATCTCACGGTAGTTGAGAATGCGGGCGGCGCGCAGCAACGTGCCGTCGCCGCCGAGCGTAATGACCAGGTCGGCATCGTCAACATCGGGCGTGCTCTGAATCTTGGAGCGCTGGTCGGCAGCCCATGCGACCTCATAGCCTTGGCGCGAAAGCCAAAGCTCGAGCATCAGGCCGCTCTCGACCGCCTCTTGCTTGTAGTAATTGGGGACCAGAAAGACCTTCATAGCGTTGCCGCTTTCTCGCTCAAAGCCGATACCTGGGATTGCAGCTCATCTTCGGCGCGCTCGCCAGGGGCAAACCTCGTGCCGTACAGGAAAAACTCAACGTTGCCCTTGGCGCCATGGATGGGCGACACGCACACGTCGACCGGGAACAAGCCCTTTGCGGCGAACAGCTCAATCGCCGCCACGAGTGTGTCAACACGCACAGCGGGATCCGTCACGATACCGCCCTCGCCCACCAGAGCAGCCGGAGCCTCAAACTGCGGCTTTACGAGCGTGCAAAACGAACCCGAAGGTTTCAGGCACGCCAGCACGGCATCGATGATATTCGCGATACTCGTAAACGACACATCGCACACGGCCAGGTCGATAGCGTCACCGTAGCCGAGCTCGGGCAACTGCGTCACATTCGTGCGCTCGTGGAGCGTCACGCGATCGTCTTGGCGCAGCGACCAATCAAACTGGGCACGGCCCACGTCGACCGAGACAACGGTCGCAGCGCCGCGCTTGAGCAGGCAATCAGTAAAGCCGCCCGTGGAGCAGCCCACATCGAGGCAAGCAAGGTCCGTCGGATCAATCCCAAACGCATCGAGCGCGCCCTCGAGCTTGAGCCCGCCGCGCCCAACATACGGGATGCGCCCCTTAACGTGCAGTGGCAGGCCCGGCGTCACCTTGAGCCCCGGGGAGGTCAAACGCTCACCGCCACTCGAAACCAAACCGGCCATAAGAGTGCGAAGGGCATCCGCGCGATCGGCGCAGATGCCCTGTGAAATCAGTTCGTCATCGAGACGCACGCGTTTCATGAATGCCATCAACCATTCGTATCCGGAGATGCAGCCTGTCTATCTTGGGACTCGTTTGCCGCATCCTCATCGTATTCCTGCTCGAGCTTGTCGGCCTCACGCGGCGTCAGCTCAAACTTGTCGACCATATCGACCGCTCGGGAGCCCAGCTCAATCGCCTCGTCAAACAAATCGAGCGAACGCTCCAAGGACGTATCCTTGGAGCGAACAGTGGCGATGATCTGGTCCAGGCGATCCGAGATCTCATCGAAGTTGCGGACGGAACCCTCTGGCATGGCTACTCCTCGACGGAGTCGGCCTCGACGGCCTCAGCAGCGTCAGCATCCTCGGAAAGTACACCGGCGGCAGCCTGAGCGGCAGCGACCTTGGCGGCCACCTCGGCAGCCTGTGCCTCCTCGCGAGCGCGATCCTCGGCCAGCAGCTCTTGGTACAGGTCCTCGCCCGGCAGCTCCTCGCTGCGAGCGATCTTGCCCAGCACGCCGTTGACAAACGAAGCGGACTGGTCGGTACCATAAGCCTTAGCGATCTCGACAGCCTCGTTGATCACGATAGCGTCCGAGACCTCCTCGTCGGTGAGGAAGCGCATCTCGTAGACGGCGATACGCAGCAGGTTGCGGTCGGCGCCGGGCATGCGCATAAGATCCCAGTTCTTGGCGACGGCGCGCAGGGCACAGTCGATACGATCGATATGCTCGTAGGCACCGCGGCAAAGCTCCAGCGCATAGGGGTCGAGGGGACCCTTCGAGATCAGGAAATCGCCCTCGAGGACGCGCTCGAGCGGGCTGTCCGTGGCCTCGGCCTGGAACAGCAGCTGCAGCGCCTGACTGCGGGCAAGCGTGCGCCCGCGATAAACCTTAAGGCTCAAAGGTTACTCCTTGGGGAAAACGAGGCCGTCGATGCAAACGTCAACGCGCTCGACCTCGACGCCCACCTGGGCATCGATGGCGGCGACCACGGCGGCGCGAACGGCCTCGGCGAGCTTCTTGAACGGATAGCCAAAGAACACCACGACACGCACGGTGAGTGCGAGCTTGTCGCCGATGACCTCGGCCTCGACCGCCGGCTCGGAAGCCGGGGCCTTGGACGAGAGCATCATGGAGACAAGGTTGGTGGCAAGGTCCTTGACGCCAACGGAGGCGATGCCCTCGACATCCGACACGGCGCGCGAAACGATGGCGGTCAGAACATCGGGCGAAATGCCGATGCCGTCAATCTTGATTTCCTGAGGCATGAGTCCTCCTAGAAGAGTTGGTTGCTAGACGCGGGAGACGAACTTGCCGTCGCGGGTGTCAACCTTGATGACCTCGCCCTCGTTGAGGTACATGGGGACCTGGATGACAGCGCCGGTGTCGATCGTGGCCGGCTTGGTGGAACCCTGGACGGTGTCGCCCTTAAAGCCCGGGTCGGTCTGGACGATGGTGGTCTCGATGAACATCGGCGGGGTCACGCCCATGAGCTCATCGTCGGCAAAGAGCAGCTGGCAGATGTCGTTCTCACGCAGCCACTTGGAGTTCTCGCCCACCATGTCCTCGGGAACGGGAACCTGCTCATAGGTCTCATTGTCCATGAAGATGTAGTCGGCGCCATCGTTGTAGAGGTACTGGAACTCACGGGTGGTGAGCATAACGCTCTCGAACTTGGTGCCGGCGTTGCAGGTGTTCTCGACGACGCGGCCGCTCTTGATGTCGCGGGTCTTGTAGCGCACAAACGCGCCGCCCTTGCCCGGCTTGACATGCTGGAACTCGACGATGGTGTAGACCTTGTCCTTAATGCGGAGACCGAGGCCGTTCTTGAAGTCGGCGGTAGAAATGGTAGGCATAGCGACCTTTCTTGTTATGGGCAGAACGCACAAGCGTCCAAATTACATACGACCGAAATTATACACTTGCAGACGGCGCCTGCAGCGAGCGCATAAAAAGAGAACGCGGGGCGCCCGAATTACTCCGGACGCCCCGCCCCAAAAATCTATCGAAATGGGCTAGCAATCGATGACGTGCAGGTCGTGCGGGGTTTTGGTGAAGGGCTCGTAGCCGTTCTCGGTGACGACGCCGTAGTCCTCCAGGCGCACGCCGCCCACACCGGGCAGATACACGCCGGGCTCCATGGTGATAACCGAGCCGACCTCGATGGTGTTCTTGCTGCGGTTGAAGTTGGGCAGCTCATGGATGTCGATGCCCACGCCGTGGCCCAGACCATGGTTGTAGTAATCGCCATAGCCGGCATCACCGATGATCTTCTTGGAAAGCTTGAAAATGTCGTTGCCCTCGACGCCCGGATGGATGGCGGCGACGCACTCCTCGTGCGTACGGCGCACGAGTGCGTACAGGTCGAGCTGTTCCTGGGTAGGCTCGCCCATCACGACGGTGCGCGTCATGTCGGAACGATAATCGCAGTAGCCCGCGCCATAATCCATGAGGACGAAGTCGCCCTTCTCGATCACGCGGTCACTCGGCACGGCGTGCGGGTTGGCGGTGTTGGGGCCGCTCGCCACAATAGAGCCAAAGGCCAGGCTGTCGGCGCCGTTGGCGAACATAAAGTTCTCGAGCTCGTTGCGAACCTGCTTCTCGGTCATGCCGGGCTTAATAAAGCCGAGCATGTGCTGGAAGGCGGCGTCGGTGATCGACTGCGCATGGCGCATGAGCTCGATCTCCTCGGCGTCCTTGATGGCGCGCATCTTGCGGATGTCGTCATGCATCAGCGGCAGCATGCAGGCGACGGAGCGGTCCTCCAGACCACGCTGAATACCCTGGTAGAAGTTGATCTGCATGTCGTCCTCGACAGCGCAGACGCGGCACTTGTTGGCCGCGATCTTGCCGGCGACCCAACCGGGGATGGTGCCCTCGTCCATGTCGTAGACCCAAGGGCTGCCGGCGGGCGTGTTCTCCTCAAAGCTGTTGAGGTAGCGCGAGTCGGTATGGAACAGGCACTGGTCAGCCGTAATAAACGCCGCGTGCGGGAACTCGAAGGTGTAGTCGAAGACGCCCTTCACGCCCGTGAGCCAACGAAGATTGGCCTCGTCGCGCACCACGATAGCGTCGTAGCCGCGCTCGACCATCAGGGCACGGACACGTTCGATACGACCGGCAGGACCGGCAGCAAACTCAGACATGCAGATTCCTTTCTTATTGTCTCAAAAAGTGCGGGACGGGTCTCAACCGAACGTCGGAATCGCATGCGAACCGCAACCAATTGAAAACCCGTCCCTCAACATGATACGAAAGACGATGGATGTCAATAAATCTTAGAGAAGTTCTTTGCGAGAAGCCAAGTAGGCGTGAGCGTGACGCTCAAGAACCTCGTCCTCAACGTTCGTTAGACGAATGGCGCCGAGTGCCGCGGGCAGCGGCAACATGCTGCGGTTCGAGCGGGCGAACTGCTGCTTACGGAACTCCTCGATAAACGCGGTGGGCTCCAGGTCGAAGGCAAGCTCCTCGATGCCAAAGTCCTCCAGGCAGTCATCGACCTCAAAAACGTAATCGATATCGAAGTCGCAAGCATCATGTGCTAGACGCGCCTCAAAACGCATGCCCTCGGACAACAGCTGGTAGGCAGGAATCTGCGAAGCGGCATCGCCCAGGCAGGCGCGCAGGGTACGCTTCCCCGTCTTACCAAAATCGAGCGCATGGCGGGCGCTCGGGTTCGTGGCCATCAGTACGTCCTTGCGGGCAGTCTGAGACCACTGAACGGCATTAACGAGCGCGACCTCCTCGCCCGCGAGAATCTCGGGGACGGTCTCAGCAAACTGATTCCAGCGGGACTTGCTGCTCGAAAGCATGGTGCCAACAAGTACCACATAGCCGAGCTTAAGGTCCTCGGGGGCCGCCTCGCGAACAAGGTCGAGGTCACACACGACCAGGCCCGGCTCGGGACGGAACGCGATAGCGGGAAGTGCATTCGCCGACGAGGCGACGAGCGGCTTCATGGTCGTCGCGACCGTGAGCATGGCGTCGAACGTCGTCGGCAGCAAGGCGCACTCGGTGCGACCGCACCACTGATTGGCACACCAGCAAACGGCCGAGCAGGTCGCCGTGTCACCGACAGCGACAACGAGATCGTCGCAGGTAATGCCGTTAGCCGACAGGGCGCCAAAGACGGCATCGGCATCGGCCAGCGTAGCACCGGCAGGCGAAACCTCAAGCGAAAGCTGCGACACGGCAAAACCAGCGTCGACCAGCGCATGCTCGACGACCTCGCCAAAACGCTCGGATGTGGCGTCGTTCCAAACCACCATCGCGCGCTTAGGCTTGCCCACAGCCGAGGCAAACATGCGCGACAGCTCCTCGAACGCGCCCAATCCGACGCGGACATCGACACTGCGGTTTTGGAAATTGATAAGTTGACGGCGAATCATAGCAGTCCACGCTCCAAAAGCATTTCGGCACAAAGGTAGGAAACGTCCTCGAAGGACTTGTTGCGAATATCAAGGGTAATATCGGCGGCCTGGCGATACAGCGGACGGCGATGCTCAAACAGGCGCGCAGCATGCTCGGGCGAGCGGAAATCGGGCCGGGTATCGGAGCGGCGAATCTGGCGCAACGAATCCTCAAAGTCGCCTTCGAGGTACACGCAGGTACCCATCTCGTGCATCAGCTCAATGTTTACCGGCGTCTCGACGATGCCACCCCCGCACGATACCAGCAGGCTGCGCTCGCTTTGAAGCGAACGGAGTGCCGAGGTCTCGAGCTCGCGAAAACGATCCTCGCCCTCGGTCTTAAATATCTCGGTCACCGACTTGCCGCATCGACGCACGACCAAACGATCGGTATCGATGAATCGACGCTTGAACATAGTGCCCACATTGCGCGCAAGCGTCGACTTGCCCGCGCCCAAAAAGCCGATAAAGAAGATATGGTCGCAGCCGTGTTTGATGTGCTGAGACATGGCGAAACCTATTCCTCGCAGGGAAGGTCGCGCAGGGCCCGGCGCTCAAAGATACGGAAGATCTGCGTGTACCACAGATCCTGGGTTGCCTGTGGCTTGACCAGAATGGTGTCAACGCCGGCAAAGTTTCCGCTCCACACGTCCGTGTACAGCTGATCGCCGATCAGCACGGCCTCGTCGGCCGTGGCGCCCAGACGCTTAAGGCCCGCTTTGAGGGCAAATGGCGCCGGCTTCATGGCGTGGCTGATGGCCTCGAGCCCCAACTCACGAGCCGATGCCATGACCTGGTCGCGATGCCAGTTGTTGGACACCATGCACAGCTTAAAGCCCTTGGCATGGGCGGCCTCGAGCCAAGCGGAAACTGCAGCGGGTACCTGCTCGGTATCACGTGGCACCAGGGTGTTGTCGCGGTCGAGCAGAATGGCGCGCTTGCCGTCGGCCCAGAGGGTATCGAGGTCGATGCGATCGACCGAGGCAACATATCGTTTGGGGCTAAAAATCCTCATGATCAATTCCAAGACTGTTGATGCTCTTCGTAGGTCTTCGAGAAATACTCCTCGTCCTGCGTAATGTAGAAATACAGGTCGTCGGAGTCGGTCGGCTCAAGGGTGGCCTTGAGCGCCTCGAGCGACGGAGAGCAAATGGGCGTGGGCGGCAGGCCCTCGTGCTTATAGGTGTTATAGGGGCTATCACTCTGCAGGTCGTCGGCGGTAACCTCGCCACCGGTGACGGACATCATGGTCGCGTCGCTGTTGAGGTAGCGCAGGCCATCGAGCTTGCCCGCCAGACGGTTATAGAAAACCGATGCCACATGAGCGCGCTGATCGGCGTTGAGGCCCTCGCGCTCGACAATCGAGGCAAGGTTAACGATGTCGTAATCGGACATCTCCACGCCATAGCGCTCCTTGATCTTGGCCTCGCAGCTGGCAAAGTCAAGCGACTTATACTCGGCGTTGAACTGGTCAAGCATGGCGCGAATCACATCATCGGCAGACGGGTCCTTACCCAGCGAATACGTCTTGGGGAATAGGAAGCCCTCGAGCGAATCGTTCGCGGCGTCTTTAAGGAAAGCGTAATCATTCACATAATTACTCGCCTTAGCCTGGTTAAGGAAGTCCTCTTTAGAAATGCTGTCGTACGCCTTGGCCACGCGGTCGGCGACCTGGTCAACCGTCAGGCCCTCAGGGATAGTCAGCGCATCGGAGCCCGCATTGGGACCCTCCATAAGCTGCTGAACGACATTGGTCGCGTCCATGAGCGTGGTGAACGAGTAGGTGCCAGGCTTAAGCGACATGTCGGCGTTGAGCTTTTTGACCGCCGCGTAATAATCCTTGGGATCATCGACGATATGGTTCTCGGAGAGAATCGAAGCGATGGTGTCACCCGAGGCACCATCGGGAATCGTGATAGTAACTTGCTGGCCAGCAGCGACTTTCGCATCCTCACCGCCAAAGAAGCCCTTGACGGCCGGCACGACAAAGAAAACAATCGCGACAAGCGCAAGCACAGCGACGACGCCACCGATAATCATAGGCACCGGAGAGCTTTTCTTTTTGGCACCACGGCGGGCGTGCGTGTTATAGCTCGAGCGCGTGGCCGGAGCAACACCGTGCGAGCCATGAGCGTGATGTGCGTGGGAGCGCGATTGCCGGGACTGCCCCTGCGTGCGCTGGGCAGGAGCCTGCTGCTTAAAACGAGCGCCGCCAGCAGGCTGCGCGGGACGAGCGGCGGGCTGTTGAGCAGCACGCTGAGCAGGCTGAGCCGAACGCTGCGTCGGCTGCGCCGGGCGCTGGCCAGGCTGAGCAGGGCGCGGCACGGGCTTCCGTGAACGATTCTGCTGGCGCGGATCGGAAGCACTAGGCATGCTGAACCTCCTCGTTTTTACGATCGAGCCATGTCTGCAAGAACAGGCTGGCGGCGATCATGTCAATCTTGCCCCTCATCTGTTTCTCGTTGAGCCCCTGCTCTCGCAGGATTCGTTTGGCCTCCTGCGAGGACAGACGCTCATCCTCAAACTCCAGCGGAAGTTCGAGCTCGTCGGCAATCTTTTGGGCCACGGCGGCGACGCGCTCGGCTTGGGGGCCGGGCTCACCGGCCATGGTCAAGGGACGTCCGCTTACCAAGATATCGGGCTCATAGTCCTCGACCAGGTAACGAAACGTCTTTGCCATGCCAGTGACCTCGGCAGCCGGAAGCACCTTGACAGGCATCGACATCTTGCCATCACGGCTCGAGACGGCAATGCCAATCCTGGTCTCCCCTATGTCCAGTGCGAGCGCGACCACAGCGACTACTTAGGTTCTTAGGCGCCGAGCGCGGTCTTGGCGGCCGCGAGGGCATCGGCGATACCGGCGGCGTTCTTGCCACCGGCCTGGGCCATGTTGGGACGACCGCCACCGCGACCGTCGACCAGGCCCGCAATCTGCTTGATCACGTTACCGGCGTGGAAACCGGCCTTCACGGCGTCATCGGAGCCGGCAGCGAGCAGAGCCGGGGTGCCCTTCTCGGTCACGCTGGCAACGACGCAGGCGACGGGGCCGGCGACCTTCTGGTGCACGGTATCCCAAACGTTACGCAGGTCGGCAGCCTCAAGGCCCTGGAGCTCAGCGACGACGAGCTTGTAGCCGTTCAGCTCGACAGCGCCGTCGATGGCGCTGGAGATCGCATCGGAGGAGCCACCGGTCAGAGCCTTCTTGAGCTTGCCAGAAGTCTCGCGCAGCTCGGCCTGCAGGTTCTCCACGCGGGCGGGAACCTCGTCGACACGGCACTTGAGCGCAGCGGCGGCGGCGTCAACGAGTGCCAGGCGGTCAGCCATGTAGTCGAGAGCGCCCTTGGAGGTCACGGCCTCGATACGGCGGACATTCGAGCCCGTGGAGGACTCGGAGATGATCTTGAACAGACCGACCTCGGCGGTGTTGGCGGCATGCGTGCCACCGCAGAGCTCGCGGGAGAACGGCTGGTCCTCGGCGCCTACGGAGACGACGCGGACGACGTCGCCGTACTTCTCGCCAAAGAGGGCGACGGCGCCAGCGGCCTTGGCCTCGTCGATGCCCATAACACGGGTCACGACCGGCTTGGAAGCGAAGATCTGCTGGTTGACCAGGTCCTCGACAGCCTTGAGCTGCTCGGAAGACAGGGCCTCGAAGTGCGTGAAGTCAAAGCGCAGGTGCTCGGGCGTCACCAGCGAGCCGGCCTGGGAGACATGCTCGCCCAGGACCTGCTTAAGGGCGGCGTCGAGCAGGTGGGTGGCGGTGTGGTTTCGGCGCAGGAAACCACGGCGCTCGGCGTCGAGCGCGGCGGTCACGGTGGCACCGACGGTCAGCGTGCCCTCGGCAACGTGCGCGACATGGGCATACAGGCCGTTGTGGTTTTTGGTGTCGGCAACAGTCAGCGCAACGCCCTCGGCGGAAAGCTTGCCGGCGTCGCCCTGCTGGCCGCCCATCTCGGCGTAGAACGGGGTGCGGTCGAGCACAACCTCGACATCCTCGCCAGCGGCAGCGGACTCGACGGACTCGCCGTTGCGAACAATGGCGACAACCTTTGCGCCCTCGATGACGTCGTTGTCATAGCCGTCGAACTCGGTCGCGGCAACCTTGTCGGAAAGCTCGACCCACACGTCGTTGAAGCTGCCCCAGGCATCGCCCTTGGCGTTGGCGCGGGCGCGGGCCTTCTGGTCCTCCATGCAGGCGGCGAAGCCGTCCATGTCGACGTCATGGCCAGCGGCGCCGGCGATCTCGACGGTCAGGTCGATGGGGAAACCAAAGGTGTCGTGCAGCTTAAAGGCAACGTCGCCCGGAAGCACAGCGCCCTCGGCGAGCGCGGCCAGGGCCTCATCCAGGTAAACGCGGCCGTTGTCGAGCGTCGTGGAGAAACGCTCCTCCTCGGAGGCGACGATGCCCTTGACGAGCGCGACGTTCTTGAGAAGCTCGGGATAGGCCTCGCCCATCTGAGCGTTGACCTCGTCGATGAACTTGGTCAGGAAAGCGCCCTCGATGCCCAGCAGGCGGCCGTGGAACACGGCACGACGGAGCAGGCGGCGAAGAACGTACTCGCGACCCTCGTTACCGGGCAGGATGCCGTCCGAGATCATAAAGTCGACAGCGCGGGAGTGGTCGGCGATGATGCGCAGAGAACGGCTGGCACCGGAGTAATCGTCGGCGTCATAGGTCTTGCCGCTGATCTCCTCACCGAGCTTGATGAGATGCTGCATCAGATCGCCGTCGTAGTTAGCGGTCTTGTGCTGCATGATAGCGGCCATGCGCTCCAGACCCATGCCCGTATCGAGGTTGCGGTGCGGCAGCTCCGGCATGGAGCCGTCCTCCTGGCGGTCGTACTGGGTAAACACGAGGTTCCAGAACTCAAGGAAGCGGTCGCAGTCGCACCCGGGCTTGCAGTCGGGGCTGCCGCAACCGACCTCCTCGCCCATGTCAAAGTATATCTCGGAGCACGGACCGCAGGGGCCGGTGGGGCCAGCGGCCCAGAAGTTGTCGTCCTCGCCCAGACGCGAAATGTGATCCTCGGCAACGCCCAGGGAGCGCCACACGTCATGGGTCTCGTCGTCCTCGGTAAAGACAGTGAAGTACAGGCGGTCGAGCGGCAGCTTGAACTCCTTGGTGATGAGCTCAAAGGCCCAAGCGCAGGCCTGCTGCTTGGAGACGCCGCCAAAGGAGAAGTCGCCGAGCATCTCAAAGAAGGACAGGTGACGGCCGTCCTCGCCGATGCAGTCGATGTCGTTGGTGCGGACGCACTTCTGGCAGGAGATCGCGCCGATCTCCTTCATGGTCTTCTTGCCCTGGTAGTACTCCTTAAACTGGTTCATGCCGGCGTTGGCAAGCAGCAGCGAAGGGTCGTCGGGGACGAGGGACGAAGAAGGATAGAGCTTAAGACCGCGCTCCTCAAAGAAGTTGAGGAACTTAGAGCGAATCTCGGCCGTAGTCATTGACGGGTAGTCAGCACTCATAGAGGGAATCTCCTCGGTTTCACATCGAAACAGTTCAAACGTAACGATATTACCATCCCACCGCCCCAGCGCAAAAAAGAGGGCCGCCAAACAGCGACCCTCCAGCGAAAGTGCATGTTATTTAGGACTAAGCAATCCTTTGAAAGGGATGGGTTTGGTAAAATGCTATATAAGAACCATCCGGAAGGAGCGATCGATGAAAAGCAAACGATTTGTCCTGAATGCACTTCTGGTAGTAGCAATATTGACGCTCTTCGTCTTTTCTTACTCATACATGAATCAGCCAAGATTTGGATATGCTTTATACGCTGTTTTTTCCGGCGAAACAACTTACAACACTTACAACACTATAGGCTTCATTGACGCAATCTTTTTCTATGTAGTCGGCCCCGTATCAAGCGAACTGGTCGCTTTTGTTGTCAGCTACAACCTGAATCAACAAAGCCAAACTCACTCGGCGACTTCGGCCAAACAAGGAATCAATCTCTTCGCAATAATGATAATTCTGCAAATTGCGACAGTGTTGATTATCGCCCTGACCGCAACAAACGTTTTGAAGTATGAGTTCGGATTCATCGTGAGCTGTCTCATGGCAATTGCCACGGGTATAGCGGTTTCGTATACGACACCGGCAAAGAAGTAGCTCAACTAACAGGCCTATTTGGAATCCGAATCGTCCATGGAGCCGTCGATGCCGGTTTTGGTGTCGTCGTCCGTATTGGAATCGTCATCCTTGGCGAAGGGGTTCTTGAAAAAGCCTGTCGCGTCGGGCTGAAGACCCGACAGCTTAATCCAGGGATTCTCGAGCTCGGGCTTGGGCATTGCCTGGGCCTCGGGCGCAGTCTCGTTGCCGATGAGCTCGGACTCGTAAATGAACGTATCGTCTCCAAGCGCGTCGTAGGCGGCGACCGGGTTGCCCTCGGCATCACGATACGGCGTGCCTTTAAACACAGCGCCATCATATGCCACGAGCTGGCGACCGGTCTCGTTCTCAAAGTAGTAGACGAAAATGCCCTTGAGGGCCGCGCACAGCGGGATGGCGATGACCATGCCGATGGGACCCATAAGCGCCGAACCGATAACAAGGGCCGTCAGGCTCATAATGGGATGCACCTGAACCGAGCTCTGCATGAGCTTAGGCGAAATGACGTTGTCGGTGACATTTTGTGCCACCATGGTCACGATCAAGGTCCACAATGCCAGCATCGGGCTAAACATAAAGCCGAGCACGGTGGCAATCGCAGCGCTCACCCAAGGACCGACAACCGGAACCAAATGCATGATGCCGGTGAAGATGGCCATGAGTGCCGCGTATGGATGGCCAATGAGCGTAAAGCCGATGAAGGCGAGGATGCCACCGCAGATCGACGTTACGACCATGCCACGCATGTAGCCGCCGACCGAGCGCGAAAGAATCGCGACCATAAAACGGTACGAGGTCTCCTTTTCCTGACCAATGATGGTGCAGACCTCGTGGTGCATGCGGGGATAGTCGCAGGCCAACCAATAGGCAAGCACCAAGCCCAGGAAGATGACGAACAGCTGCGAGGCCGTATTGGTAATGAGCGGGAATACACCGCGGCCAAGCTCGGCGGCAATCTGTGAGACGTACTTGGACGCCACCGTGACGAGCGAAGAAAGGTTATCGTCCAGATACTCCTTGAGCGGCGTGTTGTTGAGCGTCTTGGCATGCGAGATCATCTCATTGAGGTCGCCACCAGCAACACGAAGCTGCTCGGGCAGGCGGCTCAGGACTTCCATGATCTGACCAAAGAGAATCGGCGACAAGATACAAACGACGCCGACGAGCACGGCAACGACCACAATAAGCGCGACAAGCGAACCGATGCCGCGATTCACGCCATGGTGCTCAAGCCAATTGGTGATCGGCGACATCACAAAAGCGATGATGGAGCCAACTGCCAAAAACTCGATGACCGGCGCCAGGATGCCCATAAGGTTAAAGATGACGGCGGCGATGACAATGCAGCCGACGACGCCCCAAATGCGCAACGTCAGAATACGGGTATCGCGCAGCGTGCGGTCGGTTTGTTGGGGGTGCTCATTCATGAACGAACCATCACTCCGTCGGGGTCGATCTTGTCCTGAATCTTCTTAAGCGTGCGGCGCAGCAGGCGCGAGACCTGCACCTGCGAGATGCCCAGCTTCTTAGCGATCTCGATCTGGGTCATGCCCTTCACAAAGCGCAGCTCGATCACCTCGCGCTCGCGCGGCGAGAAATCGCGAATGGCCTCCTCAATCACCAGGCGGTCATCGGTAAAGTCGAGCTCGTTGTCGTCGTCGGCGTAGCGATCGAGAATCGAAGGCGCATCGTCGGAGTCGGACGCGCCGGGAGCCTCGATAGGCACCGAGGTATAGGCCGAGGACGATTCCATGGCTTCGAGCACCTCGTCGACGGTCACGCCCAGGTAATCGGCGATTTCCTCAACCTTGGGCGAACGCTGAAGCTCGTTAGTGAGCTTGTCGGTAGCCTGATTGACCTTGGCAGAGAGCTCCTGCAAGCGACGGGGCACGCGCACACTCCAGCCTTTGTCGCGGAAGTGACGCTTAATCTCACCCAGAATGGTAGGTGTGGCAAACGTCGTGAACTCGAGTCCGCGCTCGGGGTCAAAACGGTCGATAGCCTTGAGCAGGCCCAGATAGCCGACCTGCAAAAGGTCATCGAGCGGCTCGCCGCGGTTCTTAAATTTGTTGGCAAGAAACCTTACCAGGTTCATGTGGGACATGACGAGCTGCTCGCGCGCATCCGGATCACCGGTCTCTTTATAACGACGAAACAACTCGCGGGTTTTCTCCTTGTCCCAAGCGGTCTTGCCGCTCCGGGAACGTTCGGTCATATTAGATATCCGCCTTGAGGTCGAGGGAAAGCGTCAGGGGCGCTGTAGTCTTTTCGTAGGAGTCGCACACACTCGCCAAAATGAGCTCGGCATATACGGCAGCCTGGTCATCCTCATCGACAGTCGCCTGGTCGCCAAAGGTAAAGGTCATGCCCACATGGGATTCGTCGACATCGAATTTGATCGAAATATCGTCGGAATCAACGGCCGTGCATCCAAAGATGAAGGCTTCCTCAGCAGCCATACGAATATCCTCGATGCGATCGACGGACATAGAGCACAGGGCGCCGACGTTGGCGGCAGTCATGCGCACCAAGCGCGCGAGACGCGGATCACCGGCAACGCTCAGCGTAATGGGGCAGGTTGCTTCGCTACTCATCGCAGGACTCCTCGGAGGTCTCGGCGGGCGTATAGGTGTAATACTGAGCAGGCTTGGCTGCGGACTTATGAGCCGCATCCGCACCATCGGCGGCCTCGTCCTCAGCCTCACCAATCAGAACGCGCTCGGTAGGCTGCTCGGCCTCGGCAGCGGCAGCGGCGAGCTTGCGATCGGCGTCGGCTGCAGGAGCCTTCACCTTATTGAAGAGCTTCTGCACGGCACCAGCCGCAGAGTCGGTCACGCTCGATACGGCATTGCTGGCCTCGGCCACGCTGCCCGTAACCTCGGAGATGTCGCGAACGACCGCCTCAACCTCAACGAGGTTGGACGTCAGGGCGTCCACAGCGGTCTTGCTCGATTTGAGGAGCGGCTCAACCTGCGCCAGCGCGGGAGTAAGCTCATCAACAGCGCCATCGAGCTTTGCCACCACGGGCTGTGCCTCGGCGAGCGTGTTGTTAAGGTCGCTCACCGTCTTGTCGAGCGAATCAACGACGGTGCGGGTCTTGCGCAGGGTGAGTGCAAGCTCAACGACGGCCCACACGCCGGCAACGGCGAGCAGCAGCAGGGCGATTTGAATGGGACTCATACAAGCCTCCCGAAGGAATCGAAATACAGACGCTCTTCATGGTACCCCAAAGAAGGGGAAAGATACCCAAAGGGAATGTGCGAGGTGCCAATGACCTACTTGGGAGCATTGCCGCTACGGTCGCGTTCGCTTTGCTCCACACGCCACTCTTCCCAACCGCGGCCGGCAGGCTGCCAGAACGCGCCGCGCTCCAGTCCCTCGGGCAAATAGCGCTGATCGACCCAGCCTTCGGGATAATCATGCGGATACTTATACACACCGTATTCATCGCTGCCCGGGCGATGACGGTCGCGCAGGTAGCTGGGCACCTCGCGAAGACCACTGCTGTGGATATCGGCCAGTGCCGCATCAATCGAGGCCTCGCACGCGTTAGATTTAGGCGCCAGACAAACATAGAGCGCAGCCTGAGCTAGGTTAATGCGGCATTCGGGGTAGCCAATGACCTCGGCAGACTTAAACGCGGCATGTGCCACCAAGAGCGCCTGCGGATCGGCGTTGCCGACGTCCTCGGAAGCGTGGACCATAATGCGGCGCGCAATAAACTTGGGATCCTCTCCCGCATCGATCATGCGTGCAAGCCAATAAATCGTAGCATCGGGGTCGCTGCCGCGCATAGACTTAATAAACGCACTGATAATGTCGTAGTGCATGTCGCCGTTTTTGTCATACGAAAAACCACGACGAGGGTTAGCAATCTTAACGTCATCCACGGTGATGGGATAGCGCTCCCCCGCCGCCGGCGCTGGCGTTCCCTCGGTATCGGGACGCGTGACGGCAATCTCGCTCGCAAGCTCAAGCGTCGTGAGCGCCGAACGAGCATCGCCCGCGGCCAGCGTGCAGATGGACTTAACCGTATCCTCATCGGCCGAGAACTTACCGTTCAGACCCTGCGGCGCCTCGAGCGCACGCTCAATGAGCGTGGCGATATCCTCGTCCTTCAGGTGCTCAAGCTCTACCACGCGCCCACGCGACAACAATGCGGAGTTAACCTCGAAGTACGGGTTCTCCGTCGTGGCGCCAATCATAATGACGGTACGGTTCTCAACTGCATGCAGCAAGGCATCCTGCTGCGACTTCGAAAAACGGTGAATCTCGTCGATGAACAAGATGGTACGGCGGTCATACGTATTCAGGCGCGTCTTTGCCTCGTCGATTACGCGACGCAGGTCCTTCACGGTACCCGTGACGGCGCTGACCTCGACAAACTCGCTCTTGGTATGGTTAGCGATAATGTGGGCCAGCGTCGTCTTGCCCGTACCAGCGGGCCCATACAAAATCACGCTCGATAGCACATCATGCTCGATCGCCGCACGCAGCCACGAACCCTTGCCCACGGCCTTTTGCTGGCCTACGTACTCGTCGAGCGAGTTGGGGCGCATGCGCACCGCGAGCGGCGCGTTCTGAAAGGAACGCTCGCGCGTCGAAGCAGAAAAAAGGTCGTCCATAGCCATCCCGTGCATCAATCAAAAGCTTTGTTTGTCAACAGTATACCGAAAAGATACGAACTACCGTTCGTTAATATAGGTACGATGCGGAAACTCCAGACCAGGGAATAGCTTGCTCGTCAGCTCGCAGAAATAGCCGTCCGTCATGCTCGCGATGTAATCCACCACCGCTTGGTCCTTGTCGTCCTGCCAGGTATAGGTGCGATCGTAGTAGGAAAGCTGCTGCTCTATGCGCGAAATATGATGCTTAAAGATGTAAGAGGACTCGTCGCCTTCGTTTATATCCTGCAGGCAACGGTCGTAGAGCTTTTCGAACGCCTCGCGCAGTTCCGCTTCGGAGTCGCCTTCGATACCGCCCTTGCTATAGATCTTCTCGTAGTTCTCGCGCTTGGCTCGGCGAATTTCCTCAAACAGGTCCTCGCTCATCTCGATACGCGGTTTGCCGTAGCTGTGCTCAACGATATCGATGGAGGCATGCGTGAGGATCCAACTGTTGTAGGCACCGCCCCGGCCATCATCAAAGGCGTCGGGTGACAGCAGGCCCGCCGCAATGGCGTCTTGGCGATCGCGCCCAACGTAGGCAAGGATATCCGAGATGCGAACCACGCAGCCCTCGAGCGTCATGGGACGCAGATGCTCAATTGCGCTATAGCCCGTGGCGATGCAGTCCTCGACCGCCTGATCGAACTGGTCAAAGGAGCCCATGTCCGAAAGCTCAAAAACACGCTGCTCGTACTCGCCGTTGTGGCACAGCACGCCATCGAGCGTCTGGAGTGACACGTTGCGGCCGTACAGCACGTCGAGCACGCGGACCGACTGCACGTTATGGAAAAAGAAGCGGCCGGTACGCTCGTGATAGATATCGTTGAGAAATCGCTCGCCCGCATGGCCAAAAGGCGTGTGTCCCAAGTCATGGCCCAGGCCAATCGCCTCGATCAGATCGCAGTTGAGCCCCAAGGCACGACCGATATCGCGCGCAATGCGCGAGACAAGCTGCACGTGCAAACCGCGGCGCGACAGATCATCATTACTACGGAAGCTAAAGACCTGCGTTTTGCCTGCATAACGCGTGTACGCCGGAAGATGAAGAATCTTTTCGGTATCACGCATAAACGCCGGACGCATAAGCGTGCCTTTGTCGGCAGCGCGATCAATACGACGAATGACCTGGTCGTCGTTGCAACGATACGGATTGACGGCACCCGAAGCGCGATCGGCGGAAATGCGCTCGACGAGTTCGGGCGACAACGCCGCGGGAATGCGGTCCATGCGCGCCTTAATGACGGCCGTTTCTTGATTAGTTGCCATGGCATGCTCCTTAAGAAGGATGCGCAATCGGTTACAATGTGCAGCCCACGACCTCGATTATGGCAAAAATCGGCACCAAAAACGGGAGCAATGGCAGGGAGCGCGATTTTGTGAAGAGGCAGGAGAGGGCAAGGACCAGGAGCGCGACGGCAAATGCCACGATGCCGCCCATAGGGTCGAGCGTGCAAAGCGCGAAGAGCGCCTTGGCGTCCCCCATGCCAATGCCAGGAGCGCAGCGAACACGACGCCAAAACGACTCAGTGAGCACAAGGGCAAGGTAGACGATGACCGCAAGACCAGCGTGGTCAAGCGCAGTGGTAACGCCCTTGTCGAGCCAAACGCCTGCTAACGCCGCCACGGCACAGGCGCCGGCAAGCTCATTGGGAAAGCGTCGCTCACGGGCATCAATCGCCACGCCGGCAAAGGCGCAGATCCAAAATGGGATGTAAGACATCGTGCACCTCCATGGACAGCTGTTCAAACGCAAAAACCACCACAAAGGTGCCTGTCCCCTTTGCGGTGGTTTTGGTGGTGGTTATTTGGCGCCTTGCATGACCTCGTCGAGGGTAACGTTGACGGCATGCTGCGTCGGGACCCAGTCGACCTTTAGGAACAGAGCAGCCACCGTGATGGGGATATAGCTGAACATAAAGATCGGGAAGGTAAACAGGTTGGTCACCAAACGCCACTTTTGCGCGCAATGAATATGCTTGTACTCAAAGATGGTCGTGAGTAGCGCCAGGATAAAGAAGGTCTGGTACATCATCACGAAGGTCATAATGAGCGAGGCGGCACATGCCTGCATCTCGACCTCGGTGGCCAAAAAGCCGTGCGAAAGCCCACCCACGATAAGGAACGTGGCATTGGCGAGCATGGAGATCAGGGACAGCAGCATGCCCGGAGCGATGGTCATAAACATGTCATATGCGGCAAAGCGATGATAGCGGAAGGTCGACTTGACCAAGTGCTTACCATAGGTAAAGAACACCTGGTAAAAGCCCTTAGTCCAACGCATACGCTGTTTCCAGGAGGCCTTAAACGTCACCGGCTGCTCGTCAAAGAACTCCGCCGGCGCATAACCGATGCGGATGCCGTGAATGGCGCAGAACGTGGTGAACTGGATGTCCTCGGTCAGCGTATGGAACTGCCAACCGTGCATGCCCTCGATCACGCTCGCCGAAATAAGGTAACCCGAACCCGAGACAGCGCAGGACGTCTTGCAGATATTACGCGCGTTGTTGAGGAAGCGGGCCTCGCGCAGATACCAGGTGGCATTAGCTGCCGAGATCCACGAACTGCCGAAGTTCTTAGAGTTGCGGTAGCTCGTGACCACATGGAAGCCCTGGTCAAAGGCATCGTTCATCTTGGATACGTAATCGCGGGAGATAACGTTGTCGGCATCGAAGATAAAGTAGCCCTCAAACGTGTCGGGATACTCGTTGAGAATGCGATCGAAACCAAAGTCCATGACCCAGCTCTTGCCCTTACGGGCCAGGTCATTGCGCTCATAGACGATGGCGCCCGCCTCGCGCGCGAGCTGTGCCGTGTTATCGGTACAGGCATCGGCGACCACGAAGACCTCGATGAGCTCGGACGGATAATCCTGGTCCTTGATGGAGCGTACGAGATTGGCAATTACGGCCTCCTCGTTATGCGCCGCGATAAAGAAGGCATAGCGGTGGAGTTTTTTGGCCTTGGGAGGCGCGACTTCGCCACGAAGAGCGCCGATGACAAAGAAGACCACCTGGTACAGAAAGCAGACCGTGAGCAGCGTGACGACAATCTGGTTGAAAATCACGATGGGCGTGTTGGTTTGTAAAAAGGCGAGCATGCAGGCTCCCAGGAACGCGTTACGTAAACAATCGTATATCTTACCGCAGGCTTACCGAGTTCAAGAAACCACCTAATACCGGCTAGGCTTCGAGCAGGCCAAGCTGCGGGACAATATCGTCGCCGGCGGCGGTGCGGCCAAGCGAGCGCGGGGTCAGGTCGTCAAGAACCGCAGCGAGATCCCACGGCAGCTCGTCGCGGCATTCGATGCGCTCGCCAGTCACGGGATGGTCGAATGCGACGCGCCAGGAATGAAGGAATTGCCTGGTCAGACCCTGATCGGCGCGTGCATCGCACTTGCCGTAGAGCGGATCGCCCACGCAGGCGTGGTTGATATGGCGCATATGCACGCGAATCTGATGTGTGCGGCCCGTAAACAGGTGGCACTCGACGAGCGTATAGCCGTCGTCAAATCGCGTGGAATCGAAGCGCTCGAGGACCTTAAAGGTCGTAATGGCCTGGCGCGCGAAAGGGTCGTCCGAAACCGCCATCTTGACACGGTCGCGCGTAGAACGGGCAATGCCGGTGTTAATGGTGCCCCCATCCATAGCGATGTGCCCGTGAACAAGTGTGATATAGCGACGGTCGAGCGTGCGCGTGCGGATGAGATTTTGGAGCGCGCGCTGGGTGTCGTCGTCCTTGGCCGCAAGCATAAGACCCGAGGTATCGCGATCCAAACGATGCACGATACCGGGGCGGTCCTCGCCCTGCACGGTGCCCAGATGGTCGATACCACAGTGATAGACCAGGGCATTCGCGAGCGTACCGCTCTCATGACCATGAGCAGGATGGCACACCAGGCCGCGCTGCTTGGAGAGCACAATGAGATAGTCGTCCTCATAGCGAATGTCGAGCGGGATGGCCTCGGGAATCACATCGGTGGGGTCGTGCGGCTCGGGCAAATCGACCGAAATACGATCGCCGGCTCGCACGGCGTACTTTTTGGACAGACAGGTCTCGCCATTGACTACTACGGCACCGCCTTCAATCAGATGTGCGCAGGCAGAGCGCGTAGGACAACCGTCATTGGCGCCCAGGTAGGCGTCTAGACGCTGACCAGCGGCATCGTCGGCAACAAGGATATGGATGTCGGCCATTAGCGCTCATTCCTTTCGCGAATCTTGCGGGCACGCTCCCCACGTTGTTTGGCCTTGCGCTTGGCGCGGGCCTCGTCACGGGCGTTAAGCTCGGCGGTCGCATCGACCTCACGGGCCGCGGGGCTCAAGAACATGTAACCGATGAGTGCCAGCACGACGCCGACCGTAATGCCGATATCGGCCACGTTAAAGACGGGGAAATCAATGAAGGTAGCGGCAATAAAATCAGTCACAAAGCCCATGGCCAGGCGATCAATCGCGTTGCCGACAGCACCGCCCGCGACCATGGCCATGCCCACAACCTCAAGACGAGCAAGCTGAGGCGCACGCAGCAAGTACACGGCAATGGCGACAATGACCGCAAGCGCCAGCACGGCGAACGCAACGCCATGGCCCTCGCCCATACTAAAGGCGGCTCCGATATTGCGAACAAACAGAAAGTCAATCACACCGGGGATAACGGTCATATGCAGGGCATCGCCCACGGCACGAACCGCAAGCTTGGTCAGCTGGTCAACAAGCAGCACAACAAGCGCTACCCCACCAGCAACACCTAACCGCCAACGCAAAGGCGGCGTCATATCCGCACCACGACCCAAAGAAATCCCCTACCCTCAAAACAATCGAATTCCGTTTAACGCAGTAGATAATCATACATTGACGCAAGCAAGAAGCGACAAATCTCCCAAGAACGGAAACACCGCAGGTAGAGCATAAATGAGCGAGCGGGTCGCATTTGAGACAAGGTGACGTGAAATGAAAGGGCGCTGACCTTTCGGTCGCGCCCTTGAAATTGAACGTCAGATTGTCCAAATGCGGCCCGCGCAGCGTCGGCAGGTCCGCCGTTCGGTAGAACGGCGGAACCTAAAGGGCGTCAGCACAGCGCTTGCAGATATGAGCGTGGCCGTTGTACTCGCCGACGGTGGTGCGATAGTTCCAGCAACGGTCGCAGCACTCGCCCTCGGCAGCCTCGATAGCAACGGAAAGCTCCTCGCCCTGGGTCAGCTCAACATCGGAGACGATGTAGAACTCGGCCAGGT
>CAUDVX010000025.1 GCA_958452935.1 uncultured Collinsella sp. | reverse complement strand
GTATGATACCCATTTGCACAACAACAGACCACCCATGCATCAAAGCCCCATCTGAGCCGGTCTATCCCGCCGGTCTGGGGCCATCGGGGACCGGGGCGGGTTAAGTTTGCTGCTCTACAGTCCTGCGCAAGACGGAAAGCACATTAAGTGCTTTCCTTTGCGTGCGGAACTCGCGACAAACTTAACCCGCCCCGGTCCCCGATGGCCCCAGACCTGCCAAATAGGGACAGGTTTATTTTGGTCGGTTTTATCTGGGAATATGCCGAGGGTGCAGGTATCGACAGTTCAGAAAATAAGAAAACTGAATAGACTGTCTGACAAAATCGCAAGCAGCACCCACCAGCCCTTTTGCTATTCCCGGCGGGGGCCGCGGGTAAAGTTTATCGCGAGTTCCGCACGAGCCGGAGAGCACTTAATGTGCTCTCCGTGCGAGCAGGACTGTAGAGCAGGAAACTTTACCCGCGGACCCCGCCGGGAATAGCAAAAGGGCGACCCCTGTCCGGAGTCGCCCTTGTTGAGCTGCTTATATGTAGCTGTTACTCGGCGTCGTGGTGACGGCGGGGCTTGCGGCCTCCGTTGTCGCCGGGGCGGCGCGGACGGTCGCCGCGCTCGGAGCGCTCGCGACGCGGACGCTCACGGCGCTGGAAGTGCTCGCCGTCGCCCTCGGAGGCACCCTCGGCGCGAGCCGGGGCCTCGGGCTTGTCGAGACGATCGAGCGAGATCTTGCCGCGATCGTCGACCTCGATCACGACGACCTTGACCTCGTCGCCAACGTTGAGGACGTCCTCGACCTTCTCCACACGACCCTTGGCGACGCGGGAGATATGCAGCAGGCCGTCCTTACCGGGCAGCAGGTTGACGAAGGCGCCGAACGGCTGGATGGAGACCACGCGACCGGTGTACTCCTCGCCCGGCTCGGGAACCTTGATGATGAGCCTGATGCGCTCGACGGCCTGATTGACGGACTCGCCGGTGCCGCCGACAAAGACGGTGCCGTCCTCCTGGATGTCGACCGAAGCGCCGGTCTCGTCCTGGATGCCGCGGATGACCTTGCCGCCAGAGCCGATGACGTCGCGGATCTTGTCGGTCGGAACCTGGATGGAGACGATGCGCGGGGCGGTGCTGCGCGTGGTGTGGCGCGGCTCAGGGATCACATCGAGCATCTTCTGCAGGATGAAGGCGCGGCCCTCCTTGGCCTGCTGCAGGGCGCGGGCCAGGATGTCGAAGGTGAGGCCGGTGGCCTTGTTGTCCATCTGCAGGGCGGTGATGCCCTCGGTGGTGCCGGTGACCTTAAAGTCCATGTCGCCCAGGAAGTCCTCGAGACCCTGAATGTCGGACAGGACCACGGTCTTGCCCTCCTCCTGGATCAGGCCCATGGCGATGCCGGAAACCGGGCGCTTAATGGGCACGCCGCCGTCCATAAGGGCGAGCGTGGAACCGCAGGTCGAAGCCATCGAAGAGGAGCCGTTGGACTCCATGACCTCGGAGACCACGCGGATGGCGTAGGGGAACTCGTTCTCGTCGGGGAGCACCGGAAGCAAAGCGCGCTCGGCCAGGTTGCCGTGACCGATCTCGCGGCGCTTGGGGCTGCCCATGCGGCCGGTCTCGCCGGTGCAGAACGGCGGGAAGTTGTAGTGGTGCATATAGCGCTTGCCCTCGGTGGGCTCGATGGTATCCAGACGCTGGCCCTCGTTGAGCATACCGAGCGACAGGACGGAGAGCACCTGGGTCTGACCACGCTGGAACAGGCCGGAGCCGTGAACGAGCGGCAGGTAGTTGTCCTTCACCATGATGGGACGGATCTCGTCGGCGGCACGGCCGTCGACGCGCTCGCCGGTCTCGACGACCATGGTGCGCATGGCCTTCTTCTCGAGCTTCTTGAGCGCCACGGGGATCTCGCGCTCCCAGGCGGCCTGCTCCTCGTCGGTGAACTCGGCGCGGATGGACTCCTTCAGAGCCTCGACCTTACCGATGCGGGAAAGCTTGTCGGCGTCGCGCAGGGCAGCGGCCATCTCGTCGTAGTGGGCGAAGATGCGCTCCTGGACCTCCTCGACGGGCTGGTCAAGCGGGTACTCCTTCTTGACGATAGCGCCGTTGACCTGCTCCCACTCGGCGACGAACTCGTCCTGAGCCTGGCAGAAGGCAGCGAGGGCCTCCTGGCCAAACTTCATAGCGGCGAGCATGTCGTCCTCGGAGATCTCCTCGGCGCCGGCCTCGACCATCGAGATGAAGTCGGCAGAGCCGCCCAGCTCCAGGTCCAGGTCGGAGTTCTCGCGCTCCTCATAGGTGGGGTTGACGATAAACTCGCCGGTCTCCACGTTGCGGCCGATGCGTACACAGGCAAGCGGACCCTCGAAGGGCACGCCGCCGAGCGTCATAGCCAAAGAGGCGCCCATGACATTGATGACGTCGAAGGGGTTGACCTGGTCGGCGACGAGCGAGGTGGCGACGATATGCACCTCGTTGCGGAAGCCGTCCGGGAAGCTCGGGCGGATCGGGCGGTCGATCATACGAGCCGTGAGCGTGGCCTTCTCGCTGGGACGGCCTTCACGCTTGAGGTAACCACCCGGGATACGGCCGGCAGCGTACATCTTCTCGTTGAAGTCGACAGTCAGCGGGAAGAAGTCGTAATTCTTGCGCTCCTTGGAGACGACCACGGTATCGAGCATCGTGGTGTCACCCTGCTTGACCAGACAAGCGCCGGTGGCCTGCTTGGCAAGCTCGCCGGACTCAAAGGTGTAGGTCTTGCCGTACAGCTCAAAGGTCTTGGATACGAGTGTCATTGTTCTCCTTTACCCCGCAGGCCCCTTGCCTGCGGGCTTCTCATGTGACGCGGGCCCCCTGCCCCCGCCACGCTTCAGAGCGTGATTGTTCACGCCCTTACACAAAAAGAGCGCCCCGCTGCGCAGGACGCTCTTAGCATGTACAAATCCTTACTGGATGTTGTCGCGGATGCCCAGAGCCTTGATGAGCTCACGGTACTCGACGATGTCGTTCTTCTTGATGTAGGAGAGAAGACGACGACGACGGCCGACGAGCATGAGCAGGCCACGACGGGTGTGGAAGTCCTTCTGGTGGGACTTCATGTGCTCGGTCAGCTCCTTGATGCGCTCGGACAGGATGGCGACCTGAACCTTGGGGTTACCGGTATCGACCGGGGAGTTACCGAACTGGGCGGTCAGCTCCGCCTTGCGCTCTTTGGAAACAGTCATTGTTTCACCTTTCGTTTCGCGTCGCCCGCGGACGACTCTATTCGCCTCGGACTGGGAAGCCGCCGGTGGAGCGAACATCCAAGGTCGAGGTACCAACAGGTCGGTATGTTACCACAAGCGGCGCGCGCCTGCGCATCATCACCGACCCAACATGAATTCCATCGCACGGAGGCGCTGATCGGTATGCGTCGCCGCCCACACATGCGAAAGCCCGAGCAAGAACGCCGCCGTATGCGGGTCAATTCGCTCGGCCATGAGTGCATCGAACGTCATAGACATGAGGGCGCGAAGCCATGCAACCTCGCCGGTTGAGACCAACTCGGCGCCAGGCACGCTCGAGGCGCACGACCCGCACAGAAGCCCGCCCGCCTGGGGCGAAAAATACGACAGCATGGGGTCTCCGCACAGCACGCATGCCGAAAAATCGGGTCGGTAGCCAACGTGCGACAGCAGTTTAAAGACAAAGGCCGCCACGAGCAGGTCCATATGTGCCGAGTCGAGACCGCTGCCGACAAGCGTGAGCGCTCGCTGCGTGATGCCAAAGGTAAATGGATCCTCGGCATCCTCGAACGAGCACGCGCGCGCAACCTCGGCAATCGCGCTGGCGGCACAGGTCGTCTCGTAGTCAGGAGCGGCACCGAGCGGCGCCTCCATAAGCTCCGCCTGAGAAACCACGTCGAGCGAGCGACCATGCGCGAGCAGCATATCAACGGTGCAAAAGAGCTCGCAACGGGCCGCAAGGCGACCGCCAGGCTTACGTGCGCCCTTGGCCACGGCACGCACCTGCCGCCCCCGTTCGTCGAGCATCGTCAAAATCAGGTCGGTTTCCTTGAGCTTAGTCTTGTCGAGGACGAGCACCTTTGTGCGATATGTGCGAGAGCCTGCCATGAACGCCGAGGCTTAATCTTCGGCGTTATAGCCAAAGCGGCGGATTTGCGCCTCGTCATCGCGCCAGCCGGCCTTAACCTTCACGTCGAGCTCCAAAAAGACCTGAGTGCCAAAGATACGCTCAAGATCGCGACGGGCATCGATGCCGATATGCTTGATCATCTCGCCGCCCTTGCCGATGATGATGCCCTTCTGCCCCTCGCGCTCGACGTAAATCGTGGCGTGCACGCGCAGGACCTTCTTAGTCTGCTCGAGCGCGTCACAGATGACGCCCACGGAGTGAGGGATCTCGTCGCGGGTGCGACGCAGGACCTTCTCGCGCACAAACTCGGCCACGAGGGTCTCGTCGGACGCGTCGGTGCCCATGTCCTCGGGGAACCAACGCGGGCCCTCGGGCAAGAAGTGAGCGACGGTCTCGATAAACGCATCGACGTTGAAGTTCTTGACCGACGACGTCACGATCTCATCGTCGTATTCCATAAGCTCGTGGGCGGCCTTGAGTTGTTCCATAACCTGGGCGGGATCGGCCTCGTCGGCTTTGGTAAGCACCAGGACCTTTTTTGAACGGGCGTTCTTGACGCGCTCTGCGACCCAGGCGTCTCCCCTACCGATGGGTTTGGTGGCGTCGATCAGAAACGCGACGACATCGACATCGTTCAGTTCGAACAACGCACTCTTATTAAGCTCGGAGCCCAGGCCGTCCTTGGGCTTGTGGATACCCGGCGTGTCAACGAAAACCAGCTGATAGCCGGGGCGGTTGACCACGGCGCGCATACGGCGGCGGGTCGTCTGGGCAACCGGAGAGGTAATGGCGACCTTCTTGCCGTAACAGGCGTTGAGCAGCGTGGACTTGCCGGCGTTGGGACGACCGACCAGGGCCACAAAGCCGCTGCGGAAACCAGGTTCCACGTCGCCAAAGCCCGCGAGGCTCTCATCCTCGTCGCAAAGGGCATCGAGTTCCTCGTCGCTCATACCCTCAAACGGGTCGAACTCCTCGACCTCGTCAAACGAATCGGCACCTTCAGCCTCGTCCAGGACCTCGTCATCCAAAACTTCACCGGTAGGCTGCATATTGTCGGACATGGGAATCCCTTTCTAAATAAAGTCGAGCGCGTGGGCAAAGACAAGCAAGCCCACGATCGCGGCGGTAATGGAAAGAACGTATACAGACGCAGCGGCAATATCCTTCGCGCGCTTGGCCAGCGGATGCAGCTCCTGGGTCGCCAGGTCGACAATCGCCTCCATGGCGGTATTGCACAGCTCGCCGTGAATCACCAGGCCGCAGCAGATGATGACCGTAGCCCACTCGGCAATATCAAGCCCCACGATGCAGCCGGCAATGACGGTGCACACGCCCGCCACGAGCATGACCTTGATATTGCGCTCGGTCTTGACGGCGGTAACGAAGCCCTCCATGGCGTATGAGAACGACTTTAAAAAGGACGGATGGTCCTTGTTCGATCCGGGAATCATAGACGGCTCCTAGTCGTGGGCATGATTGGTTATGGGGCCGACGTGGACGAGTTTGGGGTCCTCGCCGCGCTCAAGCGCCAGGTCGCGCAGGATGGCATCCTCGCGTGCCTCCATGACCTCGGCCTCATCGTCCTCTATGTGGTCGTAACACAGCAGGTGCAGCATTCCGTGCACGAGCATCAGTCGGCACTCATCGGCGGGGTTGTTGCCAAAGCCAGGGGCCTGGCGGGCAATGACCTGCGGGGCCAGGATAATATCGCCGAGCTCAAGTGTCTCGTCGGCGGGAATGTCCTCGTCAAAGGCCGAGTCGCATTCAAACGAAAGCACGTCGGTCGTGCGATCGATGCCACGCCACTCAAGATTGAGCTCGTGCATCTCGTCCTCATCGACATACGAAAGGGAAATCTCGACCTCACGCTCAACACCCTCGGCAGCAAGCACAACTCCGCAGATGTGCTCCACCTCCTGGGCATCGAGCAGCGTATCGAGCTCGGCATCGTTGCTGATCAATACACTCAACGGGACTCCTTTCGATCGTGCGCGCGTTGCTCGCGCGCGTCGTCGTATGCATCATAGGCCTCAACGATACGGCCCACCAGGGCATGACGCACCACATCGGCGCGCTCCAGGTGAGAAAACGCCACATCGTCGACGCGACCCAAAATCCTTTCGATATCGGCAAGACCGCCGCGACGACCCACCAGGTCACGCTGGCTCAGGTCGCCGGTAATCACGAACTTGGAATTAAAACCCAGGCGCGTCAGGAACATCTTCATCTGCTCGGGCGTCGTGTTTTGTGCCTCATCGAGCACCACAAAGGCATCACTCAACGTTCGACCGCGCATGTAGGCGAGCGGGGCGATCTCGATCACGCCACGCTCCATAAGCTCATCGGTGCGTTCGCGATCCATCATGTCAAAGAGGGCATCGTAGAGCGGTCGCATATACGGGTCGATCTTTTCCTCGAGAGTGCCGGGCAAAAAGCCCAGGTTCTCCCCCGCCTCGACAACCGGGCGCGTCAGGATCAGGCGGCCTACCTCATGGCGTTTGAGCGCGGCGACGGCGAGCGCCATGGCCAGATAGGTTTTACCGGTACCGGCGGGACCGAGGCCAAACGTAATGGTATGCGAGCGAATGGCATCCACGTAGCGCTTTTGGCCGAGCGTCTTGGGGCGGATGACGCGACCGCGATACGATAGCAGCACGTCATCGCGCAGCGACGAGGCATCATGCTCGCCGTCGCGCAGAACGGCCAGACAGCGCGAGACATCATCGGCAGACAGTGTGCGTCCGGCGGCCGCCTCGCGAAAAGCATGCTCGAAAAAACGCGCCACAAGCTCGACCTCGTCCGGATCGCCGCTCACGGCAACGCTGTCACCGCGGGAAACCACATGGGCGCGCACCAAGTTCTCGAGCGCACGAAGGACGCCATCGCCGGCGCCCAAAACGCGCGAGGGATCGATACCCTCGGGAACGGTAAGTCTAATCTTCGAGGCTTCCATGAACCTCCCTGCGTGCATGGACCAAGCCGGAATCATCGACTCCGATGATAGCAACATCGAGCAGGCACGGGGCTGTGAGTCCACAGGTATCATCGAGACGGGCATGATGGAACGAGCCGAGCGTCAGGTTGTCACCATACTCGAGCACCGCACGCTCGACCGTGCCCACGCGACGACGGGCATCGGCGATCGCAAGCTCCTGTGCGGCGGCACGCATGCGACGGCTGCGTTCGGCCATGACCTCAGGAGGTACCTGGTCGGGCATGTCGGCGGCGAGGGTGCCGGGGCGCTTGCTATAGCGGAACACGTGCATGCGCGAAAAGCCCACGCGACGGCACAGTGCCAGCGACTCCTCGAACTCCTCGTCCGTCTCGCCAGGAAAACCGACGATGACATCACACGAAAGAGACGCTTGTGGCAGGTTAGCGCGAATCATGCGCACCGTATCCTCAAAGGCCTCGGCACTATAGGGACGACCCATGCGATGCAGCGTCGCCGTGCAGCCAGACTGCACGGGAAGGTGCAAAAACGGCGCGATACGCTTCGGATAGCGAGCCATCACCTTGAGCAGGCGCTCGGAAATATCCATGGGTTCCACCGAGGAGATACGCACGTGGGCGATCTCGGTGCGCTCCATGATGGCCTGGAGCAGCTCATCGATCTCGACATGTTCGTCGGTCGCGCTCTTGCCGTCATAGGCACCCAGATTCACGCCGGTCAGCACGACCTCGGGCACGCCGGCCTCCTGCGCTTCGCGCACCTGTTCGAGCACGGACTCGACGGGCACGGAACGCTCGGGGCCGCGGGCCTTCCACACAATGCAATAAGTGCAGCGGTGGTTGCAGCCATCCTGGATCTTCACGCCCAGCCGCGAACGACCGAGCGCATCGACCACGTCGCCATCGCTGCAGGCGGGCACGCTATCGGATTCGACACCTAGCACCTCACAGACGCGCTCGGCGACGTCTATCTTGGACGGTTCGGCGATCACGCGATCGGAGAGCTCCAGCAGCTCCTCGGGATGCAGGTTAACGACGCAGCCGGTTACGACCACGTAAGGCTCTCCCGAATAGGCCAGGGCGTGACGGACGGCCTTGCGGGTCTTGGCCTCGGCCTCCCCCGTCACGGCACAGGTATTGATGACGATCAGTTCTGCATCCTGAGGCTCCACCATTGCAAAACCCAAGCGCATAAGATCAGCAGTGATACGGTCGGACTCAACCCGGTTGACACGGCATCCGAGGTTGACGACGGAAATATGGGGTGCGAGCACACGGGCTCCTTAATCGAGGATGTCGTCGAGGGCACTCTTGATACGGTCGGTCACCGACTTCTTACCGGATGCGACGTCATCGCCCATCTCGTCGGCAAAGGCGCGAAGCAGCTCGCGCTGCTTGTTGGAGAGATTGATGGGGACGACCACGCGAAGCTGCACGATCAGACGACCGCGCGAACCGCCGCCGCCGATACGCGGCATGCCGTAATTGTTGACGCTCACGGTGTCACCGTACTGTGTGCCGGCGGGGACGCACAGCTTGACGACCTCGTCAGGCATAATGCCCTCGACCTCAATCTCGCAACCGAGCGCGGCCTGAGCAATCGAGATATCGCTCACCAGGTACAGGTCATCGCCATTACGCTTAAAACGCTCGTGGTCGGCGACGCGCACGTTGACGATCAGGTCGCCCGAGGGTTCGCCGCGAAGGCCGGCCTCGCCAAAACCACTCACGCGCAGCTGGCGACCAGTCGAAACACCGGCGGGAATATCGATGTCAATCTTTTCGTGAGAAGGCGTGCGACCCTGCCCATCGCAGGTCTCGCAGGGATGATCGATGACCGTGCCTTCGCCGTGGCAGTCGGGACAGGGCGAAGAGGACTGAACCTGGCCCAGGAAAGAACGCTGGACCGTCGTCACATAGCCTGTGCCGTGACAGCGGCTGCACTGCTTCTCGGTCGCGCCCTCGGCCTTGCCGGTGCCGTTGCAGTCGTCGCAGGGAGCAAGGCGATCGTAGCTGATCGTCTTTTTGCAGCCAAGCGCCGCCTCCTCGAGCGTCACCGAAAGGGAAATGGCCATATCGCGGCCGCGACGACGCTCGCGGCGATTTCGGGCGCCACCGCCGGCACCGGCGCCAAAGAACGACGAGAAGAGGTCGTCCATACCCATGCCGCCAAAGATATCGTTGATATCGACATAGCCAGAACCACCGGGGCCGTCCGCGGTACCGTAACGGTCGTAGTTAGCACGCTTCTGCTCATCGGAAAGAACGGAATAGGCCTCGTTGAGCTCTTTGAACTTGGCCTCGGCCTCGGGGTCGTCCGAAACATCCGGGTGTACCGTACGGGCTTTCTTTAGAAACGCGCGTTTAATCGTCCGCGCGTCGGCATCCTTGTCAACGCCAAGTACCTCGTAGTAATCCCTATTTTCCGACACGACCGAATCCTTCCAACTTTCATTATTGTCACAGTGCGTCCTATACCCAAGCTGGGCCGGCCGCAAACAGAGGGTTTGATGTTATTGCATCCCGTAGGGCGAAAGCATGGCCTGCTGCGAGCAGCTCGCAAACCAGACCGACACGAGCGCAAACATAAAGCCGTTGGCAAAACCATTGGCAAACTGCATTGCGCCCCGCTTCCACCACAGCAGGCTGCGATGAAGCACGCCGTCCGACAGCACCATGAACAAGCCCATGGCAAACGGAATAAAGCACATCATGGCAAAGGCCGAGAACACGCCCGAGATGGCAGACAGCACCAAAAACGGTGCGATGATACCCATGAGGTAGAAGCCGGTGCGAGCCTTACCCTCCAGGCGCTCGGCCTCAACGTGCGCACGACCGACCAGATCGCCGCCCGAAGCGCCGTTCGTGCCGGCGTGTCCCATGTTGGGGATGCGCACCTCGTCGCCATCATGCGTGCCGGCGGGAAACTCAATCGTCTGCTCGGAGGTCACACGGGTACGACCGCTGCCACCGCAATCGGGGCACGGATCGGCAACGACCTTGCCGGAACCGCCGCACTCGGGACAAACCGTCTGGAACGTGCCCGCACCAAACAGGAAGGACAGGTCGACATCGATATGGCCGCGACCACCGCAGCTCGGGCAGGTATGGGCATGCTCTGACGAAACGGAGCCCGATCCGCCGCAATGTCCGCAGGTGTCAAAGCGGGTGTAGCGAACGGTCTTGTGGGCACCGCTCTTGGCCTCCTTGGCGTCGAGCTTGATATCGACGACCACGTTGGCGCCACTCTCGGGGTTGTAGGCCGCCTGGCCGCGACGGGGCTGGCCCCAGGCGCCCCCGAAGGGGAAACCGCCGTCAAAGGGATTGCCGTAACCGGCGCTGCCGGCATAGCCACCGCCATAGGGCGAAGCCGTCGGTGCACCGGCAAAGGGATTACCCGACCGCATGGCGTCGTAACGCGCACGCTTCTGCTCGTCCGAGAGCACGGCGTAGGCCTCGGAAACCTCTTTAAACTTTTCCTCGGCATCCGGCTCTTTATTGACGTCCGGATGGAGCTTGCGGGCCTTTTGCTGGAAAGCCTTTTGAATATCACGCGAGGTGGCGTCCTTGGAGACGCCCAAAATCTCGTAGTAATCTTTTTCGTTCATCGTCGCCATGCGCGGCAACCTCCTGCTCACAGCAGCGTATATATTGCGGTAATTCTACCCGAGCGGCCTAGGCTAGACCCCAAAACAGCTCGAACAGCATATTTCCATCGAGCCAGCCCAGGTGGGTCGGCGCCAGGCGGGCACAGGAGCGGCCAGCGATGACATCGGCAGAGGAGATAGGCTCCGCATGAGTATCACCGTGCGCGGGCACCCAAGCGGCAAGCCCAAGCTCAAGAGCGCGGTCACAAACCGCTGTCAGCTCCTCAGCAGGGATGACACGAGCCGCGCGAACCAACAGATCGGACGCGACACCGCGCGTCATGCGACAAGCGAGCATCAGGTCCTCTGCTGCCGCCTCGCGATGCGTAAGGTACTCGGCCTCAAACGCCGTCGCGTCATCGTTGCGCTGGACCAGACGCACGCGATGAAAGTCACCACGGGGGGCCACGTCGGGATACAGCCCGGCCAAGCGATCGAAATCCTCGGCATCGAGCATACCCGCGGCAGAACGACCCAAACCCAAATAGCCCTGTCCGGTCCAATAGGCAATGTTGTGGGCGCATTCATGCCCATCGAGCGCGTAGCTCGCCACCTCATACGGATGGTAGCCCGCCGAACTCAGCCGCTCGCGCGCAACGTCCATGCATGCGGCTTGGAAATCCTCATCGGGCTCAAGCGACTCATCACGGCACGCCATGCGGTAAAGCGGCGTGCCCTCCTCGAGCGTGAGTGGATAGACCGACACATGGTGCGGGGCCGCCGCAAGCGCGCCATCGAGCGTGTACTGCCAGCTCGCCATAGTCTGTCCGGGAAGCCCACACATAAGGTCGCACGAAACATCGAGCCCAACATCCTTCACCGTCGCGATAGCCTCAAGCGCCCGTTCGGCATCATGGATACGGCCAATGACAGCCAACTCGGTATTGTCCAGCGTCTGCACGCCCAGAGAGATGCGCGTGACACCTGCCTCGTCAAGCGCGGTGGCGAGCCCAGCCGTCAGCGATTCTGGATTGGCTTCACAAGTAAACTCAACGGGCTTGCACCACATGGAGATACGACGGGCAAGTTTCACGAGGCGCTCCCCTGCCAGCGACGGCGTGCCGCCGCCTACGTAGACAGTGCGGATCTGCCTGAGTGCCCCAGCGTTGCCAAAGGCATCGAGCCGCGTATACAGGTGCTCAAAATAGGCATCGAGCGCAGCATCCAGGTCGCACGGGGCCACGCTTTGCGAGTCAAAGTCGCAATAGCGGCATTTTTGAGCGCAAAACGGCACGTGCACATACAGCGCGGTAACGGCCACCGTTAGGCCTCCAGCGGATGAGCGGGCACCGATTCGCCGGCGGCAAGGGCGGCCTCGCAGGCCACCACGTCGCGCTCGATATCATCGACCAGCGCCATAAACTCCTCGTACGTGGAGCAACGCACCACCCGAGCGCGCCAGGCGGCGGCATGGGGCATACCCTTTAAGTACCAGCTTGCATACGTACGGGCGCGCGACATAAGCGGCAGAAGCTCGTGCGTCAACGTCAGGTGCTCACGCAGGGCCTCCAGGCGCTCGACCGAGGAGCGAGAAGGAACCGGCGTGCCATCGAGTGCAAGGGCGCGTGCATCGCCGAACACCCAGGGATTGCCGTAGATACCGCGCGCAATAAACACCGCGCTGGCACCCGAACCGCTCAGATGCTCAGCAGCGTCCTCGGCCGAGAACACATCGCCCGAACCAATCACGGGAATCTCGACGGCTTCGGCAACCTCATCGACGACAGACCAATCGGCCTGGCCCGTATAGAGCTGCGTGGCACAACGACCGTGCACGGCAACCGCAGCGGCGCCCGCCCCTTCGAGCATCTGGGCAAACGTTGCGGCATTGCGGTCCTCGGCATAAAAACCCTTGCGGATCTTCACAGTCACGGGAACATGCGCCGCGCCCACCGCTGCCTCGACAATCTTCTCGGCCAGATCAGGCGTGCGCATAAGCGCCGAGCCCTCGCCCTTGGTAACGACCTTGCGAGCCGGACAGGCCATGTTGATATCAATCAATGACAGGCGATCGCCCACGCGTTCCTCGACGGCAGCGACGGCACTCGCAAACTGATCGGGCTTGGAACCAAAGAGCTGCACGCAAATCTGCTGTTCCTCGTCGGCCGGCAGCACCAGGCGCCACGTCTTGTTGCTGGCATAGGCAAGGCCTGCAACGCTCACCATCTCGCTGTAGGCAAAGTTGGCGCCGCGGCGGCGACACATGATGCGATAGGCGGGGTCGGTTACGCCCGCCATGGGAGCCATAAGGAACGGCTGCTCGGCATAGGCGCCCAGCAGCCGCTTGCTGTATTCAGAAAGCGCCATGGACCTACTCGTCCACCTTGAGAATCGCCATAAAGGCCTCCTGCGGGACCTCGACCGAGCCGATGGCCTTCATGCGCTTCTTGCCCTCTTTCTGCTTCTCGAGCAGCTTGCGCTTTCGCGAGATATCGCCGCCGTAACACTTGGCCAGCACATCCTTACGGCGCGCCTTAACGGTGGAGCGGGCGATGATCTTGTTGCCAATGGCGCCCTGGATAGGCACCTCGAACAGCTGCCGCGGGATGATCTCCTTGAGCTTGTCGCACAGGCCGCGGGCCAGGCCATAAGCCTTATCCTTGTGTACGATAAACGACAGAGCGTCCACCTCGTCGCCCGAAAGCAGGATGTCGAGCTTGACGAGCTCGGAGGGGCGATATTCATTGAACTCATAGTCGAGCGAAGCGTAACCCTTGGTGCGGCTCTTGAGCTGATCGAAGAAGTCCAAGATGAGCTCGGCGAGCGGCATATCAAAGCGCATCTCGACCGATTTGCTCGTCAGGTGGATCATATCGGTCGTGACGCCACGGTGCTCGATAGCGAGCTGCATGACGGCACCCGTATACTCGGGCGGGCAGATGATCTTTGCCTTGAGGTAGGGCTCTTCGATACGCTCGATACGCGTGGCCTCGGGCAGATCCTGCGGGCTGCGGACATCAATCATTTCGCCGTCAGTCTTGTACACGTGGTAGTCGACCGAGGGGCTCGTGGCGATCAGGTCCAGATTGAACTCGCGCTCCAGGCGCTCCTTGACGACCTCCATGTGCAGCAGGCCCAAGAAGCCCACGCGGAAGCCAAAGCCCAGCGCCACCGACGTCTCAGGCTCCCACACCAACGAAGGATCGTTGACGTGCAGCTTATCGAGCGCGTCGCGCAGGTTCTCGTAGTCCTTGTTGTCGATGGGGAACAGGCCCGTGTAGACCATAGGCTTGGCCTCGCGGTAGCCCGGCAGCGGCTCGAGGCAGGGGTTCGAAGCCCACGTAAGAGTATCGCCTACGCGCACAGCCTCGGGGTCCTTCAAACCCGTGACCACATATCCAACCTCGCCGACGGTCAGAGCATCGACCGGCGTCTCGGCAGGGCGCTTGACGCCCACGCCGTCGACCAGGAAGTCGCCCTTGGCCTGCATCATACGCAGGGTATCGCCCTTTTTGATGGAACCGTCAAAGACGCGCACCGTGGCGACGACGCCGCGGTACTCATCGAAGTACGAATCCAGAATAAGCGCCTTGAGAGGGCCATTTGCATCGCCCTTGGGAGGCGAAATCAAAAGGACGATGGACTCCAGCAGATCGTGGATGCCCTCGCCGGTCTTGCCCGACACGCACACGGCATCGTCGGCGGGAATGGCTAGATCGTCTTCGATCTCGGTCTTAACCTCGTCGGGGTGCGCCGAGGGAAGGTCGATCTTGTTGATGGCCGGAACAATGTCCAAGTTGGCGTTCATGGCGAGCGTCGCGTTGGAAACGGTCTGTGCCTCGACGCCCTGAGTGGCGTCCACGACGAGCACCGCACCCTCGCAAGCGGCAAGCGAACGCGAGACCTCGTAGGTGAAGTCCACGTGGCCCGGCGTATCGATCAGGTTGAACTGATACGTCTCGCCGTCGTCGGCGTCATAGGACACGCGGACGGCATTGGACTTGATCGTGATGCCGCGCTCGCGCTCGATGTCCATGGTGTCGAGCAGCTGCGACTCCATGTCGCGCTCATCGACGGTATGGGTGAGCTCGAGGATGCGGTCACTGATCGTGGACTTGCCATGGTCGATATGCGCAACGATCGAGAAGTTACGGATGTGGGAAATGTCAATTGAAGTATTCATGCGGACTATCTTACCCGAGCGGTACAAAAAATGGAGCCTGTTCCATAAAACAGGCTCCATTTATGCGCGTAATCTGTGTGGTGTGAAATTTACAACTTAAGCGTTGATGCTGTTCACGAGCTTGGCAAGACCGGACTTGCGGTTAGAAGCCTGGTTCTTGTGGATGACATGCTTAGCGGCAGCCATGTCGAGACGCTTGGTGACGGTCTTGAGGGCAGCCTGGGCCTTCTCGGCGTCGCCCTCGGCGACGGCGGACTGGACGTGCTTGGTCAGCGTCTTGAGCTCGGACTTGACAGCCTTGTTACGCATGCGAGCTGCCTCATTGGTGCGGATACGCTTCTTCTGAGACTTGATGTTTGCCACTTCTGGAGTTCCTTTCGAGTTCCTTGCAAAAAATGTATGACACCTCTGAGACACGGTGAGGTCATGCAAGCGCCTACTATAGCACGCTCCCCCTCAAAGGGATAGAACGAATTTGTCAAATAGGCAGGTATCATCACGATTTTCTCAAGATGTTCGTAATCCAGAGCATAAGCGCGGTCTCCGAGTCGGCTGAGCCCTTGAGCGCGAGCTCCACATCGACGGCACCCTCGAGCGCTGCGACGAGCTCTGCCATCGAAAAGCGACGTGCCCAGGTAAGGTGATTCTTGACCTGCCAGGCCTGAAGCTTGAGCGTCGCGGCGAGCTCACGCCCCTGCCCACGCCCATCGAGCGCCTTAGCAACAATCAGCTCACGGATGCGACCGCATAGCAGCGTGTAGGTCCACACGTAGCTCTTGGAGGGCAGAAGCTTAAAGAGTTCGAGCGAACGCCGCATATCGCGAGCCGAGACGGCGTTGAGGAAGTCCCAGGGCTGAACCTCGGCCGTACGCACGATCCAGCGCTCCACGTCGGCAAGCTCAATCTGGGGCGCCTCGACCATCTGGGCGAGCTTTGCCAGGTCGTTATCGAGCATGCGCGTGTTTTCGCCCGAACGCGAGACGAGCTCCTCGGCAGCAGCCGTCGAGATGGACTTACCGCGCTGCGTCGCCATCTGCTGAACACGGCGCGGCAGTTCCCAGCGCTTGGTACCCGAGCAATCGACGATAGCCTTCTTGTCGATCTTGGCGATTGCCTTATACAGGCGCGTATTCTTGGCAAGTGAGTCGGCGATAATGAGACAGACCGTCGTGGGGCTGGGACTTGCGAGGTACTCGACGAGCGGTTCAGAAATCGCCTTGGAAAGCTTGGAGCAGCCGTCGAGGATCACCAGGCGAAACTCGCTACCCATAGGAAAGGTATTGAGCGAGCCGATGATCGACTCGATATCGGGATCTTTAGTCATGTCGCGTTCATCGAGGTTGAACTCAACCATACCCGACTTTTCCAAGCGAGCTTTCATACGCGAGACGGCGTGGTCGCGCTTGACCCCATCGGTACCGACGATCAGATAAGCCGGCAGCAGACCGGTTTCGGACATTGCGCTCCCCTCTCGCAGACTCTCGAATTCGTACCGTGCCATTTTAGCCCAGGGGCCCACCGCGCGCCAACGATGTCATCACGGCCGCTGGCATCGCATCGCAAAGCCCTTCGCAGTCGGCGTGACGGTAATGTCTCCTTGTTCGATAGTGCAAGCAAATGCGCCGCCCGCTTCCTTAACGGCATCGATGCAGGCGTCCGAGGGATGGCCGTAGCGGTTGCCCTCGCCCGCACTCGCGATAGAGAGCTCGGGCTTAAGCGCTTCCAGCAGGTCTAGGTCGACAGAAACCTTTGAGCCGTGATGTCCCAGCTTGAGCACATCGATATCCCCCACCTTCTGTACAAACTCGCGTTCCTGATCGAGCTCGGCATCACCGGTGAGTAGCATGCGGAGACTCTGGCCTCCTTGGACATAACTGAGCAGCAAGACAAGCGAGTCTTCATTGCCCTCGCCATCCACGGACTCGAATGGCCACATCACGCGGGCGCAAAATGAGCCGATGTCGACCGTATCCCCACGGCGCACCTGCCGATACTCCACGCCAGGTCGGCTCAATACCTCGGCAGGAGCATCCTCCAGCGCATCCGCCGCCACGGCAATCGTTCCGACCGAAAACTGTTCGAGCACGGCAGGCAGACCACCCCAGTGATCCTCATCCCAATGCGTCACAAAGACGGCGTCGATATGGCGCACGTTATTGCGAACCAACGCCGACACCACGCGCTCATCGAGCCCACAGTCCACGAGCGCCACGGCGCCACCCTGGCGGATAAGAATCGCATCGGCCTGCCCCACATCGAGCACCGTCACCGAAGGCGACGCGAATCGATCCCAGTAGACGTACGGAATCGCAGCCAAGAGCACCAGGCATGCAAGCCCCGCCGCCATGGGGCGTGCGCGGGGACGTGGCCACCAGACCAAGAGGACCGCCAGCGCGAACGGCACCATGTATACCCAGACCGTATCGGGCGGCACAGTAACGGATGCGCCCGGAACAGCAGCAAAAAGCTGCTCAAAGAACAGCGCGCAACGAGCGACAATCATGGGCACTACGAGAGCCACGCGACTCAACAGCGGCACAAGCGAGCAGGGCACCAGCACGACCGACGATGCGAGCAGCACGCTTATCACCGGACCGATCACGGCGTTTGCGAGCGGGGCAATGAGCGAAAACGTCCCAAATGTAGGAATGGTAACGGGAAGAGTCGCCAGCTGCGAGCACAGTGTGACGGACAAAATACTGGCAACCCCCGAGGGCACGCCCAGCTCAACCAAGGCGTAGGTGGCGTAGGGGCAAAAACAAAGGATGGCAAATACGCTGGCGCACGAAAGCTGAAAACCCATCTCAAACAATACCGTCGGACGCAGCAACACAAAGATTGCCATGGTCACAAACAGAGCCGAGAGGCCATGCCGACGACGTCCGGCGCCGTTGGCGACAAGCGTCGCCGCCACCATACAGCACGCGCGCACGGCCGAAGGCGAAGCGCCCGTAAAGACGGCATAGGCAGCAAGGGCCAGCACCAACAGCCCCCGCTGAAGCCCACGAGAGAGGCGCGTCTTTTGCAGGGCGCTCTCAATCACAAACCCCACGATGGCAAGATGGCTGCCCGAGACAGCGATGAGATGCGCGGTGCCCGTTACCGAAAACCAGTCGCCCGCCGGCTGGGCGCGCAGCTCGGCCGAACGACCGCAGACGACACCGGCAATGAGCGAACGCGCCGGGTCGGTCGCAGGCGCGATGGACGCAAGCAGACCATTTCGCAGCCGAAGCAGCGGCCCCGGAGAGCCCTCATCGACCGACACAATCCGAACGGCTTTAACCTTGCGTACCTCGCCTCGAAGCACGCGCGAGCGCCCGTACGCGTCGTTCTCAAAGCGCGAAATTCGACCGATAGCACGTACATGCGAACCGACGCCGAGCTCGCGATCACACGACAGCCGCACCTGACCCAAACGCTTTTCGCCCGCATACGCATCGCAGGTATAGGAGTACGCACCGTCATTGATGGACGGGTCGCCGTGCACAACAAACTCGAGACTGCTCGCGGCCCGATTATCCAGTGCCCTCGAAGCACGTACCGCCCCGATCGCCCAGCCCGCGGACACGACCGCCCCCGCCACGAGGCCAAGGGCCGCGGCATAGAGCCATCGTCTCCACCGCACAAGGCGCATACAGGACCGAGCCAATACGATGTAAGCCGCAGCCGCAACGGGAATGGCCATAAGCAACATGACAGGCGCTGCCCACTCTCCCAGTAGCAAATCGGCCACCAGGTTAAGTACCAAGCTACAGCTCACACACAAGCCGGCACAAAGTGCCATCGTCCACGGCATCAATGGCCGAGGTGGCATCACATGCTCGCGCTTGGGCGTGCTCATACGCAGATACAATCTTTGATTTTGGCAAGCTTTTTCTCACCGATTCCCGATACGCGCATCAGGTCATCGACTGAGGCAAAAGCACCGTTCTTTGTCCGCTCGTCGATAATCGACTGAGCCATAGAAGGCCCAATGCCCGAGAGCGTCTGCAGTTCCGCCGCGCTCGCCGTATTGATGTTGACGAGCCCTGCCACATCATTCGCGCCCGAAGCCAAGACAGCTCCGCCATCGGCTCCACCGTCCGCGGAAACCGTCTGCTGCTCCCCCACCTTTGGTACGTATATTTTTTGTCCGTCTGCGACCTTGGATGCCCGATTAAGCCCTGTCACATCCGCCTCGGCCGTAAGCCCTCCGGCGGCATCGATAGCTTGGGACACCCGTGCTCCATCTTTGAGCCGATACACGCCAGGCCTCACAACGGCGCCATCCACATCGACGTACACCTCCGCAGCAGAGGAACTCTTGGCCGAAGACTCATCATCAGGAGACGCATCCCCGGACCCGCGCGCATCCGAAGCGCTCGCCTCATCACTACGCTCAAACGACACGCTACTGGAGTGGCCACCAAAACTTGCCATCGCCAAACCGCTCGCGGCGGCAATGACAACCAGAATCGCCACCACCACCGCTTTATGCCCGAGCAACTTGCCCGCCCAGCGGTCCATCCGTTTAACCCGTTCGTGTTGCTCGCGCTGCGCCATAGCAAACACCTCCCAACACCATCGTGTCAGGAAACGAACGCCGCAGCTTCCGCACGTCCACACCAGTTTTCGCGGTCAAACCAAAAGCTGACCAAAACCTTGCGCGAACATGTCCATTTATTCAGGCACACGTCAGCGAATGAACATCTTGGCATCATTTGCCCAGATAGCAAAAGGCCGACGATACAGGCGCATCGTCGGTCTATGCAGGCAATTACTCGTGATCTTGGTAAATCTCACGCGGAGCAAGCTCCGAATGTTTGCGTTTTAAGGTCTTAGGGGCCTTATACGTGTTGCTGGAGAAGTCGATATACTCGGTCTGCTTAAGCAAGCGCTCAATCATCTCCTCGTGGTCGAACAGCTCCCAGGCCTCGTGCACGGCATCGAGTTTGGCGTGCGTCTCGGGACGACGCGGCATAAACAGCGTGCAGCAGTCGGGCGCTGCCTCAGTAGAAATATCGAACGTACCGATCTCCTGAGCGCGCGCAATGATCTCCTGCTTGTCAGACCCGATGAGCGGACGGAACACAGGAATCTTCACGGCTTCGTTGACGGCCATGATGTTCTCAAGCGTCTGGGAGGCAACCTGACCGAGCGACTCGCCGGTCACGATGGCCTTGGCGCCCTCGATATGCGCGATGCGCTCGGCAACCGAATACATGATGCGGCGATAGATGATCACGCGTAGGTTGCTGGGGCAGGCGACGGAAATCTCACGCTGGCAATCGCCAAACGGCACCACGTACAGGCGGCCGATCTGGACACCCGGCTCAAGCGCACGGATGATGTCCTGCACCAAAAACTCGCTCGTATCGGGCGTCTGCGGACGACCGGAGAAATGTACCGGCACGCACACCGCGCCGCGACGCGCGAGCATCCAGGTCGCCACCGGAGAATCGATACCCGACGACAGAAGCGTCACGACCTTGCCGGCAGAACCCACCGGCAGGCCGCCCACGCCGCGCTCGGAGCGCGCGTACACGTAAACGCTACCCTGGACCACCAGTACGTGCACCATCGCATCGGGGTCGTGCATTTGAACCTTTTTATCGGGGAAGGCCTCGCACAGCACCTCGCCCACCTGACGATTAATATCAATCGAGGTGAGCTCATAGTCGGTATTGGAGCGCTTAGCGTGCACCTTAAACGAATCGAAGGGGCCAAACTCGCGCAGCGCCTTGACGGCGGCGGCGCAGTACTCCTGCGGGTCGCGGTTGGTGTGATACGCCAGGGACACACGGGCAACGCCGGGGACGGTGCGGATGACACGCGCCGCCTCGTCGGCCTGACGCTCGTTAAAGGTCACGAGGATATAACCGGAAATTCGAGACACGGCGTTCACGGAAAAGGCGGCCAAAGCCGCCTTAATGTTATCCATGAGGATATGCTCAAAATGTGCGCGGTTCTTGCCCTTCAGTCCAACCTCGTGATAGTGGACCAGGCAGACGCGAGCTGCCATTTAGGCTTCAGCAACCTTATGACCGAGCGCCTTCTCGTAACGGGCCTCGTCGTAGGAGATATCGCCGTCGACGATCTCATCCATAGCCATCGAGATGGTATCGGCACCGGAGAGCGCGATGGTGATGTCGTCGACATCCTGAACGGCAAGCACGCGGTTATGCTGACCACGCAGCATGCTATTGATGTCGCAGGCACGCTTGGAGGCAAGCGAAGCGAGCAGGAAGCGGTTGTGATCGGTCTTCTCCAGAAGATCGTCAATGCAAGGCTTTACAACAGACACGGACCTCAGATCCTTTCATGCATATCGAGAACGCGAACGAGCTCGTCGGTCGCGCGGTCGAGATCGTCATTCACCACGACGTCGTCGTAGCGGTCGGCAAGGGCAAGCTCATGGGCGGCGTTTGCCATACGCAGCTCAATCGTCTCGGGCGTCTCGGTACCGCGACCGACCAGACGCTCGCGGAGCACATCGAGCGAGGGTGGCTTGATAAAAATCAACACGGCCTCGGGGAAACGCTCCTTGACCTGCAGGGCACCCTGGACATCGATCTCCAAGATGAGAGACGAACCAGAGGCGAGCTTGGACTGAACCTCGCTCACCAACGTGCCGTAGCAGTTACCGTGGACCTCGGCCCACTCAACAAACTCACCGTTTGCCACGCGGCGGTCGAACTCCTCGCGCGTCAGGAAAAAGTAATTGACGCCATCGACCTCGCCTTTGCGTGGGGCTCGCGTGGTAGCCGAAACCGTCAGGCCCAGGTTAGAGCGACGCTCGCGCACACGAGTGACGAGCGTGCCCTTGCCCGCGCCTGACGGTCCAGAAATCACAAAGAGCTTTGAATCCTGAGCGCTCACTTATTTGGTCAGCTGCTCGAGGAGCTGCTCGCGCTGACGGACGCCAAGGCCCTGGACGCGACGGGTAGCGGAGATGCCGAGCTCCTCCATGATCTTGGCGGCCTTAGCCTTGCCGTAACCGGGGAGAGACTCGATGAGGGTGGAAACCTTCATGCGGGAAGCAATGGGGTCATCGGAGTTGAGCACGGACTCGAGGGACTTCTCGCCCTTCTTGATCTGCTCACGGAGCTCTGCGCGAGCGTGACGCGCGGCGGCAGCCTTCTCAAGAGCCTGCTTGCGCTGCTCATCGGTAAGCTGAGGGAGTGCCATTCGTACCTCCAAATAGTTGGGTTATATCTGATTCAATATTTGGCATTTTAGCACGTAAAACGTACAAAATGGCCAATTGCGGCTCCATAGGTTAGACGATACCCGCAAAAAGTGCAATATATCGCGCTAAAAGATGAGCCCCTGACCTGCGATTCCACACAAAGGATGGGAAAGTTTTCGCAGGCACAGGGGCTAATTTGTGCTAATGAGACCCAAAAGTGGTGACTTAAGGGAATCTTTTATGCGACGTTTTCGACCAGCTCGGCAACGATGGCGTCAAACGCGGCAACCGGATCATCGGCGCCGGTAATGGGGCGGCCAACCACGATATGGCTCGCGCCGCGCTCGATAGCCTGGGAAGGCATGGCCACGCGGGACTGATCGCCCAACGCGGCGCCAACCGGACGCACGCCCGGGGTCACAATCAGCGCATCGGGGCCCAGCAGCTCACGCATGTCATGAGCCTCCATCGGCGAGCACACGATGCCGTCGATACCGTTGGCCTGGGCGAGTTTTGCCAGACGGGCGGCCTCCTCGGCAACGGGCGACTCGACGCCGATCTCGCTCAGCGCATCCTGATTCATGCTCGTAAGCACGGTGATGGCGACGAGCTTGGCTCGGTCCTCGCGCGCCTCCTCGGCACCCTCACGGCAGGCGGCGAGCATAGCACCCGAACCCAGGCCGTGAACCGAAAGCAGGTCGGCACCGGCAAGCGAGGCCGAGCGAGCGGCACCGCGCACCTGATGCGGAATGTCATGGAACTTAAGGTCAAGGAAGACCTTAAAGCCCAGGTACTTAAAGGTCTTGACGATCTCGGGACCCTCGGCGTAATAGAGCGTCATGCCCACCTTAAGCCAGGCGGCATGGCCCGAAAGCTCATGGGCGAGCTCGAGTGCACGCTCACGGTCGCAGTCGAGGGCGACGATAACGCGGTCGCGGGCATCGGTCTCTAGCATTCGAAAGCACCTACCAGCTCGTTGATGTCCTTCACGCCCTGGGACTCGGCCCAGGCCTCGAGCTCGCGCGCGATCTTAATCGAAGCGCACGGATCGACGAAGTTGGCCATACCGACCGATACGCAGGTGGCACCAGCCAGGATAAACTCGGCCGCATCTTCGCCAGTCATGACGCCGCCGACGCCATTGATGGGGATATCGACAGCCTGAGCGACTTCCCAGACCATACGCACGGCGATGTGGTGGCACAGCGGGCCCGAAAGGCCGCCCTTGGGCTTGGCCACACGCGACTTGCGGGTGTGGACGTCGATGGCCATACCCTGGATGGAGTTGATGACCGAAAGGCCGTCGGCGCCTGCGGCCTCGAGGGCGCGGGCGATCTCGGCGACGTTGACCGGGGCCATCTTCACAAACAGCGGCTTGTCGGTCACCTTGCGGCAGGCGGCCATGACGCCAGAGGCGCCCTCGGGCGTGGAGCCCATGGCGGCACCGCCGGCGGCAATGTTGGGGCAGCTCACGTTGATCTCATAGCCGGCAGCCCAGGGGCACAGCTCGACATACATCTCGAGCGCACGGACAAACTCGTCCACGGAATGACCGGCAACCTGGCAGATGACCTGGCAACCGTCCTTGGAGAGCTGCTCGAGCCACGGACCGGACTCGCGGGCGAAAGCGGCCACGCCGGGGTTCTGCAGGCCCACGGAATTGATCATGCCGCCGGGGATCTCGGCCATGCGAGGTGCGGGATTGCCGGGCCAGGGCTCGGCAGCGCAGCCCTTGGTGGTGATGGCACCCAGCTGGGAGACATCGAAGAAGTTCTGGAACTGCCAACCGTAGCCAAAGGTACCGGCTGCGGTGTTGATGGGGTTCTGCATCTTGACGCCGCCGAAATCGACGGCCATGTTCACGGTACCCACTAGAAGACCACCACCTTGGAAGCATCAAACACGGGGCCGCACATGCAGGCGCCCTTCATACCGTCGACCGTCTCGACATTGCAGGTGTTGCAGGCACCAAAGCCGCAGCTCATCATGCGCTCGAGCGACACCTCGCAGTACGCGCCGGCCTCGGCGGCAGCCTCAGCGACCTTCTTCATCATGACGGCGGGACCACAGCTGGCGACGTAGTCGTAACCGCCCTCGCCGAGCAGCTCGGCGGCAGGATCGGTGCAGAAGCCGTGCGTGCCCAACGAGCCGTCATCGGTGCACACGTTGACCGTGGCTCCCAGCGCGCGGAACTCGTCGACACCCACGGCCTTGGACGCGGTGCCAAAGCCCAGGCATACGTCAACGTCCACGCCCTGCTCGGCAAGCATGCCGGCCAGGCAGAGCACGGGCGGAACGCCAATGCCGCCGGCGACGAGCAACGCCTTCCTGGTGCCCTCGGGCACGAGCCAGCCGCGGCCGCCAGGGCCCAGCAAGTTAGAGGTGGAGCCAGGGGCCATCTGTGACAGACGGCGGGTATCATCGCCCACGACGGCGTACCACAGCTCGACGGTGCCGGCCTCGGCGTCGGCGCGATAGAAGCTCAAGGGCACGCGAAGCAGCGAGGAAGCATCGCCCGGCACGGCGATATTCACGAACTGGCCGGGCTTGAGCGCACTAGCAAGCTTGGGGGCCGAGATAACGAGCGAGAAGATGCCGTCGGCAATCTCCTGGTTCGAGACGACCTCGAAGTCGTGCATGCGTGCAGTGGAAGGTGTGGGCATAGACGCTCCAATCCCCCATGCGGTTGCATGGTTCAGGCGAACAGAAAGCGCGGCACCGCAAGGGCGCCGCGCACAAAAGCGATAAGGCTATGCTAGCAGATGCAGCCGTCGGCAAGCGTCTGCTTACCGCCGACAAACACATCGGTGGCACGACCGGTGAGCGTGCGGCCGGCAAAACCGGAGTTCTCGGCGCGCGACTCGTAGCCGTCCTCGCCGACCGTCCAGGTAGCGGACGCGTCGAACACGGTCAGGTCGGCAACGGAGCCCGCCTTGACCTGAACCTGGTCCAGACCCAAAATCTCACGCGGCTTGATGGCCATGAGCTCGACCATGCGGCCCATGCTCATCTTGCCCGTGTTGACCAGCTCGGTGAGCACAAGCGCCAGCGAGGTCTCAAGGCCAATCATGCCGAAGGGCGCAAGCTCGAACTCGCGTGCCTTCTCCCACGGGGTGTGGGGAGCGTGGTCGGTGACGATGACGTCGACGGTGCCGTCGATGACACCCTGACGGATAGCCTCGGCATCCTCATCGGTACGCAGCGGCGGATTGACCTTGAGCGAGGTGTTGTAGGTCTCGTCCAGGT
>CAUDVX010000024.1 GCA_958452935.1 uncultured Collinsella sp. | reverse complement strand
GTTTGATTACCAGTTAGATCGACACTGCTCCAAAACCATTGGAGCAAATTCCCCACTGCGACGGGACGTTCAATCTAACCGGTCAGTTCTTTCAATGCTCTAAAAACTGCAGGTCAACCGTTAGTTTATGTTCATGTCGGTAAGCCATGGTATCTTTTTTATTCTCCAGGAGCAACAGGCTCAACTTAAGGAAAAACACGTGGTCATAGAGCGTTTGCAACTCATTTTCCGTCAAAAATGTTTTGAGATTTACAAATACGATTGTCTTTCTGCAGCCAGCGTCAAGAGCAAATGAAAGGAAATTCAGCAGATTATCAAGGAACGATTTATCTTCTTGAGGCGCTGCACCAAATCCTAAAAACTTGAGGTAGCGCTTCAAATCCCATTCTAAACCAAACCCCAAATCGGCATTAAAACCAAGATTCAATCCACCCAAACGCAGCCTTAGTGCTCGTTCAGCCTCTTCCACTTGCATGTGTAAATCTTCGTCTTCTAGAAACTCGCGCTCAACCTTCTTGGTGATTGCGGTCATAAATGCACGGTCATCCCATGGAAGATTCAGCGCATCAGGCACCACCATTAGAGCGCTGCCGGGCTTGATCTCCTCATCGTCTTTCCATAGGGAATAAGGCTCCAACGCCTGGCGCCCCAATCCGTTTTGCAGAGAAGCCACAATCCGCGCGAACAGAGCCGAATTCTCGACTTGCAGAACCGAAGTCTCCCCCGCGGTTAACTCCACTGGGTTTTCAAGTCCCGAAAACACGAGCCTCATAAAACCAGAAGCTCCTCCATCGTGTCTATCTCCTCATGAGCCTCGCGGTTACCCGTAATGTACTCCATGGTCGAAAACTGAGATTCGGTCACGCGCAAAACCTGTACAAGGCCAGCTGGCGGGCGATGTTTCCTGAGTCTTTGCACCGCGCTTCCCGCCGCCCCGTCATTAACAACGAGCTTTGCATACACGGATTCCTGGAGCATAAGATAGCCATCTTTAAGAAGAAACTTGCGGAACACCCGGTAGTCTTTTCTCTGCGCAGGAGTATCGACGGGCAAATCAAAGAAGACGACAAGCCTCATATATCTAATCCTTTCCCCAACACTCATACGACCTCAAACGACTCGATTTCGTCCACCGACAACTTTCGATCAAGCGCCTTGAAGCAGTCAGCAACATACAGAGAGATTACGGAGCCCACGCGATACGTGCCACCTCGATACGCGATTCCTTGATTGAGCATGTCGACCAAAAGCAGCTTTGTCTCCTTAGAGAACTCGCCATCAAAGTTATCGAACACAATGCGGTCTACGAGAGGTCTAAACGGCTCCATAAAATCACAGCTCAAATTGAACTGATTAAACTCATTCCTATGGCAGATCCCCGTCTGTGTAAGGTATCCGCGCGCCGCAATCTCGCGATTGACGCTCGACAGTAGAATCGCATAGCCGTAATTAAGAGCAGCGTTCAGGGGTGTGTCGTCATCCCTCGAGAAGGACGGGCCAAACAGAGAGCTGAAATACAGCCGGGCTGCATGTCCTTCGCGATTCGTCGTATCACCCGAGCGTACCTCGGCAACAAGGCTCTTGAGCGTCTCACCCTGCTCCTCACGTGCACGAGCGTGGAGCACATCAGATTGATGCTTGATTTTGTCGCGCACGATTCGTTGCCATACGCGCTTTTTGATTGGTTCGCTCCACTCAAGCTGTTCTGCAATACGCTTACTGGTGTTATGAGCCCCGTATAGCGGCAAATACTGCCCAATGGGGTCGCGCTTCTCGTCAGAGACGACAAACGCGACCTTTGCCTTGGCAAGCTCCGAGAGCAGATAGGCACTTATGAATACCTGATTGGTCTGAAGGACGACCGACGAAATCTCGGAAAGGTGGACCTTCGCCGTATCGTCCTCTCGACGGACAACCATATATCCGCCCTTGTACTGCAGTTTACAAGGGCTGGAAATGACGATATTCCTAAAGCCCGACACGGGTCCTTCTCTCGAACATGCCTGTTACGGATTGGTCAACAATAAAGAATGTGACTTGTGGATCGTTCAACAACTTAGAAAATACGATGCTCATATGACCCGCCTTAGAAGGACCTCCCACCATCGACAAATCAACGATTCGATCGTTACCATTTACGAGCGCAATAAGACCGGTAAGCAACTTTTTCCTCTGATCAGCAGAAAGATTCGCGTACGCCTCATCAAACCTGCTCAGATTTAGCTGCATCGACAAGCGTTTATTAAGAGTGAGCAGTGATTGATCAATGCCTAGCCAAATGGAATTTAGCTCAACGATAGCATCAGAGGCTGGCATCTCGTCAGCAAATAGCAGGGCGCTCATCTCATCCTGTGAAAACGCCAGTTGAGAGCCCGATCTGACCTCCTTTGCGCCAGTAATAATCAAACGGTCGCCATCCACCTCAATCAGCTGTTTCTTGTAGATCTTCGACCTCGTGATACCGACGTACTCTAGGCTCTCCTTCTCCGCAAGTCCCCTCGCATACTCGCTAAGCGCTGCCGAGTCTCCCTCGATGCGCGCCGCAAGCCACACGGGAACCTGAGAGAACCGGAACACCGGTTTCCCCTTCTTTTTGGCCTCATAGATAAAGAAATACGCAAACTGCTGGCTCGAAAAACCGCCGTATTGCTTGGCGTCGAGCCCCTGCTTGGTCGACAACTCAAGCTTTGCGCCCATCTTGGGATCACGCGGCGAGTAAATCGTTGCCTTCCAGAACGCGCCCGTATCCTCCTGTGGCATCCTCGAAATGTAGCACTGGCGATAGTTGAGCGCGCGGCGAATGCCCTCGACCTCTGCCGCTGCATTCCAGCCGTCCGGAAGATACTTTCCCCTATAGCGCTTGACCTCGTCGTCCTCGGTCCAGGCATCGTCAAAAACCTCGCCTGTCTCGGGATCAAACCCCGCAGTCATAAAGCTATTGACAACGAAACCCGCTGATCCAGGCATGCGATGGGTTTTCTTAAACAGCTCGGACTGCTCGCGCACGTACTTCTTAATCACATGTGAGTAGCCGATGGGGTTCTCGTACATTCCGGGGTGGCGCATCTGGATAAACAAGCCCAAGCGACATGCCAGATATGCATCGTGCGCATGATGGAAATCGTTGGCTTCGCGGCATTTAACCAAGCCGGCTGCCTCACGAAGGTTGTGCGATACACTCGCCTTAACGGGAACGATCTTAGTCCCCTCATCGGCATAACGCGCCTCAAGCAACGCCTGCGCCATCTTGACCATCTGGCTTGTCTCCACGAGCTGGCGCGCGACAAAGCCCTTCATGGCATTCTCGTTTATGGAAGACCTCAGCAGGTTGCGATACTTTTTATCGCCAATGAGCTTCGCCTGATGTAGCTGTTTCCACGTCTCGCCCATCTTCCAGCGAATACTTTTATCAATCAAAAGCTGGTCGGTCTTGTGCTGGTTCTCCTCGCGGTACACCAGCGCCTTATTCTCCAGGCTGTCGTCCTTAATGTAGGCGCGCGGAATGATATGGTCGACCTCGTACTCGCCCGAGCCTGCCATTAGCTTACTGAGGTCGATAGCGCGACCAGAATACAGGCACTTTCCGTTCTGCATCAAATAGAGGGTCAGGCGCTCGTCAAGGTCTGCATTGGCTGCCTTGAGTTCCTTGAAATCGCCCATAACAGCCAGGTCGCCGCCATCGGCCTTAAACGCCTTGAGAGCGTCCTCGATGGCGTCCCAGCGCTTCGTGGTCCGCTTACCCTTCTTCTTTTCGTCCTCGTCGCGAGTCACCTCAACAAAAACGTTGGCGGGCGCGTGCCCCGCAATCTTTGCGATTTCGTCAACAATGCGAATCGCTTGATTCAGACTGCGACGAATCGCCGGAGATCCAGGGAGCTCATTTACGCCTAGAGACTTCTCATGTTCGGCATAGTATTTGCGATTATGCTCATCCACTTTTTCCTGGAAGCCGAGCGTATTGTCGTGGAGAATCTCCATCATCACCATTGTCTCGCCCAAGCGACGCTCGGAGCTGGGGTTTCCCTCTCGCAGCACGTCCATGATGCTCATAGAGCGACCGGCTTGCGTATCAATCCTAATGCCCGTCAGGAACTTCTCCGACAGACGTCCCCAACCAGTCAGCCGCTTTTTGCAAATCTTCTTAATCTGCTCGGCATCGAGCATTCCATTGCCACTGGGACCAAACTCATCCTGCAATTTTTCCTTAAGGATCGAGCGATCCTCGAACAACGTGTTCCAAAGAATGATCTTTTCGATAACCGGATACTCGGCACGACTCAGTTCGTCCACGCCAAAGATGTCCTTAGCGAAGAAGATATACGAACCCATCTTCGACTCAAGTCCGCTCTCGCCCTGGCCGCCGCGGACAACAGCGTTCGTCGCGTCACCCTCTTTTACCAGCCAATCGGCAATCATCTTGTAGGAAATACGACGTTTTTTATGGAACAGGTCATGGATAATACCCTCGCGCTGTGCGGCATCCAGGCGTTGCCAATCGTCGCCATCTTCAGACCAGCGAACACCATTGAGCTCATTCAGAACGCAGAACTCCTCATAGAGCAGAGACTGCTTGGGAAGCACCTTCTCGCCAGCAAGATAAGTGCAATCACCCGTCATGCGCATGATAAAGTTCTCGGCGCTCTTGTTCTTATCGATCACGGTATCCCAGTTCCAAGGCGTGATCGTCGCATCTTCCATGCCGGGCTTACGCTCGGACCACTGGAATCGATGGTTGCCATGTTTGTCCTGGGCAGCATTCTTAGGCGTCAGCGGTCCCACATAGTACGGGATACGGAATGTGACTAGACTCTCGATCTTCGTAGCCTCGTCCTTAAGGAACGGATAGAAGCGACCCTGGTTTTTGAGAATGGCCTGCAGCTCCTCAAGATGCAGCTGATAGTAGATGGCACCGTTGTCACTCGTCTTAAGGCGACGTAAAAAGCGTTGTTTGTCGAATGCGTCCATCATGGCGATATAACGCTCGTCCGTCTCCGCGCCCGTTCCCGCAAAGAGCTTCTTTACGGATTTAGCGAAGTCATCATAGGACAGTTTGTGCAGGTCATATGCGGTGTAACCCTGTGCCTTAGAGGCATCGTAGTCGCGCGAGGGGTCATCGCTATTCGAATCATGATAGGTTGCACCGCGGAAGAAAGACTCATATGAGCCGGAAGCATATTCGCGGACCAAAGTCTTGAGCCGATCAAGATCATTCGCGTAACAATTGTATTTTTCGATCATGTTGACCGAGATTGTCTGGCCCTCAGCATAGGACAAAAGCCCCTGCAGCACGTAAGCAGAGTAAACACCGCAAACGGACTCAAGAAGCTCCACGCAGTCATCGGGACATGCGGCCTGCAGCGCTTCTAGCTTCTCGTCATCCGAAAGCGCGAGCTTAGTTGCCTCGCATTCAAAATCGCCAAACACGTCTTTGAACTCACACTGAAGGCCAACGACAGCATTCGACAAAGCCTTTGCCAGCTTTTTATTCGCAGCCGCATCCGCAGTGTCCACTTTTACAAGCGCCTGAATGTCTTTTGCCTTTTGCGAACGAGAAGACCTCTCATCAGCCAAGATCTCCGCTACAGAGGGTTCATCAAGCTTCGCGAACTCATATTCTCTCGATTCGCACCATGCCTTCAGAGCACCATTGAGGTTCTTAAGGGCATCGGATGTCTTTGCCGTCTTCGCCGTCAGCTTCTCTCCCTGGCGCAAAAAGTTACCGCGATGCTTAACGATGTTATGGATCGCAAGATACACTAAGCGAAGATCGGCCTGCTCATCGGTGTCCATAAGGTAAGCGCGCAAATGATAGATGGTCGGGAAGCGATCGTAGTAATCGGCCTTGGTGAAGTCCTTGGTAAAGATCGGGTCGCCTTCGATGGTTCGCGACTGATTGAGTCGCATGAAAAAGCCAGGGTCGACCTCGCTCATCGCGGGTTCGAACAGCTTTTGCAACAAGTCGAGGCGCCAACGACGGCGCACGTAACGGCGGCGCTGCCCACGATGAACGCGCGCCTCGGACGCCGGCTGCGCGCTATCGAACAAACGACTGCCCCACGTCGGCTGCTTCTTAAAATGCAGGAGCTTGCCCTGGTCATCGGTCACCGCCCAACCAACGGAGCCGGTTCCCATGTCGAGGCCGATATTGTAGTCGCCAGGGTAGTTTCTTAAATTCATGTCGACCAGCCCTTCCGCGCTGTGTTACAGTTGCCTTGTCGATTACCAGTTACATCGACACTGCGAGTCAAAATACGGCTTTGCCAAAAATGCCTTCCTTGGAAGGCGTCCCGTAGGGGACAATTTGACTTGCCAGAGGGGTTCCATTTGGGACCCCTCTTTTTTTGATACTACTACCGCGAACGGACATTTTTTAATAGCTATCGGCAAACGTAATGTTGCTCAACGTTTGCGCTGTGAGCGTGTGTGTTTAATGGAGTGCCTGCGAGTCCTGTCGCCGCACAAAAACGGGGCAGCCCGCACCCCTGCGAGCCGCCCCGTGCCCCTAGTTATCGCGTCATAAGACTAACCAGCGCCACTCCCCTACTTCCCAAAGATCGCAGCGAGCAATCCCTTGCGTTTGGGCTTCTCCTCTCGGTAGGAACCCTCGACTGCTGCTGCCACCTGGCGCGGCTGCTCGCCGCCTCCACGGCGCACGATCTGGTACAGGAAGGGCGATTTAACGTATTTGACCTCGATGGGCGTGGCATGCACGGTACTTTCGCCGGACAGATGCAGGCTCGGGTTGAGCGGCGCCACCACATGCGTCTCGCGCTTGTCACTAAACACCACCGCGGCCGCGCGACCCGTCTGGCCGTTTACGGCAATGCGCACCTGCTCGCCATCGCGGCTGTCCGTCGCCGGACGATCGACAAAGTAGACCGGCACCATCACCAGGCCGTCCTTATGCTTGCGGGCCTTGCGCGCCCACGTGCGGATACTCTTTTTATTGAGCCCCAGCACCGCCTCGGCATCGTTGCCGGCAATGTCGAGCGCCAGCTTATCAATGACCACCTGGTCCTTGGTAGACGCATCGACGGAGACAACGCGGAAGTCACCTTCCTGCATGGCCGGGTCAAACGGCCCAACCTTGGCAAAGTCCCACGGCTCCAGAATGCCCATAAGGCGAACGTCCAGGTAGTTTGCCCGCGGATACGCCCAGTCGAGCACCTCGTAGTACACCAGGGTCTCCTTGCTCAACCCCTTGCCCGGGAAGCTTGCCATCATGCGCAGGTCCGCGAGCGCCATGGGGAAGTAGAAAAGCATCATGTCATTTTGAATCGCGTCTTCCACGTCGTGCCCGGCAAAGGCGTCAGGGTACTGGCGCACCAGCTGCAGCGCGTTGGCACGTGCCTGCTGCGGCGAGATTTCGCAGGGAATACCCTGCTCGGGTACATACTCCGCACCAACGCCCAAGGTCAAGCGTTTGCTAAAGGTGCCGGGCTTGAGCAGGTCGGCAACGCCGACCTTATTGCCGCAGGACGGGCACTCAAACACGCGCTGGGTCGATGACCCCTCAAAGGACGCGCCGCAGAAGGGGCACGGGATGCTCACATGCGTAGCCTCTTGGAACTCCTGAGCCGTGCCGCGGTCCTCCCACAGCAGATGCTCCAGAACCGACTGATTGCGCCAGTGCGAATTAAAGAAATACCAGTCCGGGTCTACCGGGCGCTCGAGCTGCGACACGTGAGTGAGCTTAAGCAGTCCATCGACAACCGTCAGCGGCGTATGGCGAATGCCCAGGGCGCTCTTGGGCTCCCCCGCATCGGCCTGCCACGGAACGACCGTGCCGCAATAGGCGCACTCAAAGCTGTGTTTAGCCTGGTGCGAGTACATAGGGCCGCCGCAGTTTTGGCATTTAATGGCAAACATCTCGTCCATGGAAACGTCCTCCTTTACGCAGGGGCTGTCGACATTAAGTATGTCGGGCAGGCAGGCACATGCCCATACCCATGTGGCCCAAAATGGAGCACTCGGTCGGACAAGAAGCCCCACTCGTTAGCGCGGGCAGACCATTGCTGCATTTTCTGAGCACCGGCGCACGGTGCGCCCATGCGAGCTACACTATCCCCTTAACCATGATTGTGAGGACGATCGTTATGCTATTTGTAAATCGGCTGGTACATACGCTTGTTCCCGGCAGCGAAAGCGAACCGGTCGATACCTCCTGCCGCACCAACGCGGGCTTTGCCGCAAGCCTCATTTGCATTGGCCTCAACATCACCCTGTGTCTGGCCAAGGGCGGGGCGGGCCTGCTCGCCGGCTCTGTCTCGCTCATCGCCGACGCCTTCAACAACCTCTCTGACGCCTCGAGCAACATCGTGAGTCTGCTCGGATTCCGACTTGCCAGCCGCCCGGCCGACGAAGGCCACCCCTATGGCCACGGCCGCTACGAGTACCTCGCCGGCTTGGTTGTCGCCGTCCTCGTTTGTGCCGTCGGCATCAACCTAATCCTGGAGTCGGTCACCAAAATCATCAAGCCCTCCCCCACCGCTTACACGCTTGTTTCCCTTGCGGCACTGGCTACATCCATGCTCGTTAAGCTCTGGATGGCCGCGTTCAACCGCACGTTGGGTGATCGCATCGACTCGGAGACGCTCATCGCCACGGCACAGGACTCCAAGAATGACGTCATCACCTCGGGCTCGGTCTTGGCGGCGGCGCTTATCTCGCAAACGACCGGCTTTGACCTCGACGGCTGGGCGGGCCTGGGCGTGGGCATCTTCATTTGCATCAGCGGCATGGGCCTGGTGCGCGACGCCATCAGCCCGCTGTTGGGGCAAGCGCCCGACCCCAAGCTCGTCCAGGAAATCCGCGACAGGATCATGTCATACCCCCAGGTTCTAGGCACGCACGACCTCATGGTGCATGACTACGGCCCCGGCCGTCAGTTTGCCAGCGCACACGTGGAAATGCCCGGCGAGGGCGATGCCTTTGAGCACCACGAGATTCTGGACACCATCGAACACGACATCAAACGCCAGATGGGCATTGGCATTACGCTGCACTGCGACCCCATCGCAACAACCGGTGACGACCTGCGCGGCTGGGTAAAGCGCGGCGTAGCGCAGATCGACCCTGCGCTTTCCATCCACGACCTGCACGAGCACGACGGCTTTGTTTCGTTTGACCTGGTGCGTCCCGACGGCTTTGACATATCCGACGAGGAGCTACTGGAGCTCGTCACGCGCATCGTGCACGAGCGCCGGCCCGATGCATCATGCGTCGTTACGTTTGACTCGGGCTTTAGCTCGCCCGACCGTCCGGCAGAGCAGCTGTAGCCCGCTTAACAGCTAGTTACCCTGTGCGCCCGAAATGCCGTTTTGCAGAGCGTCCCAGGCATTGGTAGCCATATCGCCCAGATTCTGAGCAGTATCACCCAGGTTTTGTGCCGTATCGCCCAGCTCTTGCGCCTTATCTCCCAACTCCTGCGCCTTGTTGCTCAAGTCCTCCAGCGTATTGGAGCTCGAGCTGTCGGTACCGCTTTGGCCGCCGGACGAGTTGCCATAGCTGTTCTTGTGCGTGAGCTGAATCTCCAGGCTGCCGTTGTCGTTATAGTAGGCATTCGTAACAACCCAGTTGGAATCGATGACGGGCGTTGAGCCATCGTCGGTCAGAATCACGGCGTTCGAAAGGTCGGCTCCGCGCGACTTGAGGAGCTTCTTGGCGTTGGACCAGTACTGTCCCGGGATATCGCTCAGGTCGACGGCAGCAGACTGGGTGGTCTCGGCCTGCTCGGTCGTGGCATCGGTCGTGGCGCCCCGCTTGTTGAGCATGCCCGACACGATGGCGAACACGATCGACAAGGCAAAGAAGATCGCCAGCACAATCAGGATTTTCTTGATCACGCTCGACGAACGCGACGGTGCCTTCTCCTCGTCCTCACCATACTGCGGAATCGATTTGGGATACTCGCGATACGGCTGGCACGCATGCGGATCGCGCGACTCATAACGAGACTGGACCTGCGCCGTACGCGGCATATACGTCGTCTGCTGAGGCCGCGGAATGGGATTATGCGGCAGGTTGTTATAAGCATCTGTCGCCGCATTGCCATACGGGTCCGGCGCCGCATTGTCATACGGGTCCTGCGGTGCATAATCAAACGGATCCCGTGGTGTATCGTCATAGGCCATGACGCGCGTAGGTTCGGCAGTGGGCTGGATTGCATCGGGAGCGGCATTGCCGGGATTCGGCACGATGCGGGTCGCATCGGCGTTACCGCCAGCGTGTGCGGGATCATATCCGCCCATCACGGTCGTCTTATCCTGGTCCATGCAACGTTTCCTTTCCGTCGCTTGTAAGCATCAAGTCATCCATGCATTCTACCCGCGCAAAAGCCTATGATGGGCAAAGCCCGTCGGTATCTACAAGACATGCGCGTGCCTAAGAATCAAAAAGCCCCGCCGAGCCTTGGTAGGCGCGGCGGGGCGGGCAAGCGGCTATGGACAGCAGGCTTAGAACAGGCCGGTGATGTTGCCGTCGTTGTCGACGTCGATATTCTCGGCCGCGGGAACCTTGGGCAGGCCCGGCATGGTCAGGACGCTGCCGGTCAGCGCGACCACAAAGTGGGCACCGGCGGAAACCTTGAGCTCGCGCACGGTGATGCGGAAGCCCACGGGAGCGCCCAGGGCCTTGGCGTTGTCGCTAAAGCTGTACTGCGTCTTGGCCACGCACACCGGCAGGTTACCAAAGCCGTTCTCGCGCAGCTCGGCGAGCTGGCGCTTGGCAGCCGGCGTAAAGTCGACGCCGTCGGCGCGGTAGATCTTGGTGGCAACGGCCTCGAGGGCGTCGGCCACATCGGCACCGTCCTCGTAGGCAAACCTGAGCTCGCTCGGCTGCTCGATCAGGCGCATGACCTCATCGGCCAGGTCGAGTGCGCCCTCGCCACCCCTGGCCCAGACCTCGGACAGCTTCACATTGACACCCAGCTTCTGGCACTCGGACTCGATGAGGGCGAGCTCGGCCTCGGTGTCCGTCGGGAAGCGGTTGATGGCGACCACGCAGGGCAGACCGTAGACATTCTGGATGTTGTCGACGTGACGCAGCAGGTTGGGCATGCCAGCCTTGAGGGCCTCAAGGTTCTCGTCATTAAGATCGGCCTTGGCAACGCCGCCGTTGTACTTAAGGGCGCGAGCGGTCGCGACGACCACGACGGCGTTGGGACGAACGCCCGTCATGCGGCACTTGATGTCGAGGAACTTCTCGGCACCCAGGTCGGCGCCGAAACCGGCCTCAGTAATCGCGACGTCGCCAAAGCGCATGGCCATGCGGGTGGCCATGATGGAGTTGCAGCCGTGGGCGATATTGGCGAAGGGACCGCCGTGGACAAACGCGGGCGTACCCTCGAGCGTCTGCACCAGGTTGGGCTTGAGCGCATCCTTAAGCAGGGCCGCCATGGCACCCTGGGCCTTAAGGTCACGGGCGCGAACGGGCTCGCCGGCAAAGCTGTAGCCGACGACGATCTCGCCCAGGCGCTCCTTGAGATCGTTAATGCTCGTGGACAGGCACAGGATCGCCATGACCTCGGAGGCGACGGTGATGTCGAAGCCGTCCTCGCGCGGCACGCCCTGGGCCTTGCCGCCAATGCCGTCAATAACATGGCGCAGCTGACGGTCGTTCATGTCGACAACGCGCTTCCAGGTGATGCGCTTAACGTCGATGCCGAGCTGGTTGCCCTGCTGAATATGGTTGTCGAGCATGGCTGCCAGCAGGTTGTTGGCGGCACCGATGGCATGGAAGTCGCCGGTAAAGTGCAGGTTGATGTCCTCCATGGGGATGACCTGGGCCCAACCGCCGCCAGCGGCACCGCCCTTCACGCCAAAGACGGGGCCGAGCGAAGGCTCGCGCAGGGCCACGGCGCTCTTGACGCCGCGACGACGCAGGCCGTCGGCCAGACCGATGGTCGTGGTGGTCTTGCCCTCGCCCGCGGGCGTGGGATTGATAGCGGTCACGAGGACAAGCTTGGCCTGGTGATCGGTCGGCTCGTTGAGCAGCGAATAGTCGACCTTTGCCTTGTCAAAGCCGTACGGAATCAGATGCTTAACGTCGACGCCGGCGTTCTTGGCCACCTCGGTAATAGGCAGCGGCGTAACAGAACGTGCGATTTCGATGTCAGTAGGCATGGGCGGTCCTTTCGTTACCGGATGAGAAAAAGACCAATTCAGCATAGCACGGGCGCGCAATAGTAAAACGCCCATAACCGATGAACGGCGATATGTTTACCCGATGCCCAGCGATAGCCCAACAGCCCGCCAAAACAAAGCGCCCTAAACGGTAGGTTCAATCCCCAGGTGCTCAAAGGTGCGAAGCGTTGCCTGACGGCCCTGAGGCGTGCGAATCATCAACCCACACTGCAGCAGATAGGGTTCGTAGACATCCTCGAGCGTACCCGGGTCCTCGCCCACCGCGCTGGCAAGGGTCGTCAGGCCCACGGCACGGCCGGAGAACGTCTTGGCAAGCGTCTCCAAGATGCGAATGTCCATCCAGTCCAGGCCGAGCTCGTCAATCTCGAAGAACTCGAGTGCCTGACGGCAAATATCGAGCTCAATAGGGCCGTTGCCGCGCACCTGCGCATAGTCGCGCACGCGTTTGAGCAGACGGTTGGCCAAGCGCGGCGTACCACGCGAGCGCGAGCCGATCTCGAGCGCGCTCGGATGGTCAATCGTCACGCCCAGGATGGTTGCCGAGCGCGTCACGATCTGGGCGAGCTCCTCGACGGTGTAGTAATCCAAGCGATACGAGATGCCAAAGCGGTCGCGTAGCGGGCCGGTCAGCATACCCGAGCGGGTCGTTGCCGCCACCAGCGTAAACTTGGGGATATCCAGGCGAATCGAACGTGCGGCCGGGCCTTTACCGATCACGATATCGAGCGCAAAGTCCTCCATGGCGGGATACAGGACTTCCTCGACCGAACGGTTCAGACGATGGATCTCGTCAATAAACAGCACGTCACCCGGCTGAAGATTAGTGAGGATTGCCGCCAGGTCACCGGTACGCGCGATGGCCGGACCACTCGTAGTCTTGATCTGAGCGCCCAGCTCGTTGGCGATAACGGTAGCCAGCGTGGTCTTGCCCAGGCCCGGAGGGCCCGAGAAGATCACGTGGTCGAGCGTCTCGCCGCGGCTCTGCGCCGCCTCGATCAGCACGCGAAGGCTCTGTTTGATGTGCTCCTGGCCGCAGTAGTCATCCAGGCGCTGAGGGCGCAGGGTACGGTCGACATCGAGGTCCTCGGGCGTCAGCTCCGAACCCACCATACGCTCGCCATGCGCCATGGATGCCGCCGGCGAGTTGCCGGGCGTCGCCCACAGGTCCCGAGAGTCATCGGCTTCCCACATCACGCATCCATTCCGAGTCGCTTAAGCGCCGCGCCGAGCAGATCCTCGACACGCATATTCTGCCCATCATACCCGCTCAGGGCAACATCGGTCTCCTGCGGGCTAAAGCCCATGGAAAGGAGTGCCGCACGGGCATCATCGATCGCCGAGGGAGCGGCAGCGGGCACGGGCATCGCAACCTGTCCGGGAATCACGTCGACCGGCACAAAGCCCTTATCCTTGGCAAAGGTGCTCTTGAGTTCCAGGATCAGGCGCTGGGCGGTCTTTTTGCCCACACCCGGCACCTTGGCCATGCCTTTGTCATCCTCGGCCATCACCAGGGAATACAGCTGTCCCACGGTATAGGTGGAAAGCACGGCAAGTGCCAGGCGCGGACCGACACCCGAGACGGACACGAGCCGATCGAACATCGTGCGCTCGTCCTTGGAGGCAAAACCAAAGAGCGTCATGGCGTCCTCGCGCACCTGCATACGGGTATAAAGGCGCACCTCGCCGCCGGGCGTAGGCAGCGTGGCGGCAGTGCTGCCCGAGATGCCGAGCTCAAAGCCCACGCCCGATACATCGACGACGGCCGAGCTCATCGTGGCCTCGACAAGCGTTCCATGGAGCTGGGAGATCATCAGTATCCGGTTCCTCTCTGTTGATAGAACTCGCCGCCGGTAAGCGCCCGGGTGCGGCTGAGGTTAACGTGGCAGATGGCGCAGGCCAAGGCATCGGCGGCATGGTCGGGATGCGGGTCGTGATCGAGCTGTGTAAGCGTACGAACCATATACGCGACCTGCCGTTTGTCCGCGGCACCGGTGCCCACAACAGCCTGCTTAATCTGCATAGGCGTGTACTCGCCAATCTCGAGCGCGCATTCCGAAAGCGCCACGAGTGCGGCACCGCGGGCATGCGCCGTAGGGATGGCCGAGCGAACGTTGGCGCCAAAGTAAATGCTCTCGATAGCAGCGGTATCGGGTCGATAACGCTCCACGACACCCTTGAGATCGCGGGCGATATGCGACAGGCGCACCGCGAGCGGACTGCCCGCGCTGGTCTCGATACAACCGTAGGCACGGCAGCGAACCTCGCCGCGCCGCTCCTCGATAATCCCCCAGCCCGTATGGGCCAAACCGGGGTCGATACCCAAAATGACCAAGCCAACCTCCCCTCGCCACAAGTACGGCGCAAGACAAGGCCCCGCGCACTATTCACGAACGTCTGTTCTAGAATAACACAACGGGGCCAAGATGCTTAGTTGAAGTATGGGGGGGGTTGAAAGCGAATCCCATCCCCAGTTCAGTTCTGGCTAAAGAATGGGAACTGCCTCGGGTCCACCGGCGGCTGCGGCATCGGCGTGCCCTGGGGCCCGCCCTGACCGCCCATCATCTTTTCGATGGCGTCCTGGACCTCGCCCTCAAACTTTTTCATGCCCTCATGCAGGCGACGCTGGCCATCCTCGGACTGTAGCTCTTCCATCTGCTCGGGCGAAATACCCAGCAGCTCACCCAAGATGCCCATCATCTCGCCACGCATGCGCTCGCTGCTATCGTTTTCGTCAAATCGCCGGACCTCATCGCGGGCAAGCGATTCGACCGTCATGCGTTCCTTGCCGTTGAGCCCCAGATCGGACCAGGCAAGCATGTACGGCCAAGCGCGCTCGACAAACGAACGGGCCGAGACGATCGGCGCCGTCGGCAGCATGCGGCGGGCGGCCTCACCTTGACGCACGAGCATCAGCAACAGCGAGCAGGCCTCGGGCTTGCCGGCCGCCATGGGAATGTCGTCGAACGGACGATTGCGATCTACGTGCGACTCGAGCGCGCCGTCGACCTCGCCTGGCTCAAGCCCGCCAAGCAGCTGCGCCGCGCGATCGAGCATATCGACCGGACCGTCGAGCGTCGAAAGTGCCCTTGCCAGCACGCGCTCCATGCAATCCTCTACTGCGTTGAGCGTCACGAGTTCCTGCGGCACCACGGCAGAGGCGCGGTTGCGCACGCGCGCCACAAACTCAAGCGTCGACAGATACACATCGCCAAAGGGCGCAAAATCGCCCTGGTAGCCGCCGGACAGTGCGGGCGCCGCAAGCGCGTACTCGGTCTTGGAAAGCGGGCTCAACGCCATCGCACCCAGCTCGAGCGCCGTGTCCTCGAGCATCAGGCCCAACGTACGCGAACGCAGGCGCTCGGCATCGCCCGCCGACACATCGCGGTCGAGTACGCGCGCCGCATCCGGCGCATCGCGCTCAACCGTGCGAATGTGCAGACGCTCGGCAAGCGCGCGCACGGCGGCGCAACGGGCGGCCTCAGTCTCTTCCTGGGCCGGCGTAAAGATGCGATTGCGCCCCAGCACCAGGCCGATCACATTGCGCGGACCCAGGGCATCGACGGCAAGTGCCGCGAGTAGGGACGACGGCAAATCGCCCTCGAGCGCTACCACGGCACGCGACGCACCGCGGGCGCGGGCATTGTCGCGCACGGCGAGCACCAGTGCCTGCCACAGCCACTCCTCGGAGCGAAACTCGGGGAGCTCATGGTCCTCCAAGGCGTCGAGCATCACGCCGCGCTGTATCTCCTGGACCAGCAGACTCTCCTCAAAGCACGGGGCCTGGGCCACCACGCGGCCGCAGTCGTCGAGTACAAACGACCCGCCGGTATACACCGACTCGTCATAGGCACCGACCGGCGCCATGCAGGCAAACCATACGCTGCGCTTGGACGCAATCTTGCGGTAGGCACCGCTGCGAACGGCGGCAATGGCGGCCGTCTCGCGGTCGGTCATATCAAACGCGTTGAACTGAAAATAGGCGATAAGGTCGACGCCGGTCGGCAGCATCTCGAGCTCGCGGTCCAAGTCGAAGATCACGGCGATACGCACGCCGTCCACGTCGAAGACCGGCGGCGCCCAACGGGCATCGCCGTTCCCACCGCGCTGCAGGGCAATGCTCGAACGGGCCGGCACCACATGGCCGTCCTTGAGCATCATGTAGTCGAGCAGGGGCTGACCCTCAAACGAAACCGCCGCGGGCACGATGCAGATCATATCGAGTTCTTGGATACGCTCGGCAACACCGGTCAGGCCTGTCAGCATGTCGTGCTCAAAGTCGGCAGCACCCACCAGGCCGCCGGGCAGAGCACCCATAAAGAGCGGAGCCGGGACGCACAGCACGCGCGCCCCGCGCTCGTGGGCCAAACGGGCTTGGTCCTCGATGCGACCGCAAATGCCCTCAATATCACCCAGGCGCATATCGATCTGTGCAAGTGCGAGCTTCATGGCTCAGCCCTTTCCGTCGTAAACCATCGTTGTCGTAGTAAAAGCGCCGGCCGCATGATGCAGTCGGCGCTCGCATGTGCATATGCTAGTTATGATACCCCGAGCGGGGGCGCGCTCCTAGAACGTCGCGGACCACAGCCCGTGCAGGTTGCAATAGGCATAGACGGTACCGGTCTTGGAGCCACCGGCAAAAAACGTCGCGGGCTTCATGCCGGGTTCAAGGTAATGGACCTCCAGACGGCCCTCGGCCTCAAGGGCAATCCACTCAATATAGTGCTCGGGCAGGCTGGGGTGCTCGACCGAGCCCACGCGTGCGCGGATCACGTGACCGTCGCGCTCGATCTCGACGACGGGCACGTGCTTTTCGTGCGCCGCGTCCTCGGTGTTCGCGGTCAGCTCCGTGCAGCCGGCAGGGGTCGCAACGTCGTCGCCAAGGGCGGCGATAAGCTTGCCATCGGGGTCCTTAAAGAATTTCGCCATGATGCTCTCCTTTGCTGATGTGCCAATGTTCTCGATGGTTCTTATGCCCAAAGGCAGGCGAACCATCCACGGCATGGCAAATGAACACATAACGAGCGAGGCTAGCGACCGTCACCACCGAGCAGCGCCAGAACATCCTCGCGCGTGAACAGCGCCGACGAGATGCCGTCGCCGCCGAGCACGCTGTTGACCAGGTCGCGCTTGGACTCCTGCATCTGCATAATGCGTTCCTCGATCGTGTCCTTGGCGATGAGCTTGTACACGGTCACGGTATGTTGCTGGCCAATACGATGCGCGCGGTCAGTCGCCTGGTCCTGCGCGGCCACGTTCCACCACGGGTCATAGTGGATGACCACGTCGGCTGCCGTCAGGTTAAGGCCCACGCCGCCCGCCTTGAGCGAAATCAAAAAGACCGGAACCTCGCCCGCTTGGAACTGCGCGACCATCTTGGCACGGCTCTCCTTAGACGAAGCACCCGTGAGCTTAAGGAAGGCGATGTCCTCCTTGGTCAAGCGCTTGCCGATGATATCGAGCATACCCGTAAACTGGCTGAACAACAGGATGCGATGCCCGCCGTCGAGTGCGCCGTGCACGAGTTCCATGCACGTATCGAGCTTGGCGCTCCCCGCCCTGTAATCCTCGTAGTGCAGACGCGGGTCGCAGCAGATCTGGCGCAGCTTGGTGAGCTCGGCGAGCACCTTGAGCTTGTCTTTCTTAAACTCGGATGCCTCGCGGTGCTGCACCTGCTGGGCGATGCGGTCCTGGTTTGCCAGGTACAGCTTGCGCTGCTCGCCGGTGAGCTGAGCCACGACAGTGTCCTCGATCTTTTCGGGCAGATCGGCCACCACGTCTTCCTTGACACGGCGCAGCACAAACGGCGACACGAGCGCCTGCAGGCGAGCGGCACTGTCACCCTCGGCGTGCTCGACCGGGCTTTCGAAGCGCTTGGCGAATGAGTCGCGCGTGCCCAGAAGGCCCGGCATCAAAAAGTCGAAGATGCTCCAGAGCTCGGACAGACGGTTTTCGATAGGCGTTCCCGTCAAGGCAAAGCGCACGCCGGCCGGCAGGCGCTTGGCAGCGCGGGCCACCTGGGTGAGCGGGTTTTTAATGTACTGGGCTTCGTCCAGCACCATGCGGGCAAAGTCCTGCTCGACGTACTCGTCGATGTCGCGGCGCATAAGGTCATACGACGTTACAACCACGTTATGTTCGGCCACGCCGGCGATCTGCACGCGGCGTTGAGCCTTGGCGCCCACAATGGCGCACACATCGAGCGACGGGGCAAAGCGCTCCAGCTCGGCGGTCCAGTTGTACACAAGCGACGCAGGGCACACCACAAGCGTGGGCTTAGTGTCCCCCGCCTCCACGCGCGCTAGGATATGTGCGATCATCTGCAGCGTTTTGCCCAGGCCCATGTCGTCGGCCAAGATGCCGCCGAGGCCCAGGTGCTCGAGCGAGCCGAGCCACTGGTAGCCGTCGACCTGATAGCCGCGCAGTGTGGCCTTGAGCGAGACCGGCACCGTAAAATCCATCTTGCCGAGCGTATCCAAGCGCTCGACGGTGCGACGGAATGCAGCGTCGCGATCGGCTTCGAGCGCGGGCGTGCGCGCAAGCATGCTGTCGACGAACAGGGTACTCGACGCGGGAAGCGACACGCCGTCGAGCAGGTCGACGGCATCGACGCCCAAGTCCTCGGCAAGGCCAAACGCGGCACGGGCGCCCTCGTCCAGGCGGATGATATCGCCGGACGTGAGACGTGCAAACGTCTGGTGACGCTTGTAGGAATCGAGGTAGATGGCAAGGTCTGCCGTCGAAAGGCCGCTCGTGCCCAGTTCGACGTCGAGCAGGTTACTCTTGACGGTCGCACGCACCGAAAGCTTGGGCGCAGGGCGGACCGAGACCTGGCGTAGGCGGTCGCTGAGCATGACCTCGCCCAGCTCGGACAGGGCAGACAGGCCCTCGGTCAGCAGGCGGAACAAGCTCTCGTCATCGCGTTCCTCAAACGCCAGGCCACCCTCGTAGAAATCGAAATACAGGGCCGCCGTATCCATAACGCGAAACTCCGCCATCATGTCACGGGGCGGCACGCCGGGGCGCTGCTCTTCGAAGGGGCTGCCCGGAGCGCCCAGGCTAAAGAGATCTGCCGACCAGTCGCCGTAGGTAACCGTAATTTTGCAGGTCACGAGCCCATCGTCGACGCCAATCTCAAAATGGAAACTCGCCTCGGGTGCCACGGCGTCAAGTACGGCGGGAGCGGCCAGGTCGGTGTAGTCGCGCAAGACGGGCAGTGCCATGCGGCAGAACTCGCCCACCTGGTCGGCGGCGATATGGACCGGCGTGCGGCAGGGCAACAAGTGCGATAGGAACGGCGCCGCATGTTGGGCAAACGCCGTGTCGGTACGGCGCGCGCGGCGCGTGTCGACCAGGTAGGCAACGTCACCCGATGCAAAGCAGTACATATCGGCGGGCAGGCGAAGGTCGTAGCTGCCGCCGACCGCCGGCGCAATCTTGGCGGCAAGGAGCGGCGGGCGCTTGGTCGGGGCTTCATCCTCCCCTTGCGGCGCCGGCTCGACCGCCACGTCGTAGGCACGATGCGCCGTCGTCCCCCGCGACCAGGCAGGCTCAAAGGAAATGGTCCTGCCATGCAGCAGGTCCAGCACGTATACGATGTCATGCTCGGACAGCGGCAACTGACGCTCAGCGACAAAGCCGCTACGGGCAAAGTCATACGACGCCGAGCGCGAACTCGTGATATCGCCTAGGTAGGCAACCGTCGTTGCGACAAGGTCGAGCAACTGTACCGAAACGTCGTCAAAGGCTTCGGGCACATGAAGAAACGTGAGCTTCTTGCCGTACGAGAACGTGCCGCCTCGGACATAGGCGTCGGCCATGCCGTCGATATCCTTGACCACGTAGGACACCGAACCGCAGCGAATGCGGAACTCGAGCGCCCAGCTAAAGCGGTCGGCGAACAGCGGATTGTAGTACGGCACCAACGAGGGCCCCAACGCCGCTTTGGGGGCGTCGGGATCAACGGCACCGGCAAGCTTGCGGCGCATGCTCGCCAGCTCATCCATGCGCACGTCCGAAAGATCGGAGAGCGCCGCCATGAGGCTGGGGCTCGTGGGGACGGGCGCCGGAAAGGGAAAGTTGGGATTGACGGCCGGCGCTTTGGGCGCGGTACGCACGGACTGTTTGGATTGTGCGAGCGGTGCCGTAAACGTGCGGACCGGCGTGCGCAATCCCTCAACAGGCTCAATGCCGCTGGCGTCCAGGTATGCAAGCGCTGTGGCGATGGCGTGCTTGCACATACCGGGGTAGCGATAGGCAGCGGGGCAATCGCAGTCGTAGTCGATCACCTCGTGCTCGTCCATGTCGAGCGCTACGTGCGTCTTGTACAGGTCGCCGCGTGAGCCGCGCACCGAGCCCTCAAGCGTCACGTTTTTGGAGAAGCGCGAGCCGCTGTCCTCAATCGACAGCACGGCGCCGTTAAGCATGAGCGAACGCCCCTTCATAAAGGTGCCGCTTAGCGCCGCTTCCTTACGAAGCGCCTGCACAAACGTCTGCTGTGCCATCACTTCCTCCAATCTCGCACGCCAAACGATTTTTCTGGGACGGGGATGAACAAATCATTCCCGTCCCAGAAAAACTGGTCTTCCGCCACACGTCACCCAAAATGATTTTTTAATCCCCGTCCCAGAAAAATCATTTTAGATAACCGTCACGCGGCCTTGGTTGCCGACGATGGCCTTTGCCTCTGCCAGCAGCGGAATCGAGCGCGCATTAACCTTCGCCGGAACCTCGGCACGTAGCACGCGCCCGTCCACCTGCTCGATAAAGATCTCCACACGGTCGCCGCCCGGGTTGGTGGTGAACACCGTGGCAAGACGCGCCATATTGCCCTGGCTAAAGCGGCTGTTGGGCACCATGACCTCAAACACCTTGGGCTTGTTGTTCTCCTCGTTGAGCTCCAGCGGCACAATCTCCTGCGCGATGATCTGGTCGCCGCGGTCCGAGCGCTCGAGCTTGCCCTTAATGCGCACAAACGCATCGGACAGCTGTGCACCGGTCTCGGGATCGACCTCGCCGTACAGGTACCCCTCGGCCTCCTTGTAGGTCTTGGGGAACACGACGACGGTGGCCTCGCCTTCCATGTCCTCGAGCTGCACGATGCCCATGGGGTCACCGTTTTTGGTCACGCGCTTGGACACACTCGAGACCATACCGGCCCACCACAGCGCCTTACCCTCGGGAATCTCCTGGTTGATGGTGCCGCCCGTAGGATTCTGAACTTCGTAGCCGGTGTCGATCTGCGAGAACGAAAAGTCGCGCGCCTTGGCTAGCGCATACTCAAACGGGCGCAGCGGATGGTCCGAGACATAGATGCCCAGAACCTCTTTCTCCTGGCTCAGCTTAAGGTGGCGGTCCCACTCCTGGCCATCCGGATCGGGCACGCTGACCTCAAAGCCCGAGCCCTCAACGTCGCCAAACATATCGAAGAACGACGTCTGGCCGCTTGCGCGATCCTTCTGGCGCTTCACGGCGGCATCGATGATGTTCTCGGGGTTGTTCTTGTCCACAAAGTGCATCATCTGGCGGCGCGGATAGCCCGTGGAGTCGAAGGCGCCTGCCTTGATCAGCGATTCAATCACGCGACGGTTGGCCTGGCTCGAGTCCACGCGCTCGACAAAGTCATGCAACGTCTTAAACGGGCCGCCCGCCTCGCGCTCGGCGATAATCGCCTGTGCCACGCCGGTACCCACGCCGCGGATGCCGGCCAGACCAAAGCGCACGCCCTCCTTGGTAGCCGTGAACTCGGTACCGGACTCGTTGACATCTGGCGAAAGCACGGGGATACCGTCGTGACGGCATGCCGAGACGTAGTGCACGATCTTGTCGGTCTTGCCCGTGTAGGACGTCAGAACGGCCGCCATGTACTCGTGCGGATAGTGCGCCTTGAGCCATGCCGTCTGCATAACCAGAATGGCGTAGCCGGCGGAGTGCGACTTGTTGAAGGCGTAGGATGCGAACTCGAGAACATCGTCCCAAATCTTCTGGGCAACCTCGCGCGTGTAGTTGTTCTTGATAGCGCCGTTCATCCAGTGGTCGTAGGTGGTCTCGTCCGAGCCATCCTCCCAGTGGAGCACCGTCGACGTGAGCAGCTTAATCTTCTTCTTAGCCACGGGCTTACGGATACGCGAGTCCGATTCGCCCTTGGAGAAGCCGCACATCTCGACGGAGATGAGCATAACCTGCTCCTGGTAGACCATGGTGCCGTAGGTTTCGCCCAGGATGTCGTCCAGACGGTCGTCGTAGGAGACGGCCGGCTCCTTGCCGTTCATACGGTTGATGTAGGACGAAACCATGCCGGCGCCCAGCGGGCCCGGGCGGTACAGGGCGATCAATGCTACGACGTGCTTGTACTCGGTGGGCTTCATGTTCTTGATCGTGGCCGTCATGCCGGCGGACTCGACCTGGAAGACGCCGGCGGTGTGGCCGGAACCCATGAGCTTAAAGATCTCGGGATCGTCAAAGGGAATATCTTCCTCTTTGATGTCGATGCCGAAGTTCTTTTTGATGTTGGCCTTTGCCTTGGAGATAACCGTCAGCGTACGCAGGCCCAGGAAGTCCATCTTGAGCAGGCCCATGTCGGCAACGGTATGGCCCTCGTACTGGGTAATCTCGACGCCGCCCTTGGTGTCGAGCTTGGTGGGCACGTGCTCGTTGACGGGGTCGCGGCAGATCAGAACGGCGCACGCGTGCACGCCCTCGCCACGGGTGAGGCCCTCGATCGAGAGCGCCGTGTCGATGATGCGGCGGGCGTCGTCGTCCTTTTTATAGGCCTCGGCAAAATCTGGGTTAAACAGATCCTCTTTGCCGGGTTGTTTTTCGAGTACCTGCTTGAGCTTGACCTTGGGGTCGCTCGAGACCATCTTGGACAGGCGCTGGCCCATGTAGACCGGGTAGTCCAAGACGCGCGCGGCGTCGTTGATGGCCTGCTTGGCCTTGATGGTCGAGTAGGTGATGACGTGGGTGACCTTCTCGGGGCCGTAGAGCTGGCGAACGTGCTCCACGACCTCGAGGCGCCGCTCGTCGTCGAAGTCCATATCGATATCGGGCATCTCGGTACGCTGCGGAGACAGGAACCTCTCGAACATCAGGCCGTTTTCGAGCGGGTCGAACGCGGTGATGTTCATGGCATAGGCGACGATAGCGCCGGCTGCCGAGCCACGGCCGGGACCGACGCCGATGCCGTTATCCTTGGCCCATTGCACATACTCGGCAACGATCAAGAAGTAGGCGGCAAAACCCTTGTCGCAAATGACCTTGTATTCGTACTCAAAGCGCTCTTTGATGTTGACGCCGCCGATCTCGCGCGTGGCCCAGTCGTCACCGTAGTGCTGGCGCAGGCCCTTCTCGCACTCGCGGCGGAACTGGCTCTCGTGCGTCTCGCCGGGGTCGAGCAACGGAAAGCGCGGCAGGATGATGGAGTCCCAGTCCAGCTCAACGTAGCACTTGTCGGCGATCTCGAGCGTGTTGTCGCAGGCCTCGGGGCAATACGGGAACATCGCCCGCATCTCCTCCTCGGTCTTCATGTAAAACTCCGAGCCGGTCATGCGCATGCGGTTGGGGTCATCGACCTTGGCGTTCATGCCAATGCACATGATGACGTCCTGCACGGGCGCATCCTCGCGGCGCAGGTAGTGGAAGTCGTTGGTGGCGATGACTTTGACACCCACCTGCTTGGCGATGTCGATGAGCGTACGGTCCATTTGCTCGTCGGTCAGGCCGTTATCGGTGGTAATGCCGTGTTCCTGGATCTCGATGTAGAAGTCGCCGGGCTCGAAGGTGTCACGAAAGGTCTCGGCCCACTTGATGGCGCCTTCCATGTCGCCGCGGTCGATGTATTTGGGGATGATGCCCGCGATGCAGGCGCTCGTGCAGATCATGCCCTTGGCGTGGCGGCGCAGGTTGTCGAGCGTCACGCGCGGCTTGTAGTAAAAGCCCTGCACGGCGGCCTCGGAAACCGTCTGCATCAGGTTGACGTAGCCCTCCTGGTCCTTGGCCAGAAGGATCATATGGTAGAGCTCGGGCTTATGGTCGCGGGCAAGCGTCTCGTCCGGCGTAAAGTAGACCTCGCAGCCAAAGATGGGTTTGATGACCAGGGGCGGCTTGAGCTCGTCGATGTTGCCCTTCTCGTCCCACATGGCCATGTCCTTCACATACTGGGCATGCTCGCGCGGGTTTTCCTCGGGATCGGGCTCCACCAACTCGTCGCGGCGGTCCTTTTCCAAGAAGGCCTTGTCGTGGCTCCAGGTTTTGTACTCGGGCGTGTTGTGGTTGACGGCGTCGCAGGCCAGCGCCAGGTCGGGCACGCCATACATGTAGCCGTGGTCGGTAATGGCAACAGCGGGCATGCCCAGCTCAACGGCACGGTTGACCATATCCTGGATACGGGTTGCGCCGTCGAGCATGGAGAAAACAGTGTGATTGTGCAGATGGACGAATGCCATGTGATGAGCTCCGATGCGGGTTCGTGTTCTGACTGAACGATTTTACCGCACGGCACGGACAGCACCCGAACCTAGCCAAACCCACACGGCTCCTCTTGCAGTTGCGGTGAAATGCGGACTGTTTGGCGGCTTTTTTGGCCAAAACAGCCCGCATTCCACCGCAAGTTATCTGAGGGCTAGAAATTGTAGGTGACTACTTGAGGTTCGGCGGGTTCGACGAAGATGGTTGGATTCGCCTGCTCCACGCGGACGAACTTGACCGTCACCGTCTCAACGCCCGCTTTGTGCAACACGTCGGCGTAGACGCGCGCCTGCAGGGCGTGCTTCTCGAGCAGCTGGTCCGGCGTCTCATCCGGCGTGCCACCCGTCTTGTAGTCGATGACCAGTGCGCGCGACGGATCGGCCGGGTCGGTGGCCAGTGCATCGATGGCGCCCTCGGCATAGGCACCGTAGCGAGCGATGTCCTCGTCCTCGCAGCCCAGCGAAAAGAACGGCACCTCGGCGCGAACGCACGGCCACGCGAGCAGGTCGGCACGAACAGCCGACTTGAGCCAGCGGTCCAGGGCAACGTCGAAGCGTTCGCGCTGCTCCGGCGTCAGGCACCACAGACGCGCCAGTGCATCGGCACGCGCGGCGGGCAGCGCATCGGCACCCATCTCGATCAGCCACTGGCAGGCGGCATGGAACGCCGAGCCCAGCGCCATGGGGTTGCCGGTAGGCTCAACGGCGGCAACGTCTGCATCCGTCATCTCGGAACCATCCGACTCCGCATCATCGCCGGCCTCGTCCATGGGCACGTGCGCCTCGGCGGCACGGTCCTCGGACTCGGCATGCAGCGCCGCGGCAATTGACGAGTAGCTGTACGAATCGCGCTCCGGATACGGGCAGGTGCCCATGCGCACGCCCGCTGCCTGGGGATACACGAGCTCAAATGCATCGGGCTCGGGGTCGGCAGGACCGGGAACGATTGTACTGACCGAATCGTCGGCAGCATCTGTATCGGCATCGCCACGGACGAGCCTGCCCTCGGTATCCAGCGAAGCGTTGGCCTCAAACGCCTGCTCGCCAAAGGTAAAGTTCGCGAGCGAAATGAGCTCGTAGTCGCCCGGCCGGGAGTTGTCGAACACCAGGCGGTCGGCATCGAGCTGCGGCATGTCCAGAGCGTCGGTCGGCAGAATACGGCGCAGCACGTCATAGGTCAGATCGGTCTCGACGTCGAAGGTCGGCGCCGTCACCTTGCCACGGCTCACGCCGGCATCCATCGCCAGAATGACCAGCTCTCGCGCACGCGTCATGGCGACATAGAGCAAACGAGCCCGCTCTTCGAGCGAAAGCTGCAGGTCGTCGTTGCGCAGGCGAGCAAATGCCTCGGCGGGAGAACCCGTCGC
>CAUDVX010000023.1 GCA_958452935.1 uncultured Collinsella sp. | reverse complement strand
CCGCAGGAAGCTTGGATACGCCTAGGCGCGGTCCAAGAAATCGTCCGCACCCCCGCCCGGGCGCCTTTTTGGTGCAAAGTAACCTGACCCCAATGCACCATCCCAATGCACCATAGTTGATGGGAGGGCCATGTCGGATTCGCCTAATTTTTTGACCTATGCCCAGACGGCGTTTGATCCGTTTGAGGAGCGGCCGTTCTGCGCGGTGGATAGCCTGGTCTTTGCGTGGTTGTCCTATTTGCGTTTGCCAGGTGATATGGCGGAGCTGACGAACTGGCAGGGCCTAGACGTACGCGAGCTGCTGCGTGCCGAGTGCTACCGGGACATGATTGACGACTTGTGGGACCCGGAGGGGAGCAGGGCCTTGTTGGAGGCCGTGGCAGCAAGTCCTCGCTACCGTGGCGTGCACGTTTGCGGCTATCGTGCCGTGAGCGATGTGGTGGCGACGGAGCAGTTTGCAGCCATGGCGTTTCGGTTTCCGGCAGGGTTTAGCTATCTTTCCTTCCGGGGGACCGACAGCACGATTGTGGGCTGGAAAGAGGACTTTAACATGGCGTTCCGGTGTCCTGTGCCGGCCCAGGAATCCGCGGCACGTTATGTGGACGAGGCGGCGGATGCGATTGACGGGCCGCTTTTGTGCGGAGGTCATTCCAAGGGTGGAAACCTTGCGGTGTACGGTGCGGCGATGTGCTCCGATGTCGCCCGTGAGCGAATCGAACGGGCGTATTCCCATGATGGCCCGGGCTTCGTCGAGGAGTTTCTGAACGGCGACGCCTTTGCCGATCTTTCCGGTCGAATCGACAAGACGCTACCTCGGTCGTCGATCTTTGGCATGATGTTCGAGACACAGGAGGACTATGCCATCGTTGAGAGCACCGAGTTCAGCCTGCTGCAGCACAATCCCTTTAGCTGGGTGGTTGATGGTCGCGACTTCGTGTACTGTGAGCGCCTGTCCGCCGGTGCTCGATATGTTGATGGCTCCATTCGCGAGATGCTGCTTGCAGTGTCGCCTGGCGAGCGCGAGCGTTTTGTAGATGCGTTGTTCTCCGTGTTTGAGGCAACGGGTGCTGAGCGGTTTGCGGATATCGCTGGGAATCTGCGCGAGAGCCTGCCCGTGATGCTCCAGGCTGCGCAAGGCTTTGACAAGGATACACGACGCTTTGTCTCGCAGACCATCGTGGCAATCCTTAAATGCGCACTGCTGCCCAAACGCCCTCAGATCGACATGCCCGCTGCCGGCAAGAGTTTGGCAGAACAGCTCGAGGCTTGGCAGTCCGAGCTCCTGCGCTAGCCATTGGCGCAAAGCAACCTGTCCCCGATGCACCAATCTTCGATGCGCCTGGGGTGGGCTCGACCGCTATACTGGTTCGTGCCGAAATCGATCTAGAACGGAATGCCGTATATGAAAATCAATCACGCGATTCTGCATATCCTGGACTTTGACTCTGCCGTCAACGTCATGAGCCAGCGCGAGCTCGATATCGAGAGTCGTACCGTGCGCAACTTCGTGACCACGCATCTGCGCCGCGCCCGCACCTCGGCCGACAATAAACGCGCCACGTTTGCCGAGAACTCTGCGTTTGGCGGCGAGCTTAAGGGCTATTTCTTTGGCGAGCGCGAGTTCGTTAACCTGTCGCAGCAGATTGCGGAGTTTATTTCCTCCGAGCTCACCAAAGCCGAGAAAGCCGAGTCCACCGACGTGCTCGTGGCCGATTTTGACGACGATGAGGATGCCCGCTGGTTTGCCGTGATGCTGCTGGGCTCCAAGCAGGCTTTTATGCACGAAGTGGGCCGCGAGGAGGGGGAGGTGCGCAACGACATCGCGCGCCACTACGCCATTCTGCCGAACCCCTCGCAAAAGGTGCCGAGCTATGCCATCGTGCGCGCGAGTACCATGGAGATCGGCTACGTGGACAAGAAGCGCAAGATTGCCGGCGAGGACCGTATGCTTATCCCCGATGGCCTGCTGCAGTGCGACACGGGCGTATCGGGCAAGGAGGTCATCGACACCGTGACGCGTGTGGTCGAGGAAGTCGCCGAGGAGCACGGTGCCAACACGGCTGTAGCGCTCGCTAAGGTTAAGGCTGCCGTTGCCGAGAAGGTTGAGGATGACGAGGAACTGCCGCCTTGGGATATCGTCGACGAGGTCTTTGAGGACGAACCGGTTATCAAGGAGAGTGTGCGCGCCGCACTGACCGAGGAGAAGGTGCCTGAGCGTGTGCCCGTGGAGCGCAAACAGGTCGAACGCGCAGCGGTGCGCAATCATAAGATCCGTACCGACACGGGTATCGAGATCAGCTTCCCGGCCGAGATGGGTTCGAACTCCGAATACATCGAGTTTGTCAACGAGCCCAACGGCCTCATCTCCATCGAGCTCAAGAATATCGGTAGCATCGAGAATCGATAAACTGCGCTTGGACGCTGCAGAAGAACAAAGGTCGAAACCCTTCGGGACTTCGGCCTTTTTTGCTTGGGGCTGAATTGCCTTGCAGGTTGAGCATACGTCAGCGAAAACGCCCCTAGGCGAGCAAAGTGACGCGAAAGAGGAGGGCATTGACCTTCTGGTCATGCCCGACGATTGAACGTCAGATTGCCGCCTAGGGGCGTTTGCAACGTCGGGTCGTTACGGCGTTTGGTAAAACGCCGTAACTATTAAAGCTGGCGCAGGCCCTCTTCGAGGCCGGTCTTGCTGTCGGTCTGGGCATCGCGCATCTTGATGACGCGGGCGGGGACACCGGCCACGACGGCGCCGGCGGGGACGTCCTCGACGCACACGGCACCGGCAGCCACGACGGCGCCCTTGCCCACGCGCACGCCCTCCAGGACCACGGCGTTGGCGCCAATCATGACATCATCCTCGATGATGACGGGCGTGGCACTCGCGGGCTCAACGACGCCTGCCAGTACGGTGCCGGCGCCGATGTGGCAGTTCTTGCCCACGGTTGCGCGGCCGCCCAGGACGGCGCCCATATCAATCATAGAGCCCTCGCCGATAACGGAGCCGATGTTGATGATGGCGCCCATCATGATGACGGCGCGGTCGCCGATCTCGACGCGGTCGCGGATGATCGCGCCCGGCTCAATGCGGGCGTTGATGCCCTTAAGGTCGAGCATGGGGACGGCGGAGTTGCGGCAGTTATTCTCTACGTCGTAGTAGTCGATGGAGTCGGCATTGGCATCGAGGATGGCCTTGAGCTCATCCCAGTCGCCAAAGACGGTCTTGCCACGACGACCGCCGTAGACGTGCGCATTGCCCCACTGGACCTTCATGCCGGGCTTTTCGCGCACGTACAGCTTGACGGGCGTCTTTTTGGGCGCGGTGGCGATGTAGTTGATAATCTCCTGTGCATCCATCTCGGCTGCGTTGCTCATTTGCTATCTCTCCTTTGGGTGGATTCGGTTGATACCTGGTTAGGCAAACATGACCTGGTCGAACGTATAGAAGCCGGGTTCGCGGGTGACGAGCTTCTGCGCGGCCGCCAAGGCGCCGTTGACAAAGATCTGACGGCTCGTGGCGCGGTGGGCGAGCGTGACCTCCTCGTCCTGGCCAAAGAAACTCACCTCGTGCACGCCGGCGACGGTGCCGCCGCGCAGCGAGTGCATACCGATCTCCTTGGGGTCACGCGCGCCGCACATGCCCTCGCGGCCATAGACGGGGTGGTAGCCTGCCTCGGGCTCAGCTTCGACGATGGCGTCGAGCAGTAGCTTGGCCGTGCCGCTCGGGGCGTCAACCTTTTGGTTGTGGTGCGTCTCGACGATCTCGCAGTCAAAGCTGGGCAGCTCGCGTGTGGCCTGTGCTACCAGATGACGCAGGGCTGCGATACCGATGGAGTAATTGCCGGAGTGCATGACGCGGGCGTTCTGACCCAGCTCGCGCAGGCGGTCCATCTGATCGGGTGTGTAGCCCGTGGTGCCCGAGACCAACGCGGCACCCGTGCGCTCGACATAGGCGACGACGGCATCGAAGGTAACGACGTTCGAGAAGTCGATGATTACATCGGCGGCCGGTGCGTTCTCGAGCTTGCTCAAATCGAAGCCAATCTGGGCGACGATATCAAAAACGTGCTGACCGGCGGCGTCGACAACGCCCTCGGCGGTGGTGCGGATGAGCGAGCCCATGCGGCCCGTTCCCATAATGACGGTCTTAATCAAGCAGACCAGCTCCCTTCAGAGCATCGGTAAGTGCAGCGCGCGTGTCGTTGGCCATGGGGCATAGCGGCATGCGGTAGTTTGCCTCGATCATACCCATCTGAGCGAGCGCTTCCTTAACGGGGATGGGGTTGACCTCACTAAAGAGGGCGTTGATGAGCGGCTGACCGGCAATCTGGATATCGCGGGCACGTGCCACGTCGCCGTCCAGATAAGCGCGGCACATGTCGTGCACGAGCTGCGGCTGTACGTCGGCCCACACGCTGATGGTGCCCGAGGCGCCCAGGCTCATGAGCGGCACGGTGAGCGCGTCCTCGCCCGAGTACATGCGGAAGTCGTCGGACAGCAGGTGCGCGATCTTGGCGGCAAAGGCGACGTTGCCCGAGGCCTCCTTGATGCCCATGATGTTGGGATGTGCTGCCAGGCGCTCTACGTTGCGCTCGCTGATGCCGCAGCCGCAGCGGCCGGGGATGTTGTACAGGATGCAGGGGATGTCCACGGCGTCGGCGACGGTCTTAAAGTGCTGATAGATACCCTCATCATTGGACTTGTTGTAGTAGGGGGTAATGAGCAGCAGGCCATCGGCGCCCAAGCCCTGGTAGGTGAGCGACTTGGTGAGCATGGTTTGCGTGGAGTTGGAGCCCGAGCCGGCGATGACGGGGACGCGTCCTGCAACCTGCTTGACCACGGCGGCGACAACGGAGTTGTCCTCGTCATCGGTCATCGTGGCGCTCTCGCCGGTGGTGCCCAGGGTGAGGATGGCGTCGGTGCCGTTTTGCAGGTGGAAATCGATAAGGCGCTCGAGTGCGTCAAAGTCGACGCTGCCGTCCTTTTTAAACGGCGTGACGAGGGCGACGATTGAGCCCTCGAGATTGCGGATGTCCATGTTCTTCTCCTTCGCGTCCGCGATCTGGATGCGTTTGTTCCATTGAGCGGCGACGGCCAGGCGCTCGTCTTGGGCGCGACGGCGGGCACTTTCGGCGCGCGACTTGGCCAGCAGCTCTCGGCCGCTCGGCAGCACGTCGAGCGTGGCAAAGTAATCGCCCGGGCGCTCGGCACGGCGGATGAGGTCGGCCGAGCCATCGGGGCGCAGCAGGACCTCGGCGGAGCGCAGGCGTCCGTTGTAGTTGTAGCCCATGGAGTAGCCATGCGCGCCGGTATCGTGGATTACAAGCAGGTCGCCCATGTCGATATGCGGCAGCTCGCGATCGATGGCGAACTTGTCGTTGTTCTCGCACAAGTTGCCCGTGATGTCATACGTGTTCGTGACCGGTGCTGCGGTCTTGTCAGGGCCGCCCGGCTGACCCATTACCGTAATGTGGTGGTAGGCGCCATACATGGCAGGGCGGATCAGATCGACGGCGCTTGCGTCGACACCGATATAGTCCTTGTAGATCTGCTTTTCGTGGATGGCCTTGGTGACCAGGCATCCGTAGGGGCCCATCATAAAGCGACCCATCTCGGTGCAGATCGCCACATCGCTCATGCCGGCGGGGACCAGAATCTCGTCGTAGGCTGCGTGTACGCCCTCGCCGATGGCGTGAATGTCGTTAGCCTGCTGCTCGGGCAGGTAGGGGATACCCACACCGCCGGACAGATTGATAAAGGCGACATGTGCGCCGGTCTCGCACTCCAGGCGCACGGCAAGTTTAAAGAGGATGCGTGCGAGCTTGGGATAGTAGTCGTTAGTGACGGTGTTACTGGCAAGGAAGGCATGGATGCCAAAATTCTCGGCGCCCTTGGCCTTGAGCATGCGGAAAGCCTCAAAGAGCTGCTCGGTGGTCATGCCGTACTTGGAGTCGCCGGGGTTGTCCATAATGCCGTTAGAGAGCTGGAACAGGCCGCCCGGGTTAAAACGGCAGCTTACCGTCTTGGGAATGGGGCCCGCGACGCGCTCAAAGAACTCGATATGGCTGATGTCGTCAAAGTTGACGATGGCGCCCAGTTTATCTGCAAGGGCAAAATCCGCCGCCGGCGTGTCGTTGGACGAGAACATGATGTCGTGGCCGGTGATGCCCAGTGAGCGGGCAATCATGAGCTCGGTATAACTCGAGCAATCGCAGCCGCAGCCGTATTCGTTGAGAATGGAGATGAGCGCCGGGTTGGGATTGGCCTTGACGGCAAAGTATTCCTTAAAGCCCGGGTTCCATGCAAAGGCGTCGCGCACTTCTTGCATGTTGCGGCGGATGCCCGCCTCGTCGTATAGATGAAACGGCGTGGGAAACTGCTCGACGATATGCTCGAGCGTTTTCTTGTCCACAAACGGCTGCTTGGCCGCATACGCTTCGTTGGGGGTCAATGCCATGTCCCGTAAACCTCGCTATCCAGACGGCGCCATCGGCGCATCGAATCCGCATAGCGTGGACCCAATGTCCGGATAGCGCTCCCGCATTGCTGCAGACAGTCCTGCGGGTGTTTCCCGCAGGCCCACCAGGCTGTTCGTGCCCGAAAAACCCAGTTCGGCGGGTTTCGCCTCCCCACGGGGTCAAAGCCTGCCGGCTCGCCCGCGGTTCTTCGTGCCCGCGCCTCTATCAAGTGGTAATGACCCTACCACGTTGCACTTTAGCAAACAAGAGTATTCGTATATAACGTTTAAAAAATGCAGGGATATGCTGGAAATAAGGGTGCGGCAATCTTGCGGCACAATAAGATGGCAACTGGCGCGCACCTATGAAAGGAACCTTTATGACCGAGCTCCAAGAACTCCGTTGCTATCGGCGCGACTTACACAGAATCCCGGAGCTCGACTTCGATCTTCCGCAGACTATCGCCTATATCGAGGGCGTGTTGGCGCCGCTCGCTTGTGAGGTGACCCATCCGTGTCCGAGCTGCGTCTGTGCCTTCTTCGATGCCGGCGTGGGCGCTACGCATGCCACGGCGATTCGCGCCGATATGGATGCCCTGCCCATCGCGGAGGCAACGGGCGTTGCCTTTGCCTCGACTCATCCCGGCAAAATGCACGCGTGCGGACACGATGGACACATGGCCATGGCGCTCGCGGCGGCGACTTTTGTCGACCGAGCGATTCGTGAGCAACCGGGTGCCATCAAGCGCAACGTGCTCTTTGTGTTCCAGCCTGCCGAGGAGACGACCGGCGGCGCCAAGACAGTGTGCGAGAGCGGCGTATTCGAGCGCTATGGGGCAGATCGCATCTTCGGCTTCCATGTATGGCCCGATTTGCCCGCCGGTACGTTGGCGAGCTGTTCCGGTCCGCTGCTGGCGCGCTCAAGCGAGACGCACATTCATATCCATGGCACGAGCATCCATATCGCCAAGACCTACGGCGTTCCCGTAAACGAATCGCACGATGCCGCGCTGGCGGCGGCCAAGTTCTTAGTTTCCGAGCGCGAGCTCATGGATGAGCTGGGTGCCGACGAGCCTTGCATTGGTAAGTTTGGCCTGCTGCAGGCCGGCACCGTCTGCAATGCGGTGGCGGGGGAGGCACATGTGGCTGGCAGCCTGCGCGTGTTTACGGACGGTATGTTCGACCGTGCGCGTGAGGGCGTGCGGCGCGTGTTGGACGAGGCCTGCGCCGCAACGGGCTGTACGTACGATCTCGATTTTGCCGAGGGCTATCCGCCAGTCGATAACGACCCCGAGCTGTTTGCCTGCATTGCGCCTGCCTTGTCCGAGCTGCAACTTGTGGACGAGCCGCTGCTAATCGCCGAGGATTTCGCGTTCTATCAGCGCCATCTGCCGGGCGTGTTCTTCTTGCTGGGCACGGGCGTGCCAGAGGGACAAGAAAACCCGAGCGATTCGGGTGGCTGTCCCGCCTATGCCATGAGCGCTCTGCATACCGATACCATGCTCTTTGACGAGGAAATCCTGCTCAAAGGCCTCGATGTCTACAAACGATTGCTTTTGCTTGCTTAAGTGGCGAAGAATACCTGTTCTAGAAAATACGAACAGATGTACGGTATAATAGAGATGTAAGTCTATAGAAACGTTTGACGTTATTAACGTAAGGCGATACTATGATTGCATCATATAAAGATGAAGACACTGAACGCTTCGCAATGGGTGTGCGGATTAGGAAGCTCATTCCTTTTGAGCGGGTCGCCTTGAGGAAGATTCGCCAACTGCAGATCTGCGCTTCGCTTGATGATCTTCGCGCTCCGCCAGGCAATCGTCTTGAAGCGTTGAAGGGCGATCGCGCTGGTCAATATAGCATCCGTGTTAATGAGCGCTATCGGGTCTGTTTTGAGTGGAGACAGGGGATGGCTTGGAATGTCGAAATCGTCGATTATCACAAGTGATGAGACCGCGCCCGATTTGCTGTCGCCGGTGACTCCTGGTGAACTTCTCAAAGAGGAATTTCTTGTTCCTATGGGCATTTCTCAATATCGCCTTGCTAAGGAGACCGGGATTCCGGCACAGCGTATTGGGCAGATTATTTTGGGAAGGCGTCGTGTTACGGCTGACACCGATCTTCGCCTTTGCCGCTACTTTGGCCTAACGGATGGCTATTGGCTTCGCGCTCAGATGGCGTTTGACCTCGAGGCAGAGAAGAGGCGCATCGAGCCGGAGCTGGATAAGATCGTTCCCGTTCAGCGGGCCGTTGCGTTGTAGTGCTCAAAGATATTGAGGTTGGAGTGACGATGGAACGACGCCGACAGACTGCCGTGTATAGTCCGGGTGGATGCGGGTGTGGCTTGCTGCTGATTCCGGTCATCGTCGTGAGCGTTGGCTTGATGTTTGTGCTTGCCGGGCTGGCCGCAGCGGCGGTCGTGCTGCTGATTGTGGCTATTGGCGTGACGATTTGGCTCTGCCGCAATCGCGAGCAACGTCGTGCCGACGGCAAGACCGATGTGGGATGGATTGTCTTTTTGGTTACCGCCTACCTGTTGAGCATCGGCTACCTTGTGTTCTTTGTTTTGCTGCTCGTTAGCACCTTTACCGGGGAATCCGTCACGGTGGGCTAGGCTTCGACGAGCCTTTTGAGGATGAGGCGAGGGGGCGGACTCTGAATGAACAGCGCCCCACGTCAATATGTTTCATTCGTTGTGTAGCAATCCGAATGTGCAAGCGTTTGGCGTGAGAGTGCCGCCGCCAGCAACACGGGGATGCAGGCCGCGATCGCCAGCCCCCATGCCAGCTCATCGCAATAGATTCCATAAGGACCCACCAACAGGACATAGGCCAACTTGCGAGCCCATCATCCACTGCGGTCGCAAATCAGCTGTCAGCTGAATCGTCGCTATAAATCGCGAGGTAAAATGTCCAAAGATTGATGGACGGTTCGCAGAATTTGCAAGGGTCATTGAGAAAGTAAAGCTGCGAGAAAGGAAGAGCCATGGCTAAGAAGGCGGGAGAGAAGGAAACGGTTGAAAAGGCCAAAGGCTTCGAGATTCCCATCGATGAGGAATCGGCCGGCAAGCTGCTCGATACCATCTACAGGAGCGCGCTGAATGGCGTCCCTAAGGTGAGTCGTTCGGTCGACGAGATGGTTGCTGACTACACGGGAAAGGCGAAGTCGCCCGATGATGCCGCGAGGGCACTCGCAAAGTGGCAGGTCATGAAATGCGGAACCTCAGGTTTCGTCACCGGGCTCGGGGGCTTGATTACGCTTCCGGTCGCAATTCCCGCGAACATAAGCAGCGTCATGTACGTTCAGATGCGCATGATCGCCTGCATCGCGAAGATTGGTGGCTATGACGTTACGTCCGACCAAGTTCAGACGATGATCTACATGTGCCTCACGGGTACGACGGCGAGTGATCTTGTCAAAATGGGGCTCATCAAGACTGGGACGAAATCGCTTGAGGTTGCAATCAAGAAGATTCCCGGGTCGGCACTCGTGAAGATCAACCAGAAGGTCGGCTTCAGATTTATCACGAAGTTCGGCGAGAAAGGTATCATCAACCTCGGGAAAATGCTACCCCTCGCCGGCGGCTTGATTGGCGGCGGCGTGACGTGGCATCGACGAGTATCATTGCTAAGAACGCCATCAGGATGTTCATGGAGGGTGAGGACCCCGACGGGACCCTGCCCACTGAAGCGGAGGTCGAAAGCATCGAAGACGTTGAGGTGGAAAGCGACCTGCTTTAGTCCTTGCTACACGCCCCCACACCCCATTGCCTAGCCTATGCCGTAGGGACTGCCGGCTGTTATGAGGTATCCCGCCTGCTCCTCGCGGTCTATTCGGCACATCGTGCGCATCGTCTGCTTTGAGTCGCAGGCCGTGTCATTGCCGTCCACGATGGCCTTGTGGTTGTTGAATGTGGTCGAGCCCTTGTGACCCTTGGGCGGTTCTCAGCCCGCATCTATCAGGATTCTGTCGAGCTCGTGCGAGCATCGAGCGTGCAGGGCATGCTCGAGAGCTTCGTCGTCCGCATGGACCACGCCGCGCAGGTTCGCCATGTCGGAAATCGAGGCAAGGTGCTGCAGCCGTAGAACCAGTAGTTCAAATCGATGTTGGCAAGCCTCGAGGTGTCATCGGCGATGGACACGCGCTTCATGCTCTTCTATATGACAACCTTAGCTCTCAGCTAATGAATTCAAGTCCAATCCTTCCTACGATGTGCTGTGTGCCGGCGCGGTAGCCGGATCGTAGGAAGGATGCATAATGAAAAAGCTCGAAAACGATGTGCTGCTGAGCCGTCGCGCTGCACTTGGCGCATTCGCCACCGTCGCTTTGGGGACTGCCAGTCTTCTTGCCGGTTGCGGTAGCGATAAGGCGACCGTCACCGAGGACGCTGACGATGGCGCCAAGAAGGAAGAGACGAAGAAGGAAGAACAGCCGACGACTGACCTAGCTGTTGGCACGACGGTGACCACGGCTGCTGGCCTTTCTGTCGTCGTCGATTCCGTCCAGCCCGGCCTCACAAATTTTGACGGTTCAACCATGACGGGTATTCACGTCACGTACGTCAACAATGGCGATGAGGGCGCAGATTACAATATCTACGACTGGAAGGGCGAGGACGCCAACGGTGCGCAGCAGAACCAGGGTTATTACAGCGAGGGTTCCGATGAGCTGCAGTCTGGTACCCTTGCCGCCGGTGGCTCCGTGGCGGGCAATATCTACTTTGATGGTGACATCAAGAAGGCTCTCTATTTTGCCAACGTGTTTGATAAGTCTGCCGCTGCAAGCTGGGTGCTGGCCTAACATGTCGCTACCGTTGCGCCGTATGGGAGGTGAGGTCGTATGCCCAATAAAAAGCTGACGGACGAGTTACTCAATGAACTCCTCGACGCGCCAAACATCGATGGCTATATCAAAGAGCACGACTTTGCCGCACCGTCGCTTTCGGACTACTTAAAGCAGTTGCTGCAAGAGAAGGGGCTCGAGCGTTCGCGCGTGGTGCGTATGGCCGACCTCAACGAGACCTTTGGCTATCAGATCTTTACCGGTTCGCGCAATCCGAGCCGCAATAAGGTGCTGCAGATTGCCTTTGCAATGGCGCTGTCGATGAAGGAGACCAACCGCGCCCTGACGGCTGCCGGAGTGAGCGTTCTCAACTGCAAGGACCGTCGCGATGCAATCATTATCTTTTGCATCGACCGTGGCTGTAGCCTCCAAAAGGTCAATGAAGAGCTGTATCGCTTTGGCGAGGAAACGGTGAGTTAGTGGCCGATGGCTGAGCCGGCGGTGCCACCAGAACAACCATGCAAACGAGCGGGGTGCGGACATCATGGGGTGTCCGCACCCTGCGTTATGATGGACGCTATGGATACTCAGAGCCCAACATATTCCGATGACGAGCTGACTGCTTCACTTGTCGAGCATTTGGCGTCGCTCGACCGCGATGACAGCTATCGTGTGGAGCGCGTGCTCAAGCTCTCGGATGTCGAGACGACCGAACTCGTCTATTTTGAGGGCTCTGGCGGCGGGTCTCTCGGTCCTTTTGTCCGCAAGCGCATCGATGCTTCGGTGCAGATTGGCGGAGCATATGAGCGCCTGTTTGCGGCCCAGCGTGCCGGTCGTCGTTTTGAGCACTTGCCCCGAATCGTCGATTGTCGCCGTGTGGGCGACGAGCTTGACGTGGTGATGGAGTATGTCGAAGGCGAGACGCTCGAGGCCCTGGTGGGACGCTTGGGGGCGACGCCCGATTATGCCCGCGGGCTGTATCCCGTTCTGTGTGAAGCGGTGGGCGAGCTGCATGCTGGTTTTGCAGCTGCGGGGGAGCCGGGGGTACCGGTAATCCACCGCGACCTTAAACCCTCGAACATCATCGTATCGGGCGTGAGGTATGCGGCCGATGCTGGCATGACCTTCTCGTCGCTGGTGATTATTGACCTGGGAATCGCGCGCGTTTGGCGCGATGGCGCCGACGCCGACACCGTTAAGTTTGGCACGCGTTCCTATGCGCCGCCCGAGCAGTTTGGGTTTGGGCAGACGAGCGTCCGTAGCGATATTTACGCGCTTGGCGCGCTGCTGTTCTTTTGCCTGACGGGAACTGACCCTAAACCGGGGCGGGACATACGTGAGCAATGCGAGGCACATGGCATTCCCGTTCCGCTGGTGGATGTGATTTGCATGGCGATGGCGCTCGATCCCGCCAAGCGCTTTGCGAGTGCAAAGGCACTGGGGCATGCTGCGCGTGCGGCATATGAGCTATGTCTCCCTGCACCGTCGCCCGTGACCTTTTCTGCTGCAAGTGTGCCCCGGGCCGCGGTGCCACAGGTGCAGCGGGTACGGCAGCCGGTTGCCCTCACGCTTCCGTCTTCTGCAAACCGGCGTTCGATCGTCTCTCCCGTGACGTCCAAATGTGCGCGTCTGCTCTCGTGTATTCCCGAGCCCGTAGGGCGCATATGGAATGGATGCGTCTATGCGACAACATTGTTGCTGCTGATGGGCAGCCATTTTGCGGTATTTACGCCAACGGGCGAAAACCGAAACTATCCAACGTGGTTTTTGGCGCTTGAGTATTTCTTTATGGTCGATGGCCTGGTGTTGCTCATTACATTCGGAATGCTCGACCGGCGTAGGCTTCGACGTCGTTTTCCCGTGCTCGGTCGGTATCGGGGGAGTGCTTTTGTCGAACTATGGTTCAAGGCGCTCGGGTTTATGTTTGCCGTCATGTGCGTCGTCGTTGTTATCGGCAACGCGACCGGTATCGTCTCCTAGAGAATCGAAAAGGGGCCCCGTTTGGGGCCCCTTTGCAGTTGCACTTAAATACGGTTCATTTGATTGGCGACCTTGTTGTACCAGTCCTGCCACGTGGGCGGGCAGTACTTCTTGGCGGCTGCCGGAGTAAGCGTGGAACCATAGTTGGCGCCCAGGTAGGCAACGTGGGCGGAGACGCCCTCGCTCCAGCCACCAAAGCTACGCCAACCACCGCCGCGGGCACTCCAGCCCCAGGCGTTATAGGAGCCGGCGCAATAGAGGCCCTTGCTGCTCTCGATGCAGGCGATGGCGGGGGACCAACGGGGATCGACGCCGGTATTCCAGGCGGCGACGGCAAAGTTGTAGCCCTGGCCTGCCATGGGGGAGCCGGCAAGGTAGTTATCGATGCGGCTCGTCCACTCGTTAATGAACGAGTCGTAATCGGAGTTACCGCTATTCGAGCTGTTCACCGTGGTGTCGATGGTGGTGTTGGCGTTGTTGGCCTGGCTGTTGGAGTTGTTGCCGCTTACGCCCTCGCCCGAGATCTTCTCGGCGGCAGCGGCCTTGTCGGCCTCGAGCTTTGCCAGCTCGGCAGCATTTTCCTGCTCGGCCTTTGCCTGCGCCTCGCTGCGGAGCTGCTGAGCCTGCGCCAGTGCATCCTCGGCATTCTTTTGCTCGCCTTCGAGCTGAGACTTGGCCTGCTCGAGTTCAGTCTTGTTCTGCTCGAGCTCGGTCTGCATCTTGTTAAGCTCTTCGATCTCGTCGACGCTCGAGCTCGTAATCTGGTTGGTGTATTTGCAGGTGGTGATAAAGTCACCCAAGCTCTGCGTGTTCACCAGGAAGCTCACGATGGGGCTGGTGCCCTTCTGGTACTTATACAGATCGCGCATGGCGAAGCTTGCCTTGGCCTGCTGCTCGGGTAGCTCGGCCTCAATCTTATCGATGTTCGCCTCATTGGAGTCGATCTGCTTTTGCAGATCCTCGAGCTTGGTTCGGGCGTCGTTGTAGGCGCTCGTGGCGTCCTCGATCTTTTTCTGGGCGGCGGAAAGCTGATCCTGCGTTGCCTGCGAGGCGGCATAGGCCGCGACGGGGGAGAGCATCGGCGTGGCCGTCAGCGCGACGGCGAGCGCGGCGCTCGTGATGATACGAGCCGGCTTCGACGCGAAGAGCGCTGCGGTGCGATGGTTCGAATGCTGCATCCAGTCCCTCTGCAATCAATCGTAGGTTATTGGTCGAGGTGTATTCTACTACTGCTTTCGACCTCTACTTGAACCTTAAAGGTTCTAAAGGGTCAAGTTGAACTTGAGGCTTTGGCCTTGACCTGCGGGAATGGTGAATTGTTGAGAAACCATAGAGTTCAACTTTAACGTTACGGCACCCTGTTTGTGAAGGTTTTTGGCTGCAAAAGCTACCTCAACGTGGGGTTTTGCAACTACAGGGTTCCTTCGCGGCGAGCCCGCTCCACCTCTTTGAGTGCCTCGGTGGGAGTGAAGGAACAGGTGCCGTCGCCGAGCCTGACCACCTGGACGTCGTCACCGACATGGACTTCTCCGCCCTGCAGCACGACGCCAAAAATGCCCTCGTGGGGGAAGATGCAGTCGCCGGCGAGATAGTAGATGGCACAGCGGGTGTGGCAGACTTTGCCGATCTGGCTGATTTCGACGAGCACTTCGCTGCCAATCTTGAGCTGCGTGCCCAAGGGGAGTGAGAGCAGGTTGATACCCTGGGTTGTGAAGTTCTCGCCAAAGTCGCCCTCGTGCACATCGAGCCCGCGTGCCTGCGCCGTCTGGATAGACTCTGCAGCTAAAAAGGAGACCTGACGGTGCCAATGCCCGGCGTGCGCATCGGAGGCGAGGCCAAACTGCTCGATGACGGTGTCGTGCCCGTCGGCGACGGGTGACTTACGCGTGCCTTTGTGCTCCGACGTGTTGATTGAGACGATGCGGGCAGGCCCGTTGTAAGCATCGTTTGCGGTGCGTAGGGGGGCTGCCGTTTGGGCACGATCCGCAAGTTCGCGCTTTGCGGCGTCAATGATGGGGTTGCTGATCGGATGAGCCTGGGGCACAGTGTACCTTTCGACGGGGCTGGCAACATGTTGAATCCTACAACAACGGTGGGTTCATTGCCCGTTGTCGTACACCGGTGATCGCCGCCTTCGTGCTGGACAATTACGCCGATTGCCATAGATACGGTGGAGCTTTGGGTGCCGGCGGCTCGGCACGCTAGAATAAATCAGTTGCACAAAGACCGCCCGTCGTGTGGGCAGTTCTAGATAGGAAGTTTCCATGGCATTGCAGTTTACAGAGCGCGAGTTTATCCCCGTGCTGCTCGGCGGCGACATCAACGCGTATTCGGTGGCGCGCGCTTTCTACGAGGAGTATCAGGTTAAGAGCCTGGTCTTTGGCAAGTATCAGACGGGCCCCGCGTATCGCAGTCAAATTATCGATTACACGCCCAACGTAGATATCGACACCATGCCCGTGATGCTTAAGACCGTCAACGGTATCGCTCGAGCTCATGCCGACAAGACGATTGTCCTGATGGGCTGCGGCGATAACTATGTTGCCCTGGTGGCTCAGGCCAAGGATGCCAACGAGCTGGCGGATAACATCGTTGCGCCTTACGCGCCCTATAGCATGCTTGAGCAGTGCCAGAAGAAGGAGATCTTCTACGAACTGTGCGAGAAGCACGGTGTGCCCTATCCGCATACGTTTACCTTTACTGCGCAGATGCTCAACACGCAAGGAGAGGCGCCTGCCGAGGTGCTCGACCAGATTGACTTCCCCTACCCGATGATCTTGAAGCCTTCCGACGGCATCATGTGGTGGCAGCATGAGTTCGAGGGTCAGAAGAAGGCTTATGAGATTGCCGACCGCGCCGAGCTGGAGCAGGTTATCCGCGATTCCTATGCCAGTGGCTACACCGATGACCTGATTTTGCAGGATCGCGTGCCCGGCAACGACGAGTACATGCGCGTGCTCACCAGCTATTCTGATCGCAACGGCAAGGTTCGCATGATGTGCCTTGGTCACGTGCTGCTCGAGGAGCATCAGCCCCATGGCGTCGGTAATCACGCCTGCATCATCACCGAGCCCAACGATGAGCTTATGGGTGGCGTGCGCAAGCTGCTCGAGGACCTTCACTTTGTGGGCTATTCCAACTTTGACGTCAAGTATGACGAGCGCGATGGCTCGTTTAAGTTCTTTGACTTCAACACCCGCCAGGGCCGCAGCAACTACTACGTAACTAACAGCGGCTTTAACGTTGCCAAGTATGTGGTGGACGAGTATGTGCTCAACCGCCCGTTTGAGCCGGAGTTTGTGACGGCGCAGGACGAGGCTCTGTGGATGGTTGTTCCTATGGGCGTCGTTGACAAGTATGTCAAGGACCCCGAGCTGCGTGCGAAGGCGCACCGTCTGGCCAAGGAGGGCAAGGCTGCCGATCCTTCGTTTATGAAGGGTGATTTTGTCTTTAACCGTTGGTTGCGCATGTGGCACACCAAGCTGCGCCACTTTAAGCTGTTCAAGACGTATTACAAGTAGACGAGCGTGGCGCCCGTCCGGTATGTATCGGGCGGGCGCGGGTATGATACGCGCAATTGCGGGGCGTCACCAAGGAGGCGGCGATGGAAAAGCTGGGAGTTATCGGCGGCATGGGCGCCGAGGCCACGTCGTATTACTACGACCAGGTGGTACGTCATACGGCAGCTACGTGCGACCAAGAGCATATCGACATGGTGGTGCTTTCCAAGTCGACCATGCCCGACCGCACGCTGGCCATCAAGATCGGTGAGCATACCGAGCTGCTGGCGACCATGAAGGAGTGCGCCCAAGCGCTCGAGTCGCTGGGCTGCGCGCACATAGCGATTCCCTGCAACACGTCACACTACTTCTACGACCAGATCCAGTCGTTTACGAAGGTGCCGATTATCCACATGCCGCGCGAGTCGGTGCGCTATGCTCTGGCCGGCGCGGTGATGGGGGAGTGCGAGTTCGACCCCAACCTGAGCATGCCGGCCGAGCCGGTGCGCAAGATCGGCATCATGGGAACCGATGGCACCGTGGGCGCAGGCGTCTATGGGCGCGAATGCGAGACCGCGGGCGTTGAGGTCGTCTATCCCAGCGAAAAGCGTCAGGCCGATGTGATGTCGCTCATCTACGACGATGTGAAGGCCGGGCGCGAGCCCGATATGGATAAGTTCGACCGCGTGATGTGGGAGTTCGCCCGTAGCGGCTGCGACCGCGTCATCCTGGCCTGTACAGAGCTCTCGGTACTGCAGAAGTATCGCGAGATGCCCGAGATCACCCTCGATGCGATGGATGTCCTGGTACGCGAATCCATCATTCGCAGCGGCGTCCCCTACCGCCTCTAGCCCTCGACCTGCCAAAAAGGGACAGGTTTATTTTGGTAGGTTTTATCTGGGAAAACAGTAAGGCCTCGGCTCGTTTGATGCGAGCCGAGGCCTTTTTGCATTTGCCGGTTGCTGCCAGCGATTGCTAGAACAGGAAGCCGATGGCGATAAGGGCGATGCTGATGATAAGTACGGCGATATCCAGGCCTTTGATGGGATAGCGCTTGTACGAGCTCGCGCGCGTACGCAGGTAGAAGCCGCGCTGCTCGGCGGCAAGCGCGGTGGCATCGGTCTTACCCACGCTCGAGATAAGCAGTGGCACGCACAGCGGCAGCATGAGCTTGAGTTTCTTGACGGGATTCTTAGTGTCGTATTCGACGCCGCGTGCAGTCTGCGCCTCCATGATGGCGTTCATTTCCTGGCCAAATACCGGCACAAAGCGCAACGCCGTGGTAAAGGTGAAGGCATAGCGATATGGCACGTGCAGCACCTCGACGCAGGCGTTGGCGAGGTCGTTGAGCTTGGTCACCATAAGCATGAGGATGAGTGGCAACGCCACGCCCAGCAGGCGCAGGCAGGCCTTCGATCCGGTAATGAGGCCCGTGTCGGTGATGAAACCCCACACCACGTTGCCATCACGCATAAAGGCCAACTGGAGCACCAGCATGATAAGCGCGAGCGGAATCAGCAACTTGAGCAGCGAGAGCAGACGGTCGACGACGCCGGCATAGGCACCCAGTGCAAGGGTGAGTGCCAAAAAGCCCAGCAGCGCCACGTAGGTGTCGGACAAAAAGATGCCGATGATGATGGCGGCGGCGAGGCCCAGTTTGACGACGGGGTTCAGACGATGCAGCAGCGTATCGCCCGGCATGTAGTCGATGACGTTAACCACGGTGGACCATCCCCTCGGTAATGCGAACGATATCGGTGACCTCGCTCACCTGTGCAAAGGCGGGAGAGACGGAGGATGCCAGGCGACGAGAAAGCTCTATGACCTGGGGCGGCTCAACGTAGGCGCGCTGCATGAGCTCGATGTCCGAGAACAGCTCGTGCGTGCGGCCGCGCTCGAGGATGCGGCCGTCGGCCATGACTACGATGCGCTCGGCAAAGTCGGAGACGACTTCCATGTCGTGGCAGACCATGATTACAGCGCAGCCGCGCTCGGCCATGGTGCGTACCGTTTCCATCACGGTCACGCACTCGCGGTAGTCAAGGCCGCTCGTGGGCTCGTCGAGCACCACGATTTTGGGCTCTACGACCACGACGGAGGCGAGTGCCACCATCTGGCGTTGACCGCGCGAGAGCGAGAAGGGTGCCTCGTCGGCCGGCAAGCCAAAGCGGTCGATGACGAGCTGGGCGCGACGCAGCGCCTCGGCACGGTCGATGCCGGCAAGCTCCAGGCCAAAGGCGACCTCGTCGAGCACGGTGTCCTTGCAGATCTGGCGGTCGGGGTTTTGGAAGAGCGTTGCGACTTCGCGGGCAATGCGGCTCGTGGGGACGGCTGCGGTATCCAGTCCCGTGACGCGCACACTGCCCGAGGCGGGCTTAAGCAGGCCTGTGAGCAGCTTGGTGAGCGTGGTCTTGCCGGCACCGTTTTGGCCGACGATGCCCACGAGCTCGCCGGGATAGAGGGTCAGGTTGAGGTCGTGGACGGCGGCGCCGCCATTGGGATAGACAAACTCAACGTGATCGAAGGTGAGCACGGGCTCGGCGTCCTTGGCGTGCGGGCGCAACGACGGTGCGTGCGGTGAGCCGGCGGGTGCCTGAATGTCGCTGCTTGCGTGTGCGGGGTCGACGATGCCCGTAATCAGGCGCTCGGCCTCATCAACATCCAAACAGGGAGTGCCGCTGGCCAGGCCATCGGCCTCGAGGCTGTTGAAAATGCGCGTGACACGCGGGCAATCGACGCCGATGGCGCGGAGCTCATCGGTATGCGCGAAGACCTCGTGCGGCTTGCCCTGTAGCGCGATTTCGCCATGATTGAGCACGAGCACGCGGTTGCAATACTCCGAAAGCAGGGCGACTTTTTGCTCAACGACGACGATGGTGATGCCGAGTGCACGGTTGGCCTCGCGTAGGGTCTCGAAGACCAGCGTGGAGCTGGCGGGGTCGAGCGCCGCGGTGGGTTCGTCGAGCACGAGCACACGCGGACGCATGGCGAGGATGGCGGCGATGGCAACCTTTTGCTTTTGGCCGCCCGAAAGTGTGGCAATCTCGCGGTCGCGCAGGTCGCTGATGCCGACGGTCTTAAGCGTCTCGCTCACACGTTGCTCGATCTGGGCGTGGGGAACGCCAAAGTTCTCCAGGCCAAAAAGCATCTCGTCTTCGACGACCGAGGCGACCATTTGCGTGTCGATGTCCTGCAACACGCTGCCGACGATCTGCGACACATCGGTGAGCGAAACTTCACAGGTGTCGTTGCCGTCGACAGTGACGGAGCCAAAGAACGTGCCGGTGTAATGGTGGGGTACGGCTCCCGACAGGCAGGCGGCAAGTGTGGACTTGCCGGCGCCCGAAGGCCCGATAATGCCGATAAAATCTCCCCTGTTCACGCCGAGCGAGATATGCTTAAGCGCCTGCTCGGTCTGCGTGCCATAGGAGAACGAGACATCGTCGACGTTGATGATCGTTTCCATGGATACCTTTCATAGTCATCGGGGACGTTCTTACATGACTAGTCGTTTAAGAACGTCCCCAAAAGCTCGTTGTTTGGGACAGTCTTTGGTGGTGAAGCACGGAGACGGCTTTACGAGGGGCCCCAGGTTGGCGCGAAAGAGGAGCGAAGCGCACTTGGGTACGCGAGCGACGAATGAACGCCAAGATGGGGTGGCTCGTAAAGCCGAGCAGGTTAGTTGAGCTTCAGGGCCTTCTGGATGGGCAGATAGAGAGCGCCGACCAGAATGGCGTTAAACACGGCGGTCATGGCGACGACGGGCAGCATGGCAGCGGCGAGCTCGCCCACCACGCCGAGCATAGCCATCTTGATGACCATGAAGATGACGCCCGAGACAAAGGTGGTCACGAACGTTGCGACGATGGCGACGGCTGGCTTAACCTGGCCGTCCTTGGCAGCAGCGTTGACAATGACGGCCATGAGCATGGCGGCGATGCCCTCGGCGGCAAAATCGACAAACGGCGAGGTGGTGGTGATCTGGATTACAGCCGCCGAGATCAGGCCGATAACGAGCGCCTGGCCAATGTTGGGACGAACGACCAGGATAGTGAGGCAGAAGGCCGAGATAATGAACTCGGGGCTGATCATGCCGCCCGAGATGCCGGAGATGGCCTTGCCGACGGTGAAGTTGAGGATGAAGCCGGCGGCAAGCAGGATGGCGAGCAAGACGAGGGCGCGGACGTCGAGTTTGCCGCGGTCGGCGGTCTGGACGGTGCGGGGCTGGGCGGTGGTGGTGTTCTGAGACATGGTGAAAATCCTTTCGGAAGGGAAGTGCAAGAGAAGAAAGCGGAGGCGCGTGATGCGAATGCGATTGGGCTCGAGATAGAAAAAGGCCCCCGGTCGAAACCGGAGGCCTTCCAATCACCTAGAGCGCAAAAACAGGCGTGAGGGACTCACTGTCGACCGATCGTATTCGCATCACGCCACCACCAGTTGTTGAGAGACTTCATCGTGTTCTTCATGTTGGTGGCTCCTTTCGTGATGCCTTGGCGCGGTTGCACCTCGTTGCTGTTGCGCTGCACTATAGCACAGCGAAGTGTGTGCAGGGAATCTTTTTTGAAAAGATTTCGGCGACGTTTCCCGCCGGTCGAATGGGCGGCTGGGCGGGCGGGCGACCTTGGCCTTCCCGCCCGCGCCTTAAGGTGAGGGGTTCTTAGGCCTTTTTGCGACGATAGAGCACGAAGCCGCAGACACCGATGACGACGACGGCGCCAACGGCCATGGCGGCCATGTTGTTGCCCTCGGACTTCTCCTCGGTGGCCTCTTCCTTCTCGACCTCGGGCTCGGCAACGTCCTTATCGGAGAGGGCCTCGTCGGCGTAGGTGATGGACTCGACCAGGCAGTCGTTGTCGGCATCGTAGTCGCTCGGGACGAACTCCTCGGAGAAGTCGCCCTCCTTGAGGTAGTCACGCATTTCCTCGAGCATAGCCTTGCACTTGAGGTAGGTGTTTTTGGTGGCAGCCTTGCCGGCCTTGTTGGCCAGGGTGGTGCGGGCCTCGGTGTCCTCGGCGGCCTGCATGGCCTCGTCGACGGTCAGGTTCTGCTCGATGAGCTCCTTCTGCAGGGCGTCGAGGTAGGCGCGGACGCCGGTAGCGCAGTGATCGCGGTTCTCATAGGCGAGCGTGTTGATGTCCATGAGGACGTAGTTGATGGAGTTCTTGGGCTCCTCGTTGTTTACAACGTCTTCCTCTTCGCAGTGATCGAAGGAGACATCCTGATCGCTGAAGTAGGGGCTGACCTCGGTGAGCAGTGCGGAGTAGAGGGGGATAGCGACGGAGAACTCGGCGTTGGAGAGCATCTCCCACTGGATGGTCGCGATTTCGGGGTCCATGCCGTGGCGGATCTGGAAGGTGTGGATCTCGGTGTTGCGGTTGGAGCCGATAGCATAGGCGCCGTCGGTGTTGGCGTTGAGACCGGCGACATTCTCGCCGCGAGCAGCGAAGCTGCGGATCATCTCAAAGGTGTTCCAGTCGGACTTGCCGGGCTGGAAGAACAGCGGCTGCATCTCGTGGACCAGGGCGCCGGTCGTGGCGCGAGCGTCTTCACGCTCGTCCTTGACGATCTCGTAGTCAGTGCCTTCAGCCAGCGGGGCCATGAAGTAATCGCGACCCTGGATATAGCGCGACCACTGGTGCATACCGGCCTCGCCGATCTCCTCGCCGTAGGTCTTGGCGACGTCGAACTTGCCGTCAGTGTACTCGGCAAAGCCCTTCTCCTTAGGCATGGACTCGATGCCCTCGGAATGGAGACAGTTCTCGGTGTCGTCGAGGTCGACGTCATAGGTGAGGTTGCCGATGTTGGGGTTGAGCGAGGCGATGTCATCGGCGAGCCTCATGGCAATCCACTGATGGCCGGAAAGCGCGGCGAACAGCCAGGTCTCGGTGCTGTCGGCGATGATGATCTGGTCGTTGGAGCAGACGCCCTGCTCGTCGATCAGGCTGCCGATGAGCTCGACGCCCTCGCGGGCCGTGGCGCTCTCGCCCAGGATGACGCTGGCATAGCTGTACTCGCCAATGCCGGTCTCCTCGGTGATGGGGTCGGCTTCTTCGGCCTTCTCGTTATAGGAGGTGCTCAACGTGGCAGAGCAGGAGACGCCCTTCTCGTTGATGCCGGCTTCGGAATATGCGTCGTAGCGATCTTCCCACTGCGAGGGGTTGTCGCGAACGAAGGTGTAGCGGTAGGTTGCGCCCTTGGACTTGTATTCAAAACCGGACTCGACCGATGTGTACTCGTTGCCGTCCTTGTGTGCGGGCTCAATGCCAAAGTGCTTGACATAGCGCGGACCGAAGTCCTCGGAACGGCCATAGTACGTGTTGCCGTCTGCCGTGAGCTTGCTACCCATGTAGATCTGGGTGCAGGCGAGCGCCGAAGTCGGCATGGCTATGATGGCCGCTGCTCCAAACGCAAGGCCGCAGCCGAGCTTTTTGAGCGTGTTGACAGGATGAGTAAACCTCATGATCCCTCCCAACTGTTGAGACCCCACAAAACTGTGCGGAATCTCAGCTAATAAATACATCTATTAGCCTATCGGAAGTCTAAATAGTATTCATCTATTTCGATGAAATACTCGATGAGCGTCCTAAAATATGCGATGAGCGGATAAGAATACTCATTATGTAGCTTTACTTAAATAAAGGCACCCTGCAATTACTGTACCTGAATAAAGCGCCTTGTACGGGGCGCAAAGAAAAATCCCCCGCTGTCTGGCAAATGCATAAACAACGGGGGAAATGATAATTGGATGAATATCATACCAATGTGGAATTACTTCTTCCGGCGGTGGATCACGTTGATCGCATAGCCGATGAGCATGGCCAGAACAATGACGATAAAGCCGGGCAGGGGAGTGTCGTTCATGGGGTCCTCCTATTTTCCGAGTGGGGAGAATTCGTCGACGATGAGGTCGAGGCATTGCGGAAGTGCGCGGGCGCCAAAGACGCCCGAGTTGCTGGAGATGATCTCGCCATCGAACTGCATGCCCAGCGACGGCGTGCAGGTGATCTTGGCTTCTTTGGTCTGGATGATCTTGAACTGCGGGCGGCCGAGCACCTTGCCGGCGGGGTCGAGTGCGGCGGTGATCACGGTCGGGAGGAGCTGCACGGTTTTTACGGGCTCGATGACCGCGATGTCGACCATGCCGTCGTTCATGCGGCAATCGGGGAACAGGTTGATGTCGTTTTGAATGACCGAGGTGTTGCCGGCCATGCAGCAGATGCCATCGAGCTCCTCGACAATGCCGTCATGCTCAATCGTAAAGTGCGCCACCGTGGGGTTGGGCGTGGCGAGCGCCGACAGGAAATAGGCGATCTCGCCGATGTCGTTTTTGGCGGGGGCGGCTTTCATCATGATCTCGGCATCGTAGCCCGATCCGGCGATGATGATAAAGCCGTGGCGCTTTTCGTTGCCGTTCTCGTCGAGCCAAAAGAGCTCGCCCATGTCCGCCTTGACGGTACGGCCGACGCGGCAGGCCTTGGCGAGCGCCGCGGCCTCGGGGGCATTGCCAATGTTGTTGAAGAACAGGCAGGCCGTGCCGGAGGGGAAGACGAGCGTGGGGACGCCGCATCCGCGCATCTGGTCGAGCACGTTGGAGACGGTGCCGTCGCCGCCTGAAATCACCACGCGATCAAACTCGCGCACGTCTGCCACGGCGTCCTCGGGTTCCATGCCATCGCCGATAAAACGCATCACGACCTCGTCGCCGCTCTGCGCGAGGGCGTGCGTGAATGCGTAGATTTCATCTGAGCTGGGGCCCGATGCCGGGTTGTGGATGATAAGGCAGCGCATACTTACGTTCCCGTTCTGTGACTAACCGAGTATAGTTGTAGGGCAATGCCGATATCCTACCCGTGTTTTTCGGGTCTAACCTTATTTGATGGGTTGATATGTACATTTCCACACATCAGGCTCTGCTCGACTTTTGCCAGCGCGCCCGTGAGTTTGACGCGATTGCCGTCGATACCGAGTTTTTGCGCGAGCGCACGTTCCACCCGCGCCTGTGCTTGGTCCAGATTGCCACCCCTGCCGAGAGCGTCGCGGTCGATCCCCTGGTAATCGACGACCTATCGCCGCTGGCCGAGCTTATGACCGACGAGAGCGTGACCAAGGTCTTCCACGCGTGCTCGCAGGATATGGAGGTCATGCTCCATACCGTGGGCGTGCTGCCACGTCCCATTTTTGACACGCAGGTCGCCGCCGCCTTTTTGGGCGAGCGCCAGCAGATTTCCTACGGCGCGCTTGTGCAGACGTTTTGCGGCGTCTCGTTGCCCAAGACCGAGTCGCTGACCGATTGGTCGCGCCGCCCGCTGACCGACAAACAGATCGAGTACGCGATCGATGACGTCAAGTACCTGATCGTCGCCTATACCGAGATGATGAGCCGCCTGCGTGAGCTGGGCCGCGTGGACTGGGTGCTCGACGAGCTGCGCCCGCTGGCCGACGAGTCGCACTACCGCGCCGACCGCCATGAGGCGTTCCGCAAGGTCAAGCGCATCAACTCGTGTAGCCGTCACCAGTTGGGCATCGCGCGCGAGCTTGCCGCTTGGCGCGAGGACCGCGCCGAGCGCCGCAACATCCCGCGCAAGTGGGTCATGTCCGACGATACGCTGCTGGCGCTCGTCAAGCGCAATCCTGTGCGCGTCGAGGAGTTCCGCAGCATCCGCGGCACCGATCAGCTGGGGGAGCGCGATGTGGACGGCGCGCTCATGGCCATCAAGCGCGGCGCGAGCTGCCCGCATGATCGCCTGCCGCTCATGGTGCGCGGGCACCGTCAGATTTCGCCGGAGTTGGAGAGCGTGACGGACCTGATGTATGCGCTCATCCGCCTGGTTGCCGAGCGCTCGGGCGTGGCGACCTCGGTCATTGCCTCGCGCGATGACCTGGCCGACTATATTGAGCATCCCGAGCAGAGCCCCCTGCGCGAAGGCTGGCGCTTTGAGCTCGTGGGCTCGCGCCTGGACGATCTGCTCTCGGGCAATATGGGGCTGACGGTCAAAGATGGCAAAATTGAATTGCTATAGGTATATAGTCACGCGGTTTTACCAAACCGCGTAACAGCTCGACGCTGCAAACGGCCGAGAGCGGCAATCTGACGTTCAATCGTCGCTCGCGTACCAAAGTACGCGTCGCTTCTCTTTCACGTCACCTTGCTCGCTCTCGGCCGTTTTCGCTGACATTGCCAAAACATCGATGTTGATTTGCTGGTCAGTCGAATGGGTAGAATGCCTCCAACGTGTATCTCGATTTGGAGGAATTCGCATGCCTTATTACTATGGATACGGCTTTGGCATTGACCCGCTGTACCTGCTGGTTGTTCTTGTCTGCACGGTGCTTGGCCTTGCTGCGCAGAGCTATATCAACTCGACATACAAGACCTGGTCCAAGGTTCGCTCGGACG
>CAUDVX010000022.1 GCA_958452935.1 uncultured Collinsella sp. | reverse complement strand
CGCGTTTCCAACACGGACGTAGGTACCGAACTTGAGCACGTTCTCCCCCATCTCTTCACTTGTCCAGTACTTTTAAGTGTACCAAACGAGGGGCCGCCGCCATCGTCACCATAGAAAAAGGCTCCCAGCCGGATAGCTGGGAGCCTCATCATATGCTATATCGAGCGAAGATTTAGCAGACGCCCTGGGCGAGCATGGCGTCGGCGACCTTCAGGAAGCCGGCGATGTTGGCGCCCATGACAAAGTTGCCCTCCTGGCCATACTCCTTGGCGGTGTCGTCCACGTTGTGGAACATGCCGCGCATGAGCTGCTCGAGCTTGCCGTCGACCTCCTCGAAGGTCCAGGACAGGTGCTCGGCGTTCTGGCTCATCTCCAGGCCGGACACGAGCACGCCACCGGCGTTGGCAGCCTTACCGGGCATAAAGGCGACGCCGTTCTCCTGGAAGTAGGTCGTGGCCTCGATGGTCGTGGGCATGTTCGCGCCCTCGCCGACCACCTTGCAGCCGTTGGCGACGAGCGCCTGGGCGTCCTCGAGCAGCAGCGTGTTCTCGCGAGCGCAGGGCAGCGCGATGTCGCAAGGCAGCTGCCACACGCCGCGGCCGTCGCCCTCGTGCCACACGGCGTTGGGCTTCTCGTCAACGTACATGGCGAGCGTGACACCCTTGTCGTGGCCGGAGCGCTTCTTGTTGTAGACGTGCTCGAGCACGGTGTAGTCGATGCCGTCGGGATCCTCGACCCAGCCGTGGGTGTCGGAGCAGGCAAGCACCTTGCCGCCGAGCTGGGCGACCTTCTGGACCGCGTAGATGGCGACGTTACCGGAGCCGTGAACGACGACGTTCTTGCCCTCGAAGGACTCGCCGCGGCTCTTGAGGTACTCGTCCACAAAGTAGACCAGGCCGTAGCCGGTGGCCTCGGTACGGGCGAGCGAGCCGCCAAAGGAGAGGCCCTTGCCGGTGAGGACGCCGGTCCACTCGTTGGTCAGGCGCTTGTACTGACCGAACAGGTAGGCAACCTCGCGGCCGCCAACGCCCAGGTCGCCGGCGGGAACGTCGGTGTTGGGGCCGATGTGGCGATAGAGCTCAGTCATGAAGGACTGGCAGAAATGCATGATCTCGTTGTTGGACTTGCCCTTGGGGTCAAAGTCGGAGCCGCCCTTGCCGCCGCCCATGGGAAGGGTGGTCAGGCTGTTCTTGAGGATCTGCTCCAGGCCCAGGAACTTGAGCATGCCCAGGGTGACCGTCGGGTTAAAGCGCAGGCCGCCCTTGTAGGGTCCAATGGCAGAGTTGAACTCGACGCGGTAGCCGCGGTTGACCTGAACCTTGCCCTGGTCGTCGACCCAGGGAACACGGAACATGACGATGCGCTCGGGCTCGACGAGGCGCTCCAGCAGGGCGGCCTCCTCGTACTCGGGGTGGGCGTCGAGCGCCGGCTGGATGGTGCCGAGGATCTCGGTCGCAGCCTGGATGAACTCAGGCTGCTCGGGATAGCGGGCCTTGAGCTCTTCGAGAACTTTCTGCGTGTAGCTCATGCTTCCTCCAATGATGGGAAACGAAAATGTTGGTCGCGGCACCCTATGCGCCGCGAGCTTTATCGAGTATGGATAATATCGCACTGTTGCAGCAAAGTTTCGCATAAGCCGACGAGCGGATGTTTCGTTTTGATTACGATGCAGGTAGAAGCGTTTTTGAGTGTCTGACGCGCAAAACCCGTGTTTCAAACCTGTTTCGTCCACGTGTTCCAAACCACCACAAAGGGGACAGGCACCTTTGTGGTGGTTTTGGTAGCTAGAGGACGAGCTGGTGGTAGTCGGCGGGGGTTACGCGGCCCTCGGTGGCGGCGCGGAAGGCGGCGAGGGCATCGCCCGAGAACGGCATGACCCAGCACAGGCCGCAGCCGGCGGTGATGGAGCCGGGCAAAGGCATAATGCGCCCGGGCACACCGGCGGCAAGACACAGCTGTTCGCATTCCATCACATCAAAGGTGCTGTCAAACGACACGATAATCTTGCGCTCGTGGTCGAGGGCATCACCGGACGGGCCTTCGCGGTGTGCCTCACGATACGCCGCGGCGGCCGCTTCCTCTTCCGCAGTATGTCCACAGCCACCGCAGCCGCAAGTACAAGGCTCGGACCCATCGCAAGTGCAAGGTTCCCCGGTATCGGGGCAGATATCGTGAGGCATGGCATCTCCCATCGTCTAGGCGAGCAGCTCGGCTGCCGCAAACTCCTCGGGTGTATTGACGTTTTCGAAGCAGAGCGTGGAGCCGGCAACCTCGACAATCTGGGGCTCATCCAGATAGCCGGCATGGACCTGGTCGATCAAACAGCGGATGCGTTGGCGGTCCTGGTCGAGCAACTCACGGGCAACCGGCGCGCAAGTCTGACGGCGCCACACGGCGCACAGCGGCTCAATCCCCCGCTCCTCGCGCGGGACGCACACATCGAGCGGGCCTTCCTTGACCCGATCAGAAAGCGCACCGATCAGTTCTGGCGAGACGAACGGCATATCGCAGGCGACGATCGCCGCGAGGGGCAACCGAGCGGCAGCCAGCGAGCTCGCGATGCCACGCATGGCACCCGCCGACCCTTCAAGGTCCGCTACCACGCGTGGTACAAGGCCGCCAAACGCGCGCTCCTCAAGGTAGACAAGCTCGCTGGGACGCGAAGTCGTCACGACCAACTCGCCGGCAACTGGCGCCAGCCGACCCAGCACGCGTTCGATGAGCGGCTCGCCGCAAAACAACATCCGCGCCTTGTCGCAACCCATGCGCGACGACAGCCCGCCCGCCTGGACGACGCAAGAAAGATCGGCTCGTCTTACGGTAGTCATACGGCAAAACACCCCCATCGGCATGCTCGAAACCCGGTGCACGAAGCTAAATACAGCCGCCGAAATAGCGGCGCTACGAAAAGCTCATGCAAAAATAAAACAGCGCCTTTGCGGCACGCAGCAAGACCGCGAGCACAAAAGCGCTGGTAGCGTATGGCGGGAACGTATGTGAATCGAACACATCCAAGACGTTTTGCACGCCTCGCAACGGTTTTGAGGACCGCGGAGCCCACCGGAGCCCATCCGTTCCCAAGTGCGCCGGTATTTTACCAAACCGAGCAGCCAATCTAGCGCAGGGAGCGCAGGCCGCCGGCATCCTTGTCGAGTACCGTAAAGCGCACGGCATCCAGGTGCTCCAAGATGCTGATGGCACGCTTGCGCGACACGCCCAGCGTCTCGCGCAGCACGCTCGTGGTGGCAGCACCGCCGGCGTCGGCAATGGCAGCGGCGACGAGCTCACGCGCGTGGGCCTCAGCGGCAGCAGACAGGGCCACATCACGCTCGATCTTTACGATGGAGCGGTTGAGCGAAAGCTCGCGCAGGGCACGCGTCATGGTATCGCGATCGAGCTGCAGTTGCTCGCCCACCTCGGGCAGCGTCGGCGCATCGAGGCCAGCTTCGTCCAACAAGGAAACGATGCGCTCGCAAGCCTCATGCACCACACGCGCCGCGGCGGCAGCGGAGTGCGGGTCGAACACCTCGGCCCCCTCGGCGGCGCACACGCCGCGCGAGCAGCCCTCGGAAATCAGGGCTGCGGCAACTGCATCGTCAGCGGCAGGCCACGCAGCATGGGCAACGGCGCCGGGCGTAAAGCCCGTCTCCTTGGGGGCAGCCGCGTGCATGGCTGACAGGGTCGCCGCCAGTGCATCCATCGCGGCGTCGAGCACCACGGCGTCCGCCAAGAGGTCCGCATCACCCACGACAAGCTTGCGAACGGAGCCCTGCGCCACCAGCCCGCGCAGTGCGGCATCGACCTCGCCGACACCAAGATCCAAAGCCTCGGCAACATCAACCGCCGTAACCGGCAGCGTCTGCAACGCTAGCCAAGCGCCCACACCGCCCGCGATATCGCCGGACTCGAGCGCCGCGTACAGCATGCACTCCCCCTCAGTAAGCTCGCGCGAGCGACGGCAGCGCAAAAGCAGCACGCGCCCGCCGCCAATAAGCATCACGGGCGAATAGGACAGCACCACGGCATGGTCTCCGGCGCGCAACGGCAGTGGCTCCTCTAGGCGAACCTGCACGGTACGGGTCTCGCCCACCGCCATGGGGGCCTCACCCTCCAAAAGCATGATGCGGCCGACGACTTCGGCCGTACCCGCCATCACGTGCACACGAGCACCCGACTCGAGCACACGTGGCTTGGCTCCCTCGCGACCCAAATACGTAAACGTCATCATAAAGCGCAACGTCTGACCAAAGCGATCCGCCACGCCCAGCATCTCGCCACGGTCAAGTGCCGCGACCCCGTCACCGACCAGGTTGAGTGCCACGCGTTGCCCAGGCAGCGCGTGCGGCGTATCACCATGCACCTGAATCCCGCGCACGCGACAGACCGTACGCGACGGCAGTGCGACGAGCTCATCACCCACCGCGACGAACGCATCGTGCAACGTTCCCGTCACCACGGTACCGGCGCCCTTGATCGTAAAGCAGCGGTCGATGGGCAGACGCGGCGCGGCATCGGTGCGCTCGGCACGGTCGCGGCAGGAATCCCAGCAAGCGGCAACCTGCTCGTCGAGCGCAGCCAGCAGGCCATCGATCCCCGCGCCGGTCTTGGACGACACGGGTACGATCGGCGCGTCCGCAAACACGGTACCCGACAAAAAATCATCGACGTCGAGCTCGGCAAGCTCGATCATCTCGGCGTCGGCCAGGTCGCACATCGTCAGCGCCACCACCATATGCGTGACGCCCAACAGCTCCAGCACGTGCACGTGCTCGCGGGTCTGCGGCATCACGCCTTCGACGGCCGATACCACCAACACGGCAACGTCGATGCCCGTGGCACCCTGCACCATGGCGCGCAAGTAATGTGCATGGCCCGGCACGTCAACCAGGCCCACGATCTTGCCACTCGGCAGCGCCAGCTCGCCAAAGCCAAGCTCAACCGTCATGCCGCGACGACGCTCAACTTCCAGGCGGTCGGGGTTTTTACCCGTCAGCGCCTCGATGAGCGCCGACTTACCGTGGTCGACGTGCCCCGCCGTACCTACGATAACGGGACACTCCACCAGCGCTTGAACCTCACTCATCGAGCAATCGCCTTCTCAACGCATGCGGCAAGCGTCGACGCCGCTGTCTCGATATCGCGGTCGCCCACGAGTGTGCGCACATCAAACAAAATGCGATCGTGCGAGGTTCGCGTGACAACCGGCGTGTCGAAGTCCTGGACAAGCGAGCGCTTGAGCGCGTCGACCGTCAGGCGCTCGTCAACAAGACGCACGGCAACGCACATCGTCGGCAGTTCAACGGTAGGCAGCGAACCGCCACCAGGCGTCGAGGACTCCTCGACAATCTCCAACTCAACGGCGCACGGGCAACCGGCCTTATCGAGCCCGGCGACCATACGATCGCGCAGCTTGCGGGCACGTCGCTCCAGATGAGCCTGCGGAAGCGTGAGCATGCTGAGCACCGGAATATCGCGATGGGCAACATCGGCGCCGTCCATGTAGATTCGCAGCGTGGCCTCGAGCGCCGACAGAGCCAGTTTGCCCGGACGCAGAGCGCGCATGAGCGGATGTGCGCCGCAGGCCTGGACCAGATCGCGACGGCCCATGATAATGCCCGCCTGTGCGGCACCGAGCAATTTATCGCCCGAGCATGACACCAGATCGAGCCCTGCCGAAACAGAAGCCGGCGTGGTTTCTTCGCCGCCGCGCACCAAGATGTCGTCAGGCAACAGTGCCCCCGAGCCCTGGTCCTCATAGAACAGCAGGCCGTGCTTATGGGCCAGCGCGGCGAGCTCCTTTGAGCTCACCTCCTCGTGAAAACCCTCGATGCGATAGTTGGAAGGATGGACCTTCAAGATCATGGCCGTTTCGGGCGTGATGGCGCGCTCGTAGTCGCCCAGATGTGTGCGGTTGGTGGCGCCGACCTCGACGAGTTTGGCGCCCGAGGCCGCCATGACGTCGGGGATGCGGAAGCTGCCACCGATCTCGACGAGCTCGCCACGGCTGACGATAACCTCTTTGCCCGCGGCATGGGTTGCCAACACCAACAGCACGGCGGCCGCGTTATTGTTAACGACCAACGCGTCCTCGGCACCGGTAAGCGAGCGGATGAGCTGAGCGGCATGCTCCTTACGCGACCCGCGCGAACAGGTGCCCACGCTGTACTCGAGTGTGCTGTAGCCGCGCGCGACCTCGGCCACGGCCTTGGCGGCCGACTCCGCGAGCGGGGCTCGGCCCAGATTGGTATGGATAACAACACCCGTGGCGTTGACGGCGGGACGCAGGCTCGGCAGTGCGGAGCGATGCGCACGCCACTCGATGGCCGAGGCCAGCTCGCGCTTGGAACGCGGAGAGGCACCGGCACGAATCGCGGCGCGCTCCTCATCGAGCTCGGCCGTGACGGCGGCATGCACCACCGCGTCGCAGGTCTCCCCCGCCGCCTTCACCACCGGCCACTCGGCAAGCAGCTCGTTGACGGAGGGAATGGCGCGCAGGCGGGCGCGCACCTCATCGGACATGTTCTGGCTATCGCTCATGTGCGGCCTTTCAAAAGAAACGTGGATCAGTCGAATACATCAGCTGAGTCAATTACTCGTCATTATCCCCGCGCGCGACAGTCTTTTCCACGCGAACGGCGTTTTCCTGGGTAAGCGCGGCACCCGTCAACGGGTCCCAACGCAACGGCGTATGGTCGAGCGGGCCCACGCCCAAGGCTTGAGCGCCACCGGCATCGGCGCCAAACGAACGCCCACCGGGGGCGGCCGACGTAAAGATGCAAGCCGGATGTAGATAGGGCGTCGTCTCCACGCGCACGCGGTCGCGGCCCATATCGCTCACGAGTTCCACGACCTCGCCATTGGCGATACCCATGCGTGCGGCAACATCAGCATTCATCTGCACGGCGTCCAAGTCGGAACCCGCCTCGGCGGCACCCGCCGCCGCGAGCCTGCGCGAGGTGTGTGACTCAAAGGGACGGTTGCCGCTAATGAGGCGAAACATTCCAGGGCCGGGCTCAACCATGGGAGCGATCCAGTTGGGCACACGACCCAGGCCGGCTCGTTCCCATACGTCGCTTGCCAGCGCAATTTTGCCGCCATCCAAGGGAATCGCCGGCTCGCCCGTACGCGACGGCAACGCAACACCCGTGTCGGCCCAGCCGCGCTCCTTGAGCTCGTCCAGACCGATCCCAAACGGCGCCACCTGGGCAGCCGCCAGATCGTCAAACGTAAACTGGAAATACTCGCCCACGCCACAGGCCTGCGCCAGACCGGCAAAGATCTCACGCCCCGGCCTCGTGTCGTCATGCTGCACGGGCAGCACGGCGTTGCGGTAGAACACGCACGCGTCGTTGCGGCCCACGACCGTACCCACGCCGCGGTCGGCCTCCAGATACGTCACGTCGGGCAGCACGAAGTCAGAAGCACGCGCCGTCTCGGACCAGCGGATATCAATCGTCACGAGCAAGTCGAGCCGCTGCAAAATACCCAACCAAGCCTGTGCATTGCCATAGCCCGCACCGGGGTTACTGGCATAGACGATGAGCCCACGCAAATCGCCGGCAAGAATCGACTGACCGATGGTCGTGCACAGGCCGCGCACCGGATCGACCAGTGGATAGCGCTCGGACCCCAGCTTGGGCCCACGCGGCACCGGCGGCGTCGCAAAGCGCGTGGGATCGAGGTCGCCCAACACAAGCGGCGTGGGCGGGTTGAGCGCGCCGCCCGCGTGTCCGATGCAGCCCAGCAGCACATCGACCAAGCAGATAGCGCGCGCGGTCTGGGTGCTATTGGCATACGCGATACCGATGCCACCGTGAAAGCCCGCATCCACCACGGCGGCAGGCGCGGCGGCAGCCAGATCGCGCGCCGTGGCGACAATCTCTGCGGCCGGCACGTCGCACATCGACTCTGCCCACTCAGGCGTCCAAACAGCAGCCGCCTGCGCCAGCTCATCAAAACCCGTGGTATAGCGGGCAACAAACTCGTGGTCGTATAAGTCCTCGGCAATGAGCACATGCGCAATGCCCTGCAGCAAGGCCAGGTCGCAGCCCGGGCGCACGCGAAGCCAGCGGTCGGCAAGCGCAGCCGAGCCGCTGCGGCGGGGGTCGACCACGATAATCTTCGCCCCACGGCGACGGGCATCATTGAGCGCATCAACGGCCCCCATCGTCGACGAATCGACAATGGAACGCCCCAAATACATGATGCAATCGGTATGTGACAGGTCGGAGGCGGGGCTGTAGCCCAGGCTGTGCTCCCAACCGGTAAGTCGGCTTACCTCGCAGGCACCGTCGGCACCGTACACGTTAGGCGAGCCCAGCGCATGCATAAGGCGATAGGCCCAGTAGCGGTCGAACGAGGGCACACCAAGTGTCATGCCCAGCGCACGGGGCCCGCGCTCGTCAACAATCCCCAAAAGGCGTTCGGCAATCTGCGCGAACGCCTCGTCCCACGAAATCACATCGAACCCCGAGCCATCCTGGCGGCGGCGCATGGGATGCACAATGCGATCACGCTCGTCAAACGGCATGTCCAGGCGATGGCGCCCGCGGGCGCACAGGGCACGCGCCGCGCATGGATGCCCCGGCACCGGCAGCTCGGCCACCACGCGACCGTCCTCAACGCGTGCCGCAAAGGCGCAATCGGCATAGCATCCCCCGCATGTGGTCACCACGGCGCGACCGTCACGCTTCACAGCAGATGCCATCTCGATTACCCCTTTCATCAGCCAAACACAACAGGCCAACAGCCCGACAACGGGCCCCAGACCCAAAAAGCCTCCCGCACGGCAACGCCCCGCGGGAGGCCCAACGTCAAACAGACGGTACCTTACGCCTCGGACTTCTTGGCGTAGATAAACCAGTAACCAAGCGCGACCAGAACCGCGCCGCCCACGATGTTGCCCAGCGTGGCGGCGGACAGGTTAAACGCAATGCCCGCAGCGTTGAGCGCATCGGCGCCGGCGACGTCGGCGCCATAGCCGCACGCATGCATCACGGCGCCCATGGGCAAAAAGTACATGTTGGCAACGCAGTGCTCAAAACCGCAGGCCACAAAGGCGGCGATGGGCAGAAGAATGCCCACGACCTTATCGACCACGGTCTTGCCAGCGGTACCGATCCACACGGCCAGGCACACAAAGATGTTGCACAGGATGCCGCGGAAGAAGATCGTCACCCAGTCGACCGTCACCTTGCCGGCGGCGACGCTCACCATGGAATTGGCGACCGCCTCGCCGTTGAGCTTGTAAATGCCGGCCATGTACACCAAAAAGACGATGAACAGGGCACCGGCAAAGTTACCAAGCCACACGACGAGCCATGCCTTGAGCATCTGAGCCAGGGTGATCTTTTTGCTCTTGAGCGCGCAGACCATGAGCGAGTTGCCAGTGAACAGCTCGGCGCCGCACACCAGCACGAGCACCAGGCCCAGGCAAAAGCACAGGCCGCCCACGACGCGCTGGGCGCCCCAGCCCAGCGTGCTGTCGCTCAAGAACACGGTAAAGAACAGTCCGCCGAAGGCAATGAACGCACCGGCGAACATTGCCAACAGAAAGGCCTTTGCGACCGGCAGGTTGGCCTTGGTCACGCCGGCAGCCTCGGTCTTGGCCTCGATCGCGGCGGGCGCCAGGCAATCGGGAGCGGGGTACTCCACCTTGGAATCTGCCATGTCAATCACTTCTTTCCTAATCAGCAGGGACAAGCGCTCCTATTGCTCTTGCCCCAAGCGGACAAAGTGGGAAAAGTCGTTGGCGGCCACGGCGTCGTACACGGCGTCGACGGCGTCAAAGACCTCCGGGGACATGGGGTTGTAAAACTCCGTATCGCCCGGCTGGATCCCTATGAAGACGATATCTTCGCACGATTGCTCGATTTCCTCGATCAGAATCGACAAAGGAAGCGAATGCGTGGTGAACATCGACTTGCGGGCCACATCGCGCTTGTCGAGCAAGCGGATGGACCCGACGGGCAGCACCATGTCGGCCGCATCGACCAAAACCAGACGCGGCGGACGCTCGCGCTTGACCTCGATGATGTCGTCCTCGGGCGTTTGGCCGCCGTCGATGGTGTACCAACCGGCAATGGGTGCATCTTCCATCTTTTTGGAGAGCACGGGGCCGGCGGCATCGTCGGCACGCAGCACACTTCCCGCCGTGAGCACGATACCCGCAAACGGGGCGCCGTTCACACGTCCATCCACAACGCAACCCATTACTGCAACCTTCCCGTCAGATACACGCCCGACACATCGCGCACGCGCTCAACCAGATCGCGGAACTTCATTAAGAACGCGACCTGCTGGGCATGCAGGCCAAAGTCGTCGTCGAACACCGAGATGCCGGCCTTGGCCGACCCGCGAAAGCCGCGCTCGTCGAGCAGCGCATCGCAGGCCTCGAGCAGCGACGGCACCGCCGCCTTGTCGAGCTGGCACTCGCCAAAGGAGCGGATGGCCTCGAACTTGGTCTTGGCCTCCCCCTCCGGCAGCGCGTCGACGAGCGAATAGAACACATCCACCGGCACCGACAGGCGCGGCTCAAAGCAGTCGAGCACGCCAGTGTGGTGGCCCACGGCGAGCGTGTAGTACAGCACGTCGCAGGCCTCCTGGGGAACGTCTTCCTCGGTCTCCACAAACTTACGCGTGAGCTCATAGAAGACAACCTGGTCGGGCGCATGACCCAGGCAGGGGTCGGCGACGCCCTCGGCAGCCTCGTCGCTTGCGCGCGAGGCGTCGCCAAAGGAGCCGCCGAGCATACCGGGGCCCGCAAAGTAACCAGAGCGGTCCGTGAGCTCCATCTAGCGACCTCCGGCCAGCACCAGATCCTGCAGCGCCGAGTACACCTCAACGCGGCGAGGATCGTCCTGCTTGTCGATGAGCAGCGCCATGGCACCGCGGATATCGCCCTTGGGCGCACCCTCGAGCGTGTCCATAAACTCGTTGGCCAAGTCGCGGCCGTAACGGTAGCCGCTCATGGCGCGAGCCTCGCGCTCGATGGCAACACGCAGCTTGTACGGCACGCCGGGGTGCAGGATATCGGCCTGCTCGCCGGCGGCCTCCACCGTGGTCTCGGCATGGAGCTTTTGGTCCAGCAGACCGAGCGCCATGGCAAAGCCGTAGACGGTCTGCGCGGGGCTGGGCGGGCAGCCGGGGATGTAGACATCGACCGGCAGAATCTTGTCCGTACCGCCCCAGACGCAGTAGTTGTCGTAGAAGATGCCGCCGGTGCAGCCGCACGCGCCATAGGACACCACGATCTTGGGATCGGGTGCGGCCTCAAAGGCGCGCAGGGCCGGCATGCGCATGGCACGCGTCACGGCGCCGGTGTACAGCAGCACATCGGCGTGACGGGGCGAAGGCACGACCTTGATGCCAAAACGCTCGACGTCGAAGACGGGCGTGATGGAACCGAAGATCTCGATCTCGCAGCCGTTGCAGCCACCGCAGTCAACACGGTAGACGTACACCGAGCGCTTGATCTTCTTAAGAAGGGTCTCCTTGGCCTTCTCGATGCTCTCGTCGAGCTCGATCTTGGTCGGGCGGTACTGAAGCCGCTCGGGCAAAAGCGTGGGTTCGGCCATGGTTACTCCTCCTTCGTATCAAAATCCATGATGATGCCCTCGACCGGTGCAGGACCGGCGGGAATCTCGGGTGCATCGGGGTTGAGCTCGCGGTCGATATACTCCGGGTTCACGCCGTGGCCGCCCAGATACTCCATGCCGGGGCCCTGGGGCTCGCCGGACGCAAGCGTCTCGTTGGCAGCCATGCCGGCAGCGTTGCCGGTCTTTACGGCCGAGGCGGCGCGCAGGGCGTCGAGCTCGCGCTTGCACTCCTGGCACATACCGACGGTACCGGCGGCCTGGATGGCCTCCATGCCGCCGGTCTTTTGCAGCAGGCGCTTGGCGTAGTCGATCTCCTTGTGCGGGGCGAACGGCTTGCCGCAGCGCGAGCAGTGCTCGAGCGTGTAGACGCTCTTGCTGGTGAGGTCGTCCTTGCTCATGACGGCCAGCTCAAACTCCTCGGTGAGCTTGATGGCCTCCATGGGGCAGGCTTCCTCGCAGCGGCCGCAAAAGATGCAGCGGCCGTAGTCAATCGACCAGGTGATGGTATCGGCCGCAAGGTCGGTGTCCATGCGAATGGCATCGGCCGGGCACGCCACGCCGCAGGCACCGCAGGCGATGCAGAGCTCGGCGTTGTGCTCGGGCTTGCCGCGCATGTCCTTGTTGGTGGGGAACGGCGCAAACGGGTACTTGACCGTCGCGTCGCCGGCCTTGGCGTTAACCTTCCAAAGCTTCAGCATATTAGAGCGCCTCCTCATCGAGCGGGGCGGCCATGGTGCCCTCGCCCGCAAGCGGCGACTTGTCGCGCCAGACGTTCTCGAACTGCTCCTTGTCGAGCACGTGGTCGCGCTTGGCGGCGACATCGGTCACCGTCACGCGGTCGGTGCAGGAGTAGCACGGGTCGAGCGAACCGACGATCAGCGCCGCGTCGCCCACGGTGTTGCCGCGGAACATGTAGCGCAGGACCGGCCAGTTGCTGTACGTGGCGGCCTTGGCGCGCCAGCGGTAGCACTTCTGGTTGTTGCCGAGCATGGCCCAGTGCACGTCCTCGCCGCGCGGCGCCTCGGTGGCGCCGATAGCGTACTTGTGCGGGGTGTACTCCCAATCCGTGGTGAGGATGGGGCCCGACGGGCAGTTCTCGAGCATGGTCTCGATCATGTCGATCGAATCGTAGACCTCCTGGATGCGAACGGCGGTACGGCCGAAGGCATCGCAGGTGTCGGCCGTGGCAGCATGCATCTTCTGAACATCCGGATCGGCGTAGCCGTCAAAGGGATGGTCAAAGCGCACGTCGCGGGCATAGCCCGAGCCACGCATGAGCGGGCCGACCGGCGAGAAGTCGCGTGCGATCTTGCGGTCCAAGATGCCGATGCCACTCGTACGCTCGATAAAGTTGGGCGTCGAGAGCAAGACGTCGACGAGTTCCTGAACCTCGGAGCGCAGCTGGTGAATGGTCGTGAGCGTTGAAAGCTTCTGCTCGGCCAAAATGTCGCGACGCACGCCGCCGATCACGTTGAGGCCGTAGGTCTTGCGGTGACCGGAGAGCTTCTCGGCCAGGTCCATGGACTTCTCGCGGACGCGGAAGAACTGCTGGAAGCCGGAGTCGAAGCCCGTGTAGTGCGATGCGAGGCCAATATTGAGCAGGTGCGAGTGCAGGCGCTCGACCTCGAGCATGATAGCGCGGATGTACTGGGCGCGCGGCGGGACATGGATGCCCTGGGCGCGCTCGACGGCCTCGGCATAGGCCACCGAGTGGGCGCAGCCGCAGATGCCGCAGATGCGGTCGGCGAGGAACGTCACGGCGTCATAGTTCAGGCGCGTCTCGGCGACCTTCTCCATACCGCGGTGCACGTAGAACAGACGGTAGTCGGCGTCGACGATCGTCTCGCCCTCAACGAACAGGCGGAAGTGGCCGGGCTCGTCGGAGGTAATGTGCAACGGGCCCATGGGGACGAGCGTCGTCTCCTTGCCCTTGGTATCGGCCAAGAACTCATAGTTTTCCATGTCGCTCGCGGGAGCGGGACGGAAACGGTAGTCCATGGAGTCCTTGCGCAGCGGGTACAGGCCGCTGGGCCAATCGTCGGGCAGCACCAGGCGACGACGATCGGGAAGGCCCTCGGGAATCAGGCCGAACATGTCGCGCAGCTCGCGCTCGCCCCACACGCAGGCGGGGACGAACGGCGTCACGGACGGGAACGTCATCTTGGCGGGATCGACCTCGGTGCGCACGGTCACCCAGCCGGGGTCCTCCCCCTCCATGGAGATGACGTAGTACACAGCGTAGCGGCCGCACAGGCTGCGCTCATCGTTGCCGATGATCACGGGAATCCAGCCGTAGCGCTCGTAATACAGGTAGTGGACGGCCTCGGGCAGCTTGTCCTGCTTGACGGTGATCGTCAGCTGGTCCTCGCATTGCCACTCGACCTTCTCGATGCAGCCCGGAACGGCGCGGCGCAGGGCCTCGACATGGCTCTCGCAGCGACGGGCATACACCTTGTTCTCAGTTTCAATCATTCGTTACTCCACCTCGCTCTGAGCGGTCTCGGTACCGAACACAGCGCGGTACATCGGCGTCGCGTGAAGCTCCTCGGTGCTCTGCTCGAGTACGATGCCGGTCGCGGTCTCCACACCGCGCACGAGGGGCAGCGGGGTGGCGATGCCAAACCACAAGATCATGACAGTCAGGATGATTTCGGGGATCAGCATGAGCGCCGGGGCCTCATGCTTGCCCATGCCCTGGGGCGCATGGCCGAACACCGACTTGAGTGCGATGCGGGTGAGCGCGGAGATGGCCACGGTAAGACCGAGGGCGACCACGACGACCAGCCACATGGGACCGGCGGTAACACCGGCGACAAAAGTCAGGAACTCGGAGATAAACATGCCAAAGGGCGGGAAGGCGCCAAGACCGAGCAGCGCCAGGACGGCGAGCGCGGCGGTTGCGGGGGCAACCTCGACGACACCCTGGATCTTGGTCAGGCTACGCGTGCCAAAGGCGTGCTGGATGTTGCCGGACACGCAGAAGGCAAGCGTCTTGGTAAAGCCGTGGAACACGCAGTGCAGCAGGGCCGCGGCGATACCCAGCGGGCCACCGATACCCAGGCACAGGGCGATAACGCCCACGTTCTCCACAGACGAGTACGCAAAGCGGCGCTTGAGGTCGTCCTGGCGGAACATCGAAAGCGCCGCCACCAAAATGGACAGCGTGCCGACGATCAACAGCAAAAGCTGCGGATACTCGGCGCCCACGGCCTGGATAGTAAAGCCGTAGAAGCGCATGATCACAAGCATGGCGCACTTAAGCAGCACGCCCGAAAGCAGGGCCGAGACAGGGCTCGGGGCCTGGGAGTGGGCATCGGGCAGCCAAGTGTGCATGGGGAACAGGCCGGCCTTGGTGCCAAAGCCGATCACGACAAACGCAAAGGCGAGGCGCATGAGCGTCGGGTCGAACTGGTCGGCATACGGCAGCACGCACGACAGGAATGCGGCCTCGTGGGCGTTGGGAATCACGTCGGCGGCGTTGGCGTAGATCAGCAGCGTACCGAACAGGCCAAAGGCCACGCCGGCGGTGCAGACCATCGCATACTTCCAAGAAGCCTCGAGGGCCGTCTTGTTCTTGTAGATACCCACGAGGAACACGGTGGAAAGCGTGGTTGCCTCCACGGCGGCCCACGTGAGGATCATGTTGTTGGACAGGCACGCGAGCAGCATGGTGAACACAAACAGGCTAAACAGCGCGAAATACTGCTTGGCGCGCTCGGCGGGCATGGAGCCCTCCTCGATATCGGCCTTTACATAGGGCAGCGAGAACAGCCCCGTAAGAAAACCGATAAAGCCGATGAGCAGCACAAAGATGGCGCCCAGCGAATCGAGGTGGAACCACAGGCCAAGAGCGCTCGCGGTTTCGCCGCTCATAAGGACGTCACCGGCCGTCATAATCGACAGCACCAGGACGGCTGCGACGGAGACCAGGTTGAGACCGGCAAACACGTTATAGGACGTGTTCTTGGGCAAAAACGCCATGACCAGCGAGAACACCAAAGGAGTCGCGAGCAGGGCGAGAATCAACGTTTCCATGGACTACCCCCTCAGCTCGGACAGGTCGCGCGCATCGAGCGAGTGGGAGTCGTCCCAAATGCGACGCACGACGATGGACATGATGATGACGGCAAAGATGGCGTCGGTGGCGATACCGATCTCAATGATCTCGGGAGCGGTGGGGGCCAAAAGCGCGAGCGTCACATGGCTGCCGTTTTCCATAAGGCAGTATCCAAAGATCTGCTTCATGATGTTGCGCTGCGAGATGATGCAGGTGAGGCCCACAAAGAAGTGAGCGAAGCTAATAGCGAGCGCAGGCGTTGCAACCTCGGCCGTGGGCAGGCTGATCTGCGTCACGACGGCAAAGCAGATCGCGACCTCCACGGCGATGATGCAAATGGCCCACGCGGGCTTAAGGCCGGCCTTGAGCGATGCGTCGCTCGGCTCGCCCATCTTCTTGTATGCGCGGTTGAGGATGTAAGGGACCAGGACGACCTTAGTGATAAAGGCAGATCCGGCCCACATAAGCAGCTCCTGCGCACCGGTGGTGACACCGAGCGTGGCGAGAAGCCCCACGAGCACCAGCGACTGCACCGCATACCAGCTGATGGAATGCTTGATGTTCTTGGAGACAACCACCATGGTGGACGTGACGATCAGAAGGCCGCCAAGGATGTTGACGATCGAATAACCCATGTCGTTCTACCTCCTAACCGATCCAGCTGGCCGAAAGCGGGCCGCTGACGATAACCATGATGATGAGCACGATGAACACGAACGCCATCGCACGGGGAAGCGGGGCTCCCGCAGCGACCTCGTCGCTCGGCTCGCCGGGCAGGCAATAGCCCATCCACTTGAGGAACCAGGCAAAGGTGGCGACGGTCTCGGCGACCATAATGCACACGAGCACCAGGATCGCAACGTTGCCGGCACCAACAGAGAAGCCGCCGGCGATAATCTGGAACTTCGAGAAAAACGTGTTCATGGGCGGCACGCCGGCAATGGCGAGCGCGGCGACACCAAAGCCCACGCCCGAGATCGGGTACTTCTTTACGATGCCGCGAAGCTTGGGCAGCATACGCGTGCCGAGCGTAAAGGAGAACGAACCGGCGATCAGGAAGAACAGGGTCTTGGCGAAAGCGTGGTTAAAGATGTGGCACACGGCACCGTCAAAGGCCAGCTGGCTGCCAAAGACCGAAAGGCCCAGACCAAAGAACACATAGGAGAGCTGGGCGATCGTGGAGAAGGCCAGCAGGCGCTTCATGTCCTTTTGCGGCAGGTACATAAGGAAACCAAAGAGCATGGTGACCATGGCGTCGATAATGGCGACCCAGCCCACGATCTCGGGAATCTCGCCGGCAGAGACGAGTGCACGCGCGAACACGCACACGCCGACCTTAACCATCGAGGCACCATGCAGGTAGGCCGAAACAGGCGTCGGCGCCTCCATGGCCGAAGGCAGCCACATGTACATGGGAACCTGTGCGGACTTGGCCCAGGCCGCAAACAGCACGAGCAAAAGAACGATAGCCTTGAGCTTGGCATCGAGGCCGGCAATCGCGGTAATGGCGAAGGTGCCGGTGTGGGCAAACACGATGGCGGCGCCCAGATACAGGCCGAGCGCGCCGATATGCGTGATGATCAGGGCCTTCATGCCGGCCTTCTTGGCCGTAGGCGTCATGTAGTAGCTAATGAGGCCCCAAGAGCACGCACCCGTAATCTCAAAGAACACGAGCTGGCCCAAAAGGGTCGAGCTGTACACGAGGCCGGCCATGGCGCCGATGAAGGTCGCGAGGTACGCGTAGAAGCGACGACGCGGCGCGTCGGGATGCTCACGGTTATTCTCGCTCATATAGGGGATCGAATAGATCACGACAAGCAGGCCGATACCCACAAAGGCGGGCGCGAGCAGCGTGCTCATGCGATCGAAGGTGAATCCCATGACGAGGGTCTGCCCAAACGAGATCAGGGGGACCTGCGTGTCGGGCATGCCGGCGCCAGCGAAATTCGCGGCGAGGGCGATGGTGCAGACCGTCGAGACGGCGGCACCCAAAACGCTGAACCACTTGGCGTACGGACGGGGGAACAGGGCGACGAGCACCGAGGCCACCATCGGGGCCGCGATAGCGACCAAGCCGAGAAGGGACAGACTGACTGCAAATGACATTGTTTCTCCCTTCTCCTACACGCCGACGACCACGAAGACAAACGCCAGAACGGCGATACCCACGACGGCCCAGGTCTGATTACCGAGTACCTTAAAACGCGAGCGCGAGCAGGAGTTCTCGATCGCGCCGCATACGACAAAGTCAATCAGGCACTTCACCAGGAAGATGACCGCGCCCAGAACGGCGGCGACGCCCACGGTCGTAGGCTCGCCCCAAGGGATGAAGATTGCGCAGAACCAAGCGACAACCAGGACCTGTTTCATGGACATGGCGAGCTTGGCCATGGCGAGAGACGGGCCGGAAAGCTCGGCGAGCGGACCTTCCTGAAGCTCCTGCTCGGCCTCGGCCTGGTCAAACGGCAGCTTGCCGAGTTCCATGTAGCAGGCGATCGCAAAGGCGATGCCGGCGAGAATCACGGCGACCGGCGCGTCGATGGCGCCCGTCATGATGTGCTGACCCATGGTGGCGATGTCGGTGGAGCCGCACACCAGGGCGGCGGCAAACAGCGCCAGCAGCATGGACGGCTCGATGAGCACGCTCATGAGCAGCTCGCGAACGCCGCCGATACCGGCGTAGGCGTTGGACGAGTCCACACCGCAGAGGGCGAAGAAGAAGCGGGCGAGCGCCAGGCTGTACATGATGGTGATGGCGTCACCAAAGACCGGGATGGGGCTTTGTGCCGTAAAGAGCGGCAGACCCATCGCGAGCATAAAGGCGACGGCGAAGAACAGCGGCGGCATAATGCGAAGCGCAAAGCTCGCGTCCTCGCTCTGGGACTCGGGGCGCGCAAAGAGCTTGGCCAGGTCGCGATAGTCCTGCATGATGCTGGGGCCGCGACGGTTGTGCATCTTGGCGCGGATCACGCGACCGAGACCGGAGAAGAACGGCGCGACGGCCATAACGACCACGCCCTGCAGAACGGCAAGTACGATGTTGTTCATGCTCTCCCCTCCTTAACCCATTTGCACGGCGAGCACGAGGAACACCACGAGCGCCGCGACGATGTAGCAGATATAGATGCTGTAGTTGCCGCCCTCGAGCTTAGTCGCGAGGTCGGCGAGCTTCTCGACACCCTTATGCGGGGCATCGACGAGAACCTTGTCGGGTACGGGCTCCACAGCCTCGGCCACACCGGTGAGCTTCTGGAAGAAGTGCGCGATGGACCAGCAGACGGCCGTGCAGCGGTCGCGCAGCGTGTAGAGCGGCTGCATAAACCAGGACACCTCGGAGGCAAAGGTCGTGGCCACGACGGGCATATGCTCGTTGGGAGCATAGCCGCACGCCCACGGCTGGGACTTCTGCACCTTGCCGACGGTCTTGAGCTTGCGATAACCGCAGGCAAGGCCGACGAGCACCACGAGCGCAATAGCGATCGCGGGCGTGGAGGTGGCAGCGCCGGAGTACTGGTTCATGAGCTCCATGCCCTCGGCGGCAAACACGCCACCGTACGGATGCAGCGCGGACGCGGCGACATCGACCAGCACGGGCGCGATCACGGGAGCGCCAATGCCCAGCACGACGCAGATGGCCGCGAGCAGGCCCTGCGCAAACACCATGGGGGCGGGAACCTCCTTGGCATTGGCCGCGGCCTCGGAGCGGGGCGCGGAGGCAAAGGAGACGCCATAGGCCTTGACGAAGCACGTGACGGCCAGCGCGCCGGTAATGGCAAGCGCGACGGCAGCGAACACGGCCACGATCATGACGGCCTTGTCGCCCTGCATGGCGGCGTTAAACAGCGACTGGTAGGTAAACCACTCTGACACAAAGCCGTTGAAGGGCGGGATGGCCGAGATGGCAAGCGCGCCAACGAGGAAGCAGATGGCCGTTGCCGGCATACGACGGAACAGGCCGCCCATCTTCTCCATATTGCGCGTACCCGTGGAGTACAGCAGCGCACCGGCGCCCAAGAACAGCTCGCCCTTAAACATCGCGTGGTTAAACGTGTGGTAGAGGGCGGCCATCAGAGCCAGGACGGCAATGCCGACCGAGTTGAGCGCCATGGCGGCCATGGAGGCGCCGACGCCGAGCAGGATGATGCCGATGTTCTCGACGGAGTGATAGGCCAGCAGGCGCTTGATGTCATGCTCCTGCAGGGCGAAGGCCACGCCGAGGACCGACGAGATCGCACCGAAGACCATGACCATAAGGCCCCACCAAACCTGAACGCCCGAGGCGGAGAGCAGGTCGAGACCCACCTTGAGGATACCGAAGATACCGATCTTGATCATGCCGCCGGACATAAGAGCCGACACGTTGGACGGCGCCTCGGGATGTGCCTTGGGCAGCCAGCCGTGCAGCGGAATGATACCGGCCTTGGCGCCAAAGCCAAAGAAGGCGAGCACAAAGCACACGGATGCGACCGCGGGGCTAAACTGCGTAGCACGGAAATCCGCAAAGGCAAACGAGCCACCGGCGAAGTTGGTCATGGTGAGGAAGCTCGCCATGATGAGCACAAAGCCCACGTGCGCGATCACAAAGTAGAGCCAACCGCCATGGATGGAGTTCTCGTTCTCCTCAATCACGACCAGGAAGTACGAGGTCAGCGACATGAGCTCAAAGGCGACCAGGAACCAAAACACGTTGTCGGCGGTGATGACGAGCATCATGGACGCCACGAAGGTGTTAAAGAAGAAGCCGGCGCGGCCCTTTTTGCCCGGGTACTCATCAAAGTAATTGAGACCGTAGATCGAACCGGCAAACGCGAGCACCGAGATGAGCGCCACGAACAGGCCGGACAGCTGATTGAGCAGCAGCTGGAAATGGGCAAACGGGAAGAACACGATGGTGTCGACCGACGTGACATTGCCCAGCACGGCCTGAATACCGGCCACAAACGAAAGCACCGCGGCGACGGCGCCGATTAGGCAGCCGGCGGTCTTGGCGGCGTTATCGGCCTTGATCAGCAGAACCGAGGCGAGCGCACCGATGCACGAGACGGCAAGCGATGCGATAAACAGCGTCATGCTATCCATTGTTTACGCTCCCTTCTGCTTTCTCGGACAGGCCCTGGGCCACAGCGGTAACGTCGACGACCGGACCGTTTTCGATCGAGCGCAGGCGCTTGGCCTCGTCAAGCTCGCGATCGGCCGCGCCGCCCATGACGGTCAGCGCCTTGGTGGGGCACGCCGCCACACAATGCGGGCCGTCCGGATCGAAGGCGCAAAGGTCGCACTTCACAGCGCAGGTGTACTGGCCGGGAGCCCACGTAAGCAGGCTGCTCAGGGACTTAGGATACGAAGGCGTCGGGTCGCACATGCCTGCGACACCGGCGATAGACGTGCCATCGGGATGGATGGCTCCGAAGGGGCACGCGATGGCGCACAGCCTGCACCCGATGCACTCCTGCTCCTTAACGTGGATGCGGTCGCCATCGTGCTCGATGGCATTCACCGGGCAAACCTCGGCGCAAGGGGCACCCTCGCAATGGTGGCAGGCAAGGGCGGCCGAAATACCGCCGGTCTTCACGAGCACCAGGCGCGGCGTATCCTGAAGACCCTGCATCCGGTGGGCGTCGGCACAGGCGGACTGGCATGTTCCGCAGCCGATGCACCTCTCCGGGTTGATGTCGATGAAGCGGTTCATCCCCACTTCCTTTCAAAATAACGGGCCGGGCTCCCGAACGTACGGGACGCCCGGCCCAAAAAGCCAACGAGAACGGGACTACACGATTTGATTCACGTGCGTCTCGTCGTCGAACTTGGCGGCGCCGGGCTCAACATCCTGGGGAGCGGCGGCATCCACCAGAGCCTGCTTGAGCTCGGTGTACTGACGCTCGACCTCGCCCTCTGCCCAAACCTGGTCGGCAATGGCGTCGACCTGGCAGGCGGAGAACTTGTCCTCGGGCGTGTGCGAGACCGGGTCGACCTTGTGAATGGTCAGCTCGTTGCACTTGCCGATCCACCACTGGTAGGTCATATAGACCGTGCCCTTGTTGATACGGTCGCTCACGTCGGCGCGGCTGTATACCTGGCCGCGGCGGCTGTGGATCGAGACGATGTCGCCGTTCTTGATGCCGCGCGCCTGGGCGTCCGCGGGATTCATGCGGACAAAGCCGGGCTCGTCGGCGAGCAGCGCCAGCGTCTTGCAGTTGCCGGTCATCGAACGGCAGCTGTAGTGGCCGACCTCGCGGACGGTGCACAGAATGAGCGGGTACTCATCGTCGGGAAGCTCGGAGGGCGCCTCCCAGTCGTGCGCCATCAGGTTGGCGCGGCCGTCCTTGGTGGTGAACTTGCCACCAGCGAACATGTCGGGCGTACCGTGGTCGTTCACATCGGTGCTCTTGACCGGCCACTGGGCGTAGCCGCCCTCGGGAGCCATCTTCTCGTAGGTCGCACCCACAAAGTTGGGGCACAGGCTAATGCACTCGTTCCAGATCTGCTCGGTGTTGTCGTAGTGCATGGGATAGCCCATGCGCGTGGACAGGTCCGCGAAGATCTCCCAGTCGTGACGGCACTCGCCCTTGGGCGGAACGGCCGCGTCAAAGTGCTGGAAGCTACGGTCGGATGCAGTAAAGACACCCTCGTGCTCACCCCAAGAGGTGGCAGGCAGGATGACGTCGGCGAGCATGGTCGTCTGCGTCATAAAGATGTCCTGGCAGATGAACAGATCCAGCTCGGAGAGCGTCTTGCGCATACCGGCCGAATCGGGCTCGGTCTGCACCGGGTCCTCGCCGTAGTTGTAGAAGCAGTGCACCTTGCCCTCGTCGACCAGGTGGCCCAGGTCGGTGAGCTTGTAGCCCTCCTCGAGCGGGAGCTTTTCCTCGGGCACGCCCCAAGCCTTGGCAAACTTGGCGCGCACGGCGGGGTCGGTGACCTTTTGGTAGCCAGGGTACAGGTTGGGCAGCATGCCCATATCGCAGGAGCCCTGGACGTTGTTCTGACCGCGCACGGGCGCGAGGCCGGAATTGGGTTTGCCGATCTGGCCGGCAACGCAGGCGATGGAGGCGATGGTGTGCACCGTCTTCAGGTTCTGCTTCTGCTGGCATACGCCCATGCCCCAGCCAATGATGGCAGAAGGCTTCGCCGTGGCGTACATCTCGGCAGCTTGGTGGATCAGCGCAGGCTCGACACCCGTGATGTCCTGTACGGATTCGGGAGTGTAGTTCTTGATGGTCTCCCACCACTCGTCAAAGCCGTTCGTGTGCTCGGCGACGAATTCCTTGTCGTAGAGGCCATCGTTGACCAAGCAGTTTGCAAAGGCGTTGAGGAACGCAACGTTGCAACCGTTCTTGATCGGAAGGTAGAGATCGGCGATACGCGCGGTTTCGATATGGCGCGGGTCAGCGACGATGATCTTGCAACCCTTTTCTTTGGCTCGCACGATACGCCTTGCGACGATGGGGTGCGAATCGGCAGGGTTATAGCCGAAGAGGAAAATGCAGCCCGCATCCTCCATACCGGGGATGGAGCATGACATGCAACCTGAACCAACCGTGTCCATCAGACCGAGGACAGTAGGGCCGTGTCAAGTACGGGCGCAGTTGTCCACGCTGTGGGTGCCGATGCACGCACGCGTAAACTTCTGCATGACGTAGTTCGCCTCATTGCCGCCGCCTCGCGAAGAGCCGGTGGTCATGACAGCGTTAGGACCATATTCGTCAATTATGGCCTGCATCTTAGATGCGGTGAAATCCAGTGCCTCGTCCCAGCTTACGCGCTCAAGATCCGCGCCCTTAGTGCGGCGGATCATCGGGTGCAGTACGCGAGGAGTCAAGATCTTGGTGTCGTTGATGAAGTCGTAGCCGCTCATGCCCTTAAGGCACAGCTCGCTCTGGTTGGTGATGCCGTTGAGCGGTTCGGTACCCACGACCTGGCCGTTTTGGACCAAGAGGTTAAACTGGCAACCGGCGCCGCAGTACGGGCAGATCACTTTATGCTTCTCCATGACACCCTCCTTCCTTTCTCTGCTACCGAATACTCGGTACTTATTTGACAATCATTGGGCCTGTTTGGCCGCCCGCTTACGCCTCGTTTTCGATGGTGGCGCGGGCACGCTCGGCAGTCAGCTCCGCCAGGCGCTCCTCGTCTACCAGGGTGAGGCCCTTGGTCGGGCACGCCTCGGCACACGCCGGGCCGCCGGGACGGTCCACGCACAGGTCGCACTTGAGCACGAAGCTCTTAGTCTGCGAACCCACGCGCACGTCGCCCATCAAGACGGGGACCTGCGTAGTCGCCACACTCACGGCGCCAAAGGGGCAGGCCATGACGCAGCTCTTGCAGCCGATGCAGTTGTCCTCGTTAACGCCGATGCGATGGTTCTTTGGATCAAAGAACAAGGCGCCCGTGGGGCAGGCCTTGGCGCATGGAGCGTCCTCGCAGTGGTGGCACGCCACCGGTGCGGAGATCTCGTAGGTGCGCGTTACGCGCAGGCGCGGCGCGGCGATGTTGCCGGGAATATCGTGTGCCTCGATGCACGCCGCCATACAGGTTTGGCACCCAATGCAGCGTGAGGAATCAGCCACGACTCGTTTATTGCCCATGTTGTTCACTCCCTCCTGAATCCCATGCTGGAGAGACCCTGCGGACGTTGCCCCAGGCCGCCCGTGGCCTGGCATCGGCGTATCGAGCGCATGCGGCGAAACAGGCGCTTCGATAGAATTCCTCCAACGATATACAGGTTAAATATACGCAGTTGCAGGTGGCAAACTTGAGCATAGGCCCTGCAATACGGGTGTATTGCAGGGGTTTTGGCAGGTTGGAATTATTCTCTAGAAGCTATAAAGGTGAGTGTATTACATGCGTACTCCCAAGAAAGATTTCACGCTCATTTCTGAAGGATGTAGTACGTTTGTAATATCGTTTACAGTCAATTACTCTAGTGCAATAAAGTAGTGGTTGTAAGATTGGCTATTATTAGCCGAAGCAGTATTTGACTATTCAAATTGCACGCTCATTAAGGGAGGCCAGTGATGTCATCGACTCAAAAACGAGCCATCCTGCAGGTGCGCATTCGCGAGGAAGACAAGCAGCATGCCGAGCGTCTCTACGACGCCATGGGCACATCGCTCGCCGAGGCCGTGCGCCTTTTTGTCGCGCAGAGCATTTTGATGCGCAAACTCCCCTTTCAGCCGGTCGCCGTGCGCTCAAAGGACGGCACCGCCGCATACGGATCGCTCAAAGCATATGGGGATCCCAATCGCCGCTCCGAGGAGCGCAATGCCTGGATTGAATACCTTGCTACAGAAAACGACGATTCGATTTTGGGTCCCGAGGAAGTAGATATCCATGAGTAGCACCATCATCGACGAGACCGTCATCCTGCGCTACCTGCTCGACGACGACGAGGTCCTGTCGCCGCGCGCCGCCAAGGTCATCGCCACGCGCACCGCTCGTGTCTACCCCGAAATCATCACGCGCGTCGTGGTCACGCTACGCGACGTCTATAAGGTTCCCCGCGTTGAGATTGCTACGGCCATGAAAAGGCTGCTCGATGACGTCATGGTCGACGAACCCACCGTTGTCGCCCTTGCCGTCAAACTCTTTGGCAAGACCCATATGGACTTTACCGACTGCCTCCTCGCAGCCCGAACCGCCATCTACAACGATGATGTCGTGAGCTTTGGCAAGCCCATCATTCAAGGCATGATCGATTACCGCCGCAAGCGCCAAACCGCAGCCGACGCTCGCGACCGCGCCGCCGAATCCCGCAGCCGCAACACCGACTCCACCATCGACAAACTCCGCCACCGCCCCCACAGCTAACCCCCATCCCCTCCTAAGTTGCGGTGAAATAGTTCCTGATTAAGGCTTATTCGAGCTTTTCAGGAACTATTTCACCGCAACTTTCTGTAAGGGTGGTTTTAAGTGCCGCCGAAGGGCACTAATCAACCGTTTGCCGATATGTTTGGCTCTGACTCATGACTCTGACCTGCCCCGTCAAGCTTTTGGTCAGTTTATGGCAAGGTCTGGCGGACCAAATATGGGATAGCGTAGTGTCATTCGCTCTCCCTCGAGACCATGGGGTCGAAAATGAGTCATGATAAACGCTGTTCCAAACCGCAAGCAGAGCTGTTCTTCCGGTTATTCGAGGCCCATCATGGCGGGCACCTGTTTGTAGCTACCAAAAAATGGGATGAACGCTGTGCCTACGCACTCATGCAAAAAGAGATGATTATTCGACTCTACAACCATGTCTACGCTGATCCCGCGTATTGGAATGACCTCGGCGTCGAAGATCGCATCTTTCAATTGGCATCCGCTATTGCGGTCGTTGAACCGGATGCAGTGTTTTGTGGAGCAACGGCGGCACTGCTCTATGGCATCGGTTCTGCATATTCGCTTCTCGACAAGGTGCAAGTGCTGCTGCCGCGTTCCAGCAGACGCGATATGTACGAATTCGTTGAATACCGACGCTGGCGGCCGGCCGACGTATGGCAGCTCGGCCCGTTTACGTTGACGGATCCATATCGCACGGTGGTCGACATCACCCGAACGAGCGCTTTTCGATATGCACTAGGCTATGCCGACGGGTTGGCTCGTGAATACGGTGTCGAGCGTGAAGAATTGCTTGCATATGCACAAGCGAACTGCCGCGGACTGCACGGCATCGCGCGCGCATTTGACGTTTTTGAACACATGGATGGCAGATCGGATAACGGTGGAGAATCCGAAGCACGTGCGGCAATGATTATGGCGGGAGTTGCCGCTCCCGAACTTCAGGTTGAAATCACTCGACCGGGAAACGCCGGCTATTATTTGGCAGATTACGGCTGGCAGATGCCAAACGGCTCTTGGATGCTGGCTGAGCTGCATGGACTAGGCAAGTTTGAGGACGATGCCCAAAATGATCCGGAACATACTGCGGCAAAAACCTATCGAGCTGCCCTCGTGCGCGACGCGAACCTGCGTGCCATGGGCCACAACGTCATTCATTTCAAGCTCTCAGACACCTACGATGTCAAAGCGTTCGGCTCCATGATGCGCGGCTACGGTATACCAACCACAAAACCCTACGCAGGCTCCTGACCGGCTGCCCTCATCTTCTCGACAACAGAACCCATCATCGACCCAACCCGCTCGGCCTCAATAAGTTGCGGTGAAATAGTTCCTGGATGGGGGTGCGGACAGAAAGTTGGACCGCGGGGCGGTCCGGACTGGAGGTTCGCATG
>CAUDVX010000021.1 GCA_958452935.1 uncultured Collinsella sp. | reverse complement strand
CAGACGCCAAGTTGTCGAAGCTGAACTCCATCGATGCCGGCGCGGCGATCGCTTCCGGCCATGATGTGAACGCGGATGACGCCCTCAACGCGCTTTTCGCCGCCGCCGTCGAGGCACGTGCCAAGGTCGCGCCCGCAAAGGCAATCCTGGACGAGAAGCAGGTCGCGGTGGACGGGCTCCAGTCCGGCTACGATGCGGCACTCGCCGCCTACAAGTTGGCGAAGTCCGACCGCATCGCAGCGGAGCAGAAGCTTTCCGATGAGATCGCACGACAGGAGGCAGAGGAGGTCGCAAAGCAGCAGGCGGCATACACCCCGAAGCACCTCGCCGGCACGGATACCGCCCAGCCCGGCAGCCTCGCCCAGACCGGCGACCGCGCGGGACTCATCGGAGAGACGTTCGCCATCGGCGGTACCGTCCTCGTGGCGGCCGGCGTCTTCCTCGATCAAAAGAAGCGCCGCGAGCAGATGTAGGACAAATCGCATAACGACTCGGAAAGGGGAATCCCGCAAAAGGGATTCCCCTTTTTCGTCTCGCCAGCCACGGTTCGTTGAGGCAGCTTCAGCTTAAGGGCCACAGATTAAACCGATCTACAACTGTGACCATATGACTGTGCGCACATGTTAGCATGGTCATATGGTCACCTATTTACAGCTGCGATTATGATGCAATAACTCAACCGTTAGTGCTTATTAAACAGCCAATCGAAGCCAGGCTTGCCCAGTGTTTGGCGCATCTACCCCACCTGAATCTCCGTCTCCACGCCATCCTTGCCGATGACGGCGGCCATGTTCTCAGCGGTCAGCAGCCAAGATAACAGACGGGCGGATCCAGCTCAGCATATAACGTTCGTTAATACATGACCATGTTAATGTAGTCATATGTTCACGTATTACAAACTGGGACCTCATGGATTAGAGCTCGAGCCGCGCCCGTGCGTCCTTGGCGTCTCGCGTCCGACCGTCATCAAATGGCTCAAGCCGGGCTGGTGCGATGAGTGGGATGAGGTCGTGAGGCGGATGGACGCCGGCAACGTCACACCCATCCGCCTCACGGACGACGGGATCCCGTGGACGTCGGAGGCCGTGACCGTCAGGGCGTCCGGCGGGGAAATCATCGGGCTCGATGCGTGGGGCATGGCGAAGGTTCTTACCGGAGCCTATGGTCCCGACTCTCCCGGTCGTATTCCTACGATATCGCCCCTAAATCACCAATGTGTCAGATAAAGAATGATGCAATGGCTATGATCACGCCTACGGCAGATGCAACGACTGCGCCTTTTTTCCTCTCCTTTAGTCCGACGAATAGGGTTGCCGTAAAGTAAAGGGCGGAAATGCAGTCTATGGCAAGCAAAACGAGTTCCTTGGGCGGTTTCAGCAAAAGGTCGCTAGCAAAGAGTGATGCGAGCAGGATAAAGCCGATTGTGTCCAAGTATCTCGATTGATTTTGCGACAGCATGGCAACCGCCTTTTAGAACATGTAAGTGAAAAGTCGGTACGATGTCATTGCAGTTGCAAACAAGCCGCTGCCAGGACCGGTTGTCACGAGACCGGCGATAACGCATTTTCTCGGTTTCCAGCTCATGACAGACCCCCCTCTCATGGTGAAACGCATACATTATGAGATATGCACATTATCTCGCTAATTAATTTCAATATCCATCATCTAACACTAAAGAATACTGACTCACTGATTCAGTGACGATGCGTTTTTACCCTTGCGTTCCCACTCGCGTAATCGCCTCGCCGCGTCGGCGGTCGGAAGGGCCTCCGTCTCGCAATCAGCGACCTTGTAACCGTATTGTCCTTTGTGCCCCTTTTGGCAACTTTAGCCCGGCTGTGGGTTAAACCAACCCACAGCCGTAACCGCGTTGATGTAGTACTATGCTAATTGCTTAGTATGTTCATATATTTCTACCTGCGACTTAGAATTACTTAATGTAGTCATATATTAATGTGCTAATATATGACTACGCTATTCAGAAAGGGGAGGACATGGCGACGAACATCCTGCTAGTCAATCAGAAGGGCGGCGTCGGCAAGACGACGTTCGCGGACGAGATCGCCTGGGGCCTCGAGCGGCGCGGCCACAAAGTCGGATTCGGCAATCTCGACCCTCAGGGCGGCGCGAACCACGAGAAGAACCTGCTCGACGACGAGAACGCCGTAAACGTCATCGACACGCCGGGTTTCCTGAGTGACGAGACGGCCACGTACGCGAAAAACGCCGACATCGCGATCATCCCGGTCCAGCCAGGCACCCTCGGCCTAAAGCCGATGAAACGCACGATCAAGGTCATCACCGAGGCCAATCCCGATTTGTCCTTCGCAATCATCGTCAACAACTTCGCGGCAAACCAGACGGTCGACCGCCAGTTCCTCGAACTACTCGAAGCCGATGACTTGCCCGTGCTGGGCACCGTTCCGACCGCAGCGGCCTTCAAGCAGGGCGCGGCCCTGGGCAAGCCCGTGTACGAAATCGCGAAGAGCGGCAAGGCAGCCCTGGCAATCGAAAACATCCTGGACGAGATCGAAGAGGTCCTGTAATGGCCGGAAAGTTCAAGAAATCGACCTCCTACTTCGACGTCGCCGCGGAGAAGGCCGAAGAGAGGCAGCAGAAAATCGTTGAGAGCGCATCTGAGTCCCAGAAACCGGCTCCGCAGGTACGGAAAGCCGGGCGCCCCAAAAAAGGCGCTGAAGGGGCATCTGAGAGGCTTGTACAGCTGTCTGTCTACGTTCCCGAGAGCCATCGCAAGCGCTTGAAGCAGGCCGCACTCGAGGAGGACAAGTCCGTTTCCGACATCGCACGTGAGCTGTTCGACGAGTACCTTGCCGAAAACGGGTTTTAACGAAGAGGGCGGCGTGACGTTCTTAACGTTGTGACAAAATGGAAGCCCAAGAGGATCAGGACAGGGGTATCGAAAGGTGCTCCTGTCTCTTTTTAGGCCACTGAGAGCCGATTTAAGACCTCGTTTTATATAGCAATGAGAAAACGGTCAAACCCCACCAATAAGTCGTCCTATTTTCAATTCTGTGACCTTCTAGCGGTATTCTGTGCAAGGTTGACTGAATACCGGTATCCCGATCGACCGGGAATCGGATTCGGCACTCATTGCCGAATCGGACGGGTTGCGACTGAGTGCGATAGGTCGCCCGGGGAGCCGAAGGCGACGCCGGCGCCGGGGATCGGCGAGAACGTGGGTGGGGAGTTGGGGCGGAGCCCCCACACTTTTGGCCGAAGGCCATGCCAAGGAGCCGCAGGCGACGCGGAGCGTGCGCAAGCGCGCGGAGGGCAAGGAGGCGCAGCCGACGCGCAGGGAGCCGAAGGCGACCGGAGTGCGAGCGTAGCGAGCGCCAAGGAGCCACAGGCGACGCGGAGTGAGGCGTAGCCGAACGGAGGGCAAGGACGAAGGATCTCCTTGTTTGTATATCTTTCGATTGTTAAATGCTTTCTGGTAGATTTCTCCGTTTCTCCCTTGAGTTCAGACTAAGTGAATCTTATTCACTCTAGTCAGACTTGGTGGGTTGTATGAACCCATAGTTGTGGTTATTTCAACCCATAGTTGTGGTTATTTCAACCCATAGTGCATGGGTTAACTGAACCCATAGTTGGCATGGGTTATTTCAACCCATAGTCTCGTGAGACAACCCATAGTTGATAAGTTGGCCCCGGTTAACACAGGCTCAAACTATGGGTTGAAATAACTATTCCGGTACTTTTTGGCATTTTTCGATCGCTTTCTATGGGTTAGATTAACCCATAGCTAGAAAAGTGGCTTAAATTGTCTATGGGTTCTTTCAACCCATAGCTATACCGTCACGGAAAAGCGTCCGCGATCTCTGTCAGCAAGACTATGGGTTGTCCTAACCAATAGTCTTGCTGAAGAACCGTTATTTAACCCCCTATCAATAAAATGATTTTTCGCCAAACTATGGGTTGAAAGAACCCATAGCTATACTGTAGGTTCTTTCAACCCATAGTTTGTAAGAAAAAGAAATAGGGCTATGGGTTCATACAACCCATAGCCCTTCAAACTAGGCAGAGTGCTTTGCGTCCCACTGAGCTTTGCGTTTCGCCGAATTCTCGGCGCGTTGCTTTTTCCTACCCTCCTCGACTTCGAGCCTGCGCTTAGCGATCGCCGTCATATCGAGCCGGTACTCAACAGATTTGTTATTACCACGCGGCGACTTAATCAAAAGACCGAGTTCGACGAGCTTATCGATTCTCTTCTTGACGTTCGACCGATCCGAGTTGACGTCCGCCGCCATGGTGGCAAGGCTGATGTAGCAGGTGGATTTGTAAACGTCCTTGCGCTGGAACGACCAAATCCGCCCCATGATATCGGTGTCAAGTCTAGGCAAACCGAGCTCGAGCATCCACGGCGGCTTGATGATCGCGACCTTCTCGCTGACCATATCCTGCACCATGTGGGCGACACGGGACGATTCATCCGATGCCCGGCGAAGTGCTTCGCGGTGACTCTCACTATTGGGCATGGCGGCATCTGTGACGGCCTGATTCGCGAAATCGGACGCCGCCCCCATTCCAGACGGGCTTGCGGGGCCGGACGGGTGGCTATCCGTGTCCCACGGATAGCCACCGCCCGCGTCCGGTTTTAAATTTCTGGTATCCATAAACTAGCCTCTCATTGAGGCTATCTAGCCATCAGTCGAAGTGATGCCATAGTATTTTGGTAGTACTTCAACATAGGGACCCAAATCGAAGCATACGTGTGCTAGGATTGCAGGTAACAGGCCAGAAAGCCACATTTGAACATGGAAAAAGCCCTTCTTACTTGGCGGTAGGGGGCTTTTTTCATATCTATTTTTGCTCTTTAACACGCTCCAAAAACTCGGCGATAGCGATCGCCGCCATAGACGACTTAGCTACACCGCGGCTCTTCGCGTAGTCATCGAGATCACGCCAAATTTCGAGAGGCAGAGTAACCTGGATTCTTTTCTTCTCCTCGGCCACTGCCATAGACAATTACCTCCTTCGTTGAACAAACGAAATCGTACCACTACTGATTGAAACAAAGCGTATCACAAATACTGTCTAAAATACAAACTAACACAGAGTGGTACACCTAAATTCGCTAAATCGCTAAATCTTTTCGTCGGCCAGATAGGCACTCGAGTTTCCAAAAGGGATACAGGAAATTGCCGAAAAGGGCACAGGGGCGGCGAGTGATTCACCAAGAGTGAAGGTGGGCCCTCTTACCCAAGCGTTACTCGTTGCTTTAAATGGCAACGCACTAGGGCGACGGGAGTACTCGGGAGACCTGCCTGTATATTATGCAGCTGATTGAATGGCAACAGGGCCGGCGACGCAGACGACCCTGTAGCTGTCCACGCGGGACAGGCCGCGCATGTTGAGTTCAACGCGTCTCGTGACTGTTCAGATTCTGTGCACCGGGCGATTTGTTTTGGTCGTTTAGCTGGGCTAATGGTGGCTATTGGCTGCTGGGCTGGAGGATTTGGACTAATAGTTGCTAATAGTGGCCGGATGAAGAGCTGTTCAAGCTATTAGAAGCAATAGCGAGTACGGTCTTGGCTGGAAAACAGGTCGCGAGCAGGGGAGGGCCGAGCATGTACGGACCGGTGAGCAAGAACGGGCCGGCGTTGGAATTTGGGGAGATCGGCGAGGAAGTTAAGGATGAGGTTCGGCGGCAAGCGACTGGCGAGGCCGTCGAGAGAGCCAGGGGCAAGCTCAAGGCCCGTGACGAGCACGAAGACGATCCGTTTTGGGGTCGCGGGAATCAAGAACACCTTCGTCGAGCTGCGGAAAGACTGGATTCCGGCGAGGGAGTGGAGCACGGATTGATCGAAGAAGAATGACGCTCTGCTAGAATCAGCAGCGCTGTCGGCAGTCCTCGTGCCGGGCAGAGCCCTCCATCCGATGGGAGGTGATGCCCATGACCGATTTCACCGAGCTCGTGAAGCTCCTGACCGCTACGGTCTCGCTCCTCACGGCCCTTGTCGGCCTTTCCAAGGCACTCAAGCAGGGTTCGAAGCCCAAAAAGAAAGGCCACCGTCGCTAAGGCGGTGACCTAACTCTTCAAAGCAACGGCTCTGCCCAGCTTCCTACGACTTGGGCTGCCGTCGGCACCATTCTACCCGCTTGACATTGCTGTTGTCGATGCGCCGTATCAAGAATCCACGGCAGCGCTCGTGGTTGCAAAACGGCCCAACAAATAGCGGCTATTAGTCAGTTCGGCTGTCTAAAAGGCCTAATAGTTGCCAATAGTGGCCAGTTGGCAACGGATTTGGGCTATTAGTTCTAACAGTGCCTATACTATGACCCCACAAACGGGACACGGTTTTCTGCCCGCACGAGGTTTTAAAGTTTTAGCTGGAACAATCCGGCAGATTGGAGCACAGAACATGAGGTTCGAACGCCTCATGTCGCTCAAAATACGTCTCCTCAATTGCGCAAAGGAGAACGGTATTTAGCGACAAGGAGACAATGGAATGATCTGGTTCACCAGCGACACGCACTTCGGGCACGAGAACGTCCTGAAGTTCACGGACCGGCCGTGGGAGACGATTTGGCAGATGAACGATGCCATCGTCGACAACATCAACGGCAGGGTCGCCGTGGATGACGAGCTCTACATCCTGGGGGATTTCTCATTCAAGATGACCGCCCAGGACGCATGCGGGCTGCGTAAGCGGATCGTCTGCAGGCGCATCCACCTCGTCCCGGGAAACCATGACAAGGACTGGACCCAGCCGGCGGTCGCGGGCGCGTTCACCGTGGAACCGCCGATCTGCGTGCTCAAGATCGACGGGCAGAAGATCGTCCTGTGCCATTACCCCATGGCCGACTGGCAGGGCATGAGCCATGGATCGTGGCACCTCCACGGGCACATCCACAGCAGCGGCGGCGCGTACAACGAGTTCAACCGCAAGCAGGGGCTCCTGCGCTACGACGTGGGCTGCGACGCCAACGGGCACTCCCCGGTGAGCCTCGACGGGCTGAGGGAGTGGTTCGCCGGAGTCGACGAGCCGTGCGGCCGGGTGAAATGGCCCTGGTGGGTCAACGAGACCGGCGACAGGCAGGTCGAGCGCGAGCTGGCGGCGTACAAGAGGGAAGAGGCGATCCGATGACGGTCTATGTGACGGGCGACATCCACGGTGGGCTCGACATGCAAAAGCTCCGCGACTGGGAGCTCGGCGGCAGTCTTACCAGCGACGACTATCTCATCGTCGCCGGCGACTTTGGCTTTCCGTGGGACTTCTCTGCCGAGGAATGCGCCGACATCGCCTGGCTGGAGTCGCGCCCCTACACGGTACTGTTCGTCGACGGCAACCACGAGCGCTTCGACCACTGGGAGGAGCGCCCCATGGAGCCGTGGCACGGCGGGCTGACGCAGCGCCTGTCGGATACCTCGCCCATTCGGCGCCTGACGCGCGGCGAGGTCTTCGAGCTCGACGGGAAGACGGTCTTCACCATGGGCGGGGCGACGAGCGTCGACAGGGCGTACCGCATCCCGTACAGCTCGTGGTGGCCGCAGGAGCTGCCGGACGAGCGCGATTTCGATGCCGCACGGGCGAGGCTCGACGAGGTCGCCTGGAAGGTCGACTGCGTCATCACCCATACCTGCTCGACGCGCATGCTCTCGCCGACGCTCTACCCGGGCCCAGGCTGGGAACGCCCTGATGTGGACCGGCTGGCCGGATTCCTCGACGAGCTCGAGGACCGCCTGGACTATAAACATTGGTATTACGGCCATTTTCACCGAGACGGCAACCCGGACGAGCGTCATACCGTGCTGTACGACCGGATCGTGAGGCTCGGGGACAAACTCCTGCCGTGGGGTGCGTACTGATGGCTATCTATGTGACGGGCGATGTGCACGGCAGGGCCGAGTACGGGGCCAGCAGGTTCGCCTTCAGGTCTTGGCCGCTGGGCCGGACCCTGACGCGCGATGACGTGGTAATCGTGGCCGGCGACTTCGGCTTTGTCTGGGATGGATCCAACGCCGAGAAATACTGGCTTGACTGGTTCGAGTCGAAGCCGTGGACCACGTGTTTCGTGGACGGCAACCATGAGAACCACCACGCCCTGGCTGAGCTGCCGGTGCGGGAGTGGAACGGCGGGCTCGTCCATGAGGCGCGACCGCACGTGCTGCACCTGATGCGCGGAGAGGTGTTCGATGTCGACGGGCTCACAGTCCTTGCCATGGGCGGCGCCACGAGCAACGACAGGCAGTATCGCAAGGAGGGGAGGAGCTGGTGGCCCGAGGAGATGCCGAGCGAGGAAGAGATGTGGCAATGCCGCACCTCGCTCGACCGCGTGGGCTGGAAGGTCGACTACGTGGTGACTCACGAGGCTCCTGCCGACCTGGCAGAGAAGCTGTGCCGGGAGCGCGAACGCGAGTATCTGGACGACCAGCTGCAACGATTCCTTGCCGAGCTCGACGGGCAGCTCGGCTACCGCGCCTGGTTCTTCGGCCACTACCACGGCGACGAATGGCGCGACGACAGGCACCGCCTTATCTACCGAGACATCGTGCCGATCGAAAATGCTGCGCCCGGCTCTAGAAACCCTCTAGAAATGCTCTAGAGGGTTTCTAGAAATTAGACGCTTTGCGGCCTACTCCAATTCAAAGGTCTGGTCGAGGGAGTTTGACCCGGCGCCCATCCCGTCGACTTTCACTTCGATGGGAGACATGTCGTTGAGGTCAAAAATCGACACACCGTCGCATTCGCCTCCCGGCGCAAGCCCTTGCGAAGAGAAGCGGTCTTCCTGCAAATCGGCGGCAAACCCGCGAGATAGCATCTGCTTATTTTGATAAGCCGTGATGTAGCTACCAACAGCGCATGAATCTGCCGATCGGTTGTTAATGGCGTGCCAGCGAACAACGGCAACCTTCCCGCCATCGCCAGCCGAGGAATCATGCACCTCGACGCCGGTGACTGAATACTCCATCTTGCCGTAAACCCCGTCTTCCTGCGCGTTATCAGAATCAGCGACCTGAACTGCCGTCTGACGATCGTCTGCCTGGCTGCACCCAGAGGTCATAACTAGGGCGGCTGCCAGAACACCAGCAGCCCCAAAGTTCCGAGCTAGGTTGATTGCCTTTTTAACGGAGAGATGTTCCATCGACTACTCCAAACTTAATTGTTTTTGAATGCCATCAGCCAAACAGCCAAGCCCCAATGAGCATGACCACTGAAACTGCTGCAAGCGAAGCCCAGACGGCATTTTGACGGGTGATGACACCGCTGATGGTGAGCGCATTTGCGCCGGCACCATCAATGACAGTCCAGACAAGTGCCGTGACCAAAAAGACGACTAGCCCTGCCGTTATCAACTCACGGCGAGACGGCCTTAGCTTGTCGGACATATCTACTCGCCCCTCGCCTGGGCCATGACCTCGACCTTGGCCTCGGCCACGGCCGCCCGCTGCTCGGAGGCGGCGAGGCGGTCCTTGAGGGCGGCGACCTCGGCCATCAGGTCACGCTGGGCGAGGAGGGAGACGTTGAGATCGGCCTGAGCCTTGGCCGCGGCGTCGACCGCGCCCCTCATGCTTTCAATTCGATCGTCTTTTGCGGCCGATTCTGCCAAGAGCTGATTGTTCTCGGAATCGAGCTTCTTGAGCTGCGAGAGGTAATCGGCGACGGTGGCGTGGAGCTCATCGTTCTCAATCTCCAAGCTCGCAGTATCCAGCTCGAATTTCTCTTTGATGGCGGCGACCTGCTCGACGCAATTAGATTTGATGCTCTGAATCTGTTCCGTTGCACTTTTCTTGGCGGCGTCGGCGTCCTCGCGGGCAGCACGAGCCTCCATCGCGGCGGCTTCGGCAGCGCCCACGATGATGCGCTTGACCCGCTCGACCGCCTCATCGAGGACGGCCGATGCGTCGAGCGCAGCCTTCACGCCGGGAGTGGCGTTAGGGTGGTAGCCGTCGACCAAGCGGGCGACGGTATCGGCCTGCGAGAGGCCAAGGCTCGTGCTGATGTCCTTTATGGCGTCACGGGTCTCCGATGAGACATTCAGACTGGTCATTTTCTTTTCGGACTGGACTTGGTTTTCGGCCATGATGCGGCACTCCAATCAACAACGGGCATGGCTCCGCCATGCCATATGGCTGGGAACAATGCACGGCCGCTGTTGAGTTGTCTTTTTCCTGCGATCGGTGAGTTCTAAAAGGCGTCTCAAGTCATGCGTTCACGCAGGTTTTCGGTTAGAGAAATACCGCACCCTTATATAGTAACGCCGCCGCACTCGGGCCTATTAGGCAAATCGCGAAACGACAGACGGACTTATTTCCTGACGCCCACCAATCCGCGTTCACGAAGGATGCGGTACAGCGTTGATTTGGAGACGCCAGTCGCAGCGCAAATATCGGGAATAGGAGTCTCTCCTCCAAGATAGAGCCTTACTGCGGCATCGGCTTTGACGCCGGCAGTGCGAGGCCTGCCACCCACGTTGCCGCCGTGGCTCCGTTTGACGGCGATACCCTCGGCCTGGCGTTGCCTGATCAGATCTCGCTCAAGTTCCGCGGTGCAAGCATGGGTGCCAAGCACGAAGCGCCCGAATGCGGTATCTAGATCCACGGGCTGTTTCAGGGACGTGAGCTTCACGCCGAGGTTTCGAAACATAAGGTCATAGTTGAGCAGCTGCCTGGTCGATCTGGTCAAGCGCTCCCAGGATTCGACCACCACCTCGTCGCCCGCCCGCATCTTCTTGAACAGGTGCTTCTGCTGCGTCCGGTCGCCGTCCTGGGCACCCGTGACCTTGTCCTTGTAGATATGGCCATAGGCCACGCCAGCGTTCACCAGAGCCTCGATCTGGCGGTCCAACCTCTGGTCTTTCGTGCTCACGCGAGCATATCCGTAACGTGTCATTTCAGCCTCCTGCCTCGTATTTGATTTTCCCATAGGAATTGACGTGGAGGTTTTGACACTGGGTTTTGGCACTCGACGTTCACGGCATCGAGGGTTCGATTTTCGAGTGCCCAGAGGCATACGTTTTGGGACGAACGGCTAATGGAATATGTTGGGACGGATAATATTCTACTACCAAATAGTAGTAGAATATTATCGTAAAGATTGGAGGCTCATGGTCCGGATACACCAGAGAGTTCACGAGCGGCACCCCGAGCTAGATGACGGTGATGTCGAGGCGGCGTGGGAGAGCTACTGCTTCGCAGCCGTCCGCATACCCGGGGAGCGCGAGATGCGGACGGGCTACGACCCGCAAGGCCGGTACATCGAGATGGTCGGTGTCCTCCTGGCCGACGGCGCGTGGCTCGTCTACCACGCCATGACGCCGCCGAGCAAGAAGACGCTGAGGGAGATCGAGAACGCGAGAAGGAGAGGTTACTGATGGAATATAGGCTTGCAAACGGATCCGTTATCACGGATGAGGACGTCGAGCGCGAGTGCGCGGAATACGAATCCGGCTCCTGGGAGGGGAGCCTGGTGAACCTCCGAGTCGGCCGCCCCAGGCTTTCCGAGGTGGAGGCCAACGCAAACCTGTCTTTCAAGTGCCCGAAGACGGGCGCCGACCTCATCGAGAGGGCGGCCGCCGCGTGCGGGATGCGGAAGTCGGAGTTTCTGCGCTCGGCCGCGATCGAGAAGGCCGAGAGGGTACTCAGGTCGGCATAGCCCCGGCGCGCCTTCCCGGAATCGGCGTTGCCGCAGGGAGTGAGCGGCCTGCGCCGCCGTTATGTTAGACATGTCGCTAACATAACGGCGGTTAAGTCGTGCCGCGGGTCGGGGCATCCGCACCACCACAGGTTCAATCGCCCCGTAAATCGAATCCTGTTAAGTCGTCTATCTGCGTGTTTATGAACACGCTATTGCCATTCCTTAGGTGAGAATCGTGTCCGCACGGGGCGATATATTAGGCAGAACACCCGAGGGAAAGGAATAGCATGAGCGATTCAATGGAAGTCGTGCATCGGCTCGAGCGCGAGATGGCAGACCGAGCCTCCGCAGTTGAGAAGGTTGATGCTTTTAAGAATTAGCTCGCACGGGCCATCAAGGCCTTCATGGGCACCTCTTCCGAAAGGGTGTTTAACGGTTCCGGAAAAGGTTATCCACCTGCGGGAACGATAGGCAACCGGACACACATTCTGTCCGAGCGGTTAAAAGCGGGCACGGAATTTAAACGGCTGAAAAAGGGGCATCGACCTGCGCCGATGCCCCTAAAGTAGACACACATTTTGTCCTATAAGCCTCATTTATTTGCGAAGAACATCGGCTAGCCGCAGGATTGAAATCATCGACCGATAAGTGAGTTCCACTTTTTCGCCCGCAAGCAGTCGTTTCGAGTCAATCTCATCTAGCCCCACAAGCCGAGAAAACAGCGGGCCGCTCATCGTGCCATCGTCAATTGATTCCCTTATGGTCTTCAAAACGTCCGTATCATGAAGCGATGCCGAGCTGTAGGGGGCAACACGAGCAGAACTCTCAATTAACGACGAGACAAAAGGATGGAGATGCTTTGGACATAGTCCATCAAACACCACATCCCCATTGTCATCCGAGCCGACCAGGCGCCAAGTATAATGATCGACCCAGTCATCTCCGTCATATATGGCGTCCATGAGCAACTTCCCGTCTAGAGAGAGAAACCTATTTGGACATCGGGGCGCAAGACCGCAAGCCATATCGGGCCCGCAGCAGCTCCAACCCAACGCACCACATAGGTTCCCTTTCGTACATGTGTATCAATCTGCCCCGAAATGCCGGTGAATGCAATTCCAGACCCGTTCGTCGGATAGCAATCGACGTATTTTTGTTTTCCGCTCACAACCTTGTATAGATATATCGTTCCAGCAAAAGAGAAGGGATCGTTCGCAATTTTGTCCGGAAGAACTTGCCACCTCAAAATCCCGCTACCAATATGGTCAAGCTTGACCGTTCCGCCGTCCCCCTCAAAAGTGGCAAGGGGATTTACCCCAGACTGAGAGTCGGCATCGCCCTCCTTAGCAGTTATCAGCAGGCTGCCCGTATAAGACTGCTGAGGCTCACCTTCAGGACAGGCAGCCTCGGCCCAAGAAGGGCCACTCAGGCAGAACAGTCCGAGCAGCATCATTACCAACAAAAGAAAACCCTTAGTTCTTTTCATCTCTATCCCCAACGTCTCTCGACATTTGTATATCGTGACTATTTTAGATCTATATGGCCAATTCGAGCCCTCACCATGGCATTTGTTGCACTGGGTTTCTTTTCATTAATTTTTCACTTTGGTAAATCCCCGCCCCTAAGCATTAAACCCGAAGTCCACCGAGTGGGCGAAAGTAAAGGAGGGTCGAACCAGAAGCAGTTCCCGGACAATTGGCGTCCGGCCAGACACTTCGGTTCGACCCTTTCTTTCAGGATTTTGTAACAGCAAAGACCCTGCTAGATGGGCTTTTTTGTGGGTTGGTAATTGTAACAGCTGATTGAACTGCGACGCGCTAGGGCCAATAGGGCGAGACAAACTAGCGAGGCGTGTCGCCGCGAGTGTAATCGCCGCGACCGACGACACGGTCGTCCAGCTGCCTCGACACGGCGCCACCGCTGTGCGTCTGGCCCACGGCGCGACAGAAGGAGACACTGTTGGGGCCGATGGGCTAAGACCGTTGCTGACCAAGTGCCATTAGCGGCCATTGGCACATGTCAAGCCGGACTGATTCTGTGGGTATAGGGCGGCATTTCACTGAGGTCGGAAACTCCCGCAACCATTGATTAATTTCGATATGTCCGAAATTAATATTACGTACATGGGTAACAAGCATATATCGGAGCGCTCAAGTAACCGAAGTAACCGAGCCGGGGCAAAATTGGCCAGAAGGACCCCGGTGAGATGTTTGGAGGCGAAGATGAGTACAACGAAAAACCTGTTTATTACTCGCAGGTCAATCCTGACGGCAGCCGCATTGGGCGGACTGTCACTAATTACCCCAAATGGTGCATTTGCTGATGGTTACAATTCTGAAACCGTAGAATTCCTAGCGTTCCCGGATCTGAGTGAATCTGATGTCGAGGCGATTGTGCGTCAACGTGCAGAGCAAGAGGCGGCCCTTATCATAGAAGAGGCGATGTCATCTGATGATGTTGAGCTCTATGCAACACGCGGTCGCCCAAGCTACAGCACCGTATACGGGAGCGTGCAAACGAAAGCCAGCGGATGGCACGACGTTGCTGGGCAGCCCCCGGGGGGCATTCACATCGACGGGAGCGGTTCTGTAAACGTCCAGCGGTATGGCGGCGGTTCGGTGAGTGTATCGGTGCCGCTCCCGAATGGTGTCGGAAGCATAGGCGTATCGATACCGCTGGCAAAGCGCGAGGCGATGGCGACTGGGTTTTCCATTGATATCGGCGGCGCTGGCTTTTGGAAAGTAACGGCGAACGTTGAACACAAGGTCCAGCCGTTTGTTGTTTATGAGACCGTCAATGGCGTCAAGAAGGTGTACAAAAAAGCAGCGACGAATGACTTCTTCCGTCTTGCCTTAGGCAAGCGAAAAGTAGGATGACATGATAGGCAAGAGCTATGCAAAGATAGCGATTGTTGGCCTTGTAATCGGTCTCGCAATGGTACTATGCGCATCATTCGCGAAGTATAGGTCCGAGCAATCGTTTATTGATGGCGCAGAAAACGGTTTTGGCATAGACGGGATGTATGTCGACGATGGCGCGACCAGGACGTCTATGGCGATTCTTGCAGGCGAAGACATGGAATGGCAAATCTGTAATGACGATGGCTCTTGTCTGAGTGGTCGTTTGGCCGCAACGAGCGATCCGAATTCGTTCGATCTTCTCGACAATGATGGAGCGGATTGCGGTTCTGTTCACCTTTCATATGCATCGCGAGATGGGATGGACGGCATCCTCTACGTCTCCCACGAAACTGACGATTTCAAGATGCGCAGAACTAACCGAGTGCCGGCTTTTATCGAGGAGTGAGAGTTCCCGGCGGCCTGCCGATCAGGCCGCCGGGGTATCGAACCCCGCATCCATCCGTATGAAGTTGATAATCGAGGAAACAAAGCCGTCCCAGGCAGGACGGCTTTGGTCTTTAAAGGCCGGGTTTTACCCTAGCCCAAAATGGCCAGAATGGTCACCAGAAGAAGAGCGACGATCATAAGACGGAGCTCGGACATAGCGACCACCTCCCCGAAAACTCGGGCAGGGCCAAGCTAGCGAGGCGGGGTACGAGCTGACTGCTTCCTGTTTAATGGCTGTCAATCTCTTCTGCCGTCTCTTTTCGCTTTTACTCAGTAGTTATAGCTAAACGAGTAATTGCACTCAATTGCAAAACTGATCCGGCTGCGTTCCGACTTAAAGATTTCTGTTGTCTGGTTCATCTGCCAGATAGTCGTGGGGAACATAGTCAACGTGATGACGCTTTTCAAGTTCCTCGATAAACCGGTCGACCTTTCGAGCATTTTGGTAAACCTTTTCGAGCGTGCGGAAAACAGCTTTCTCGTTGTACGCGGGAAGACCTTGGGCGTTCACAAAATACATCAGCTGATTGAGATTCGTTCCTTCCTTCAATAACTCATGATGAAGTTTTTCAGCTTCCGCGACATTGAAATTGAATGATTCAATCTTTCCGTAGATCGCGCTGCGACGAACCAACTCGCTTACAGAGACGCCAAGCACTGCCGCCCGCTGTTCAATCGCCATTTTTTCTGGAGCGGTCAGCATCACATGAAACGAAACGTCACGTTTCTCGGCGTTCTCGGCGATGGCTTCACCGCACTCGCCAGATTTTCTTGGAGCGTGTTTGTGCTTGCAGTTGTGCAGCGCTTTATTTTTCTCGTGCTCGATTTTCTTTCCGGTCTCAAGATCGTCGAGAGAAATCGAACGGCTAATCAAAACGGAGCGGATTAGTTCAGCTTCCGTGCAACCAGCTTCGTCGCAGAGGCGCTGAAGAATTTCTTTTTCTTCAGCGGTCAACGTCGCTTCGACTTTCTCACTTCGTCTCATTTTTATCCCTTCAGTTTCGGAGTGGCCTCCGAAACAAGACTTGGAAAAGTCCGCCGAATTTTTCTCGGAGGCGAAACCGCTTCGCGCACAAAGCGGAACTCAGCTTTGCCTGTTTTCTTTTCCCGTAGGAGGGAAAAGCAAGATCGTAAATGGCCATAGTTCATGTTTACATGTAATTATGGCCATTTACGTACATCTTGCAATCTCCGGAACGGTGATTGGGCGAAACGCAGTGTAGACGTGGAATGAGAGGCCTCATTCCAAGCGAGAGGCCTCGCGGCGTTGTAACTGCGTGAAGACCGTGAGCGGAAGCGAATTTTTAACGCGAAGGATGCTGAGTGTTAGAAATTCGCTGTAGCGAGAGCGGAGCGGTAATGCGAATGCGAGGGGTGCCGAGTGTTTGCATTGCTGCGAAGCGGGTTTGCGGCGCGGGCGCCGCAAACATTCGACTTTATCGAATCGTTTTTCGATACGCTTACGAAAAAGTTGAGGCACCTTTCGACAATTTCAATGGCGCGGAGAATCATTAGCGTGACTCGTAGCGCTGTTGGATTTGTCGAAAGCTGACGCGGCTCGCATTACGAATCGAATGGCGAGTCGATTTTCATGCGGCGTGCACACACGCCTACGATCGCGACCGATGGTCGCTATCGATTTTCAAAACTCGCGTTTTGTTTTGACGCAAATTGAGATACGAAACGAAAAACCGAAACGCCCGCGCGAGCCGTTTCGACTTTTGCGCGGGCGTTTCGAATCAAACGAAGAACCAGGCGGCGAAATTTTGCGTTTCGCGGTTTAGATCTCAGAAAACAAATCTAAAAACTGCGGCGTCGATTTCACTTCGCCCGCAGCATCACGGCGCAAGAACATCCAAGGGAACAACTTGGACGCCGCGGTCGGTAACATAGGCTTGTGAGCCAAATCCAATAATCGCTACTTTAGAAACCGGCGGGGTGTTTCCAGCAGCAACCATACGTTCCTCGACAGCAACAAGATTGTCAGATGCCTCTTCTATTTGAGCAGAGCTGAGTTTAACTTCGACCGGGATCCAGGTCCCACCAGGAGCCGCAATGACTGCATCGACCTCTAGATCACGAGAATCGTGATAGTGATAGAGACTCATTCCGTTTGCTCGTGCATAAACCCACAAATCATGGAGTGCCAGCGATTCAAAAAGTAGTCCAAGCGTCTTGAAATCTAGCAGCAAGGTCTCCGGAGTCGCCCCGAGTGCAGCGGCCGCAAGTGACGGGTCAGCAAGATGATGCTTCTTTGATTCTCTTAAGTGCACAGGAGATCTCATTGCTGGATTCCATGCGGGAATATCGCGAACGAAGCTGACCCGAGCGAGAAGAGATATATACGATGCCGCCGTTTGTCTCGATACCTCTCCACCAAGATCAGCTACGAGCGTCTTGAGTGTCGCCAAAGTGGATTCATTGCGCGCAAGCGATTCGATAACAGCTTTGACCTTTTCGGGATCGCGTCGAGAGCCATCAACACGAGACAAATCTTCTTCGGCAACTATGCCGATATAACGTTTTGCCATCGCCGACGCAGCCAGCACATCGCGCCCGACCGCCGCGGGCCATCCGCCGCGAACAACGCACTCGGCAATCGAGGCAGAATCCAACGACCCGAAAGCGCCATTGAACTTTTCGCCAGAAATAATGCTCGACAGCTTGACCGCACCGCTAGATTTCCCAAGTTCGAAAAGCGTCATGGTATCCATGCGCAATTTAGCGAACCTTCCAGCACCACTGTGCATCGGCCGCTCATTGTCTCGCGGTGTCGCCGACCCCGTAAATATGAACTGGCCAGGCTCGCCGCCGCGGTTGTCGCACTCAAACCGTGCCGCGTCCCAAAGTTTCGGAACCTCCTGCCATTCGTCGATTAGCCGCGGCACCTCGCCGGAAACGGCAAGCGCCGGGTCCGTCTCGGCACGCAAACGATTCTCGAAGTTGCGCGACGGATCCATGAGAAGGAGCCTGGACGCCGCACGGGTCCCGGCTGTGGTTGTCTTTCCACACCATTTCGGCCCTTCGATGAGAACGGCACCGAATATCCCTAGCATCTGGTCGAGCTCATTTTCGATAATTCGAGTGTAGTACTTTTTTGGCATGTTTTTCACCATTGATTACCAGCGCGTTTAACTAAATTTACCGTTTTCATTTAACCAGATTTTGCTTTTTTGATTAACCAGATTTACGCATTTCAGTTAACGAAACAGATTAAACATGCACGAGGTGAAAATCATCTACTCAACACCGCGTATGAGCTCCGAAATGGTGATTTGAAATCCGTCGGCAATCTTCTTGAGATTTGAGAGGCTGACATTACGCCGACCGACTTCAATGCTCGCGTAGTAGGAACGATCCATTTCAATCAAATTGGCGAACTGCTCCTGACTGCACCCGAGTCCAGCGCGGAGCTCTTTGCATCTCATGCCGAATGATTTCTGAAGCGTCGTATCCATGACAAAAAGAGTCATGGATTGTTGTATAAAAGCCAACGGACTATATACAACAATCCCAGTTAAGGCGCATAATTATCTCTATTGGAAAGCGCTCTGATGCCCAGTCGGATAGGGCACGGAAAAGGAATGGAACAGCACAATGACCCAGGGAAAGCACTTCGCTGCCGGTGGCGATCACTTCGCCGCACTGCCAAACAAAAAGATTCACACTCCGAAGGGGATCGCGCGTCTGACCGTCACCGCGGCGACCATGGCCGCCATGACCGGATCGAGCCTCATCTCACCGTTCACGGCATTCGCCCAGACCGGTGACGGGGGCACACAGCACCCCGCCGTGATGTCGCCGATCGCCGCCCACGCCGGCGCGGCATCCGGTACCGGCGCGAAATCCGCCGCACAGACCATCGCGGACCTGCAGAAGGCAGTCGACGAGGCGAAGGCGAAGGAGGACGCCGCCAAGGCATCCTACGATGAGGCCGCCGGCCCCTACAACGAGGCGGCTTCCGCCCGCGACCAGGCCAAGGCATCCTACGATTCTGCAGTCAATGCCGGTACGGCAGCCGACCGAGCGGCAATGGACGAGTACGCCCGTCAGGTCGCGGAGGGCAAGGACGCCGCCGATGCCGCCGGCAAGGACCTCGAGCAGGCGAAGGCGGGTCTCGCAGACGCCAAGGCGGATGCATCCGAGAAGGACGAAGCGTACCAGTCCGCCCTCAAGGCGGCTCAGGATGCCAAGGATGCCTTCGATAAAGCCAAGGCAGATGCTGTAAGCGCCACCCCGGAGGCAATCAGTGCCGCCGAGCAGGCGGTACGCGACGCCACGGATGCCGTGAGCAGGGCACAGGCCGATCTCGACAACGCCAACGCGACGCTTGCCGATGCCCAGTCCAAGCTGGTTGCGGCCCAGTCTGCAAAGGATTCCGCCGATGCCGTCCTCGCCGCAGCCCAGCAGAACAAGGACGCGGCGGATGCGAAGGCCGCAGCCGCCAGCGCCGCCTACGAGAAGGCGAAAGCAGACCTCGCCGCAGCGGAGGAAGGCGCCAGCGGTCCGGAGTACGATGCGGCAAAACAGAAGGTCGCGGACGCAGAGGCAACCCTCGCTGCCGCACGAGCGGTACAGTCCCAGTGCGAGTCCGAGCTCGAGCAGGCGCAGTCCGCTGCAGCAACGGCACAGACCGAACTGAATGATGCCCAGGCATCCCTCTCTGCGAAGCAGCAGGCCGCGGTCGATGCCGCGTCCGGCGTGAACGACGCCCAGTCCGCACTCGATGCCGCGAACTCCGACCTCGATGCGGCCAAGCAGGCGAACGCCGACGCCATCTCCAAGCTGGATGCAGCGAAGCAGGCTGTCAAGGACGCTGAGTCCGCCAAGGCAGCCGCCGACGTAGAGCTTGCGAACGCCAAGGCCGCAAAGGATACCGCAGACGCCGCCGTGACCGCCGCGCAGCAGAAGGTCGACGAGGCCCAGGCGAAACTCGATTCCGCCGACGCGCAGCTCAAGCAGGGAGCCATCGGCTTTTTCCGTGCCATGGGTGCCGATTCAGCCATCGAGATCATCCAGAACTGCACATACAAGGACTACACCGAGGTGGGGAACAGCCTCGACGCGACCAGTCTCGACAACATGCTCGCGGCAATCCCGTACATGAAGTCCATCAACGAGTATCGCAAGTCCGTCGGTCTCTCTGAGCTCCAGGTCACCTATAAGCTCATTGCAGCGGCGATAGCCAACGCAAACTATTCCGATGTCAAGTTTGGACATTCCATGCAGTTCGATACGAGCGAAAACCTCGCATGGAACTATGGAACCGATCCGAAACCGCAGTGGGTGGACCAAGAAAAGGCTTTCTTCGATCAGGCGGTTCAGGAGCTCTATGGCGTCACCGGTCTAACCGGTAAGGATGCCGTAGACTTCTACAAGTCGCATAGCGGGATTGAATCCTATGTCAACCAGCACTTCAAGGTTGCCGGATATCCCGCAACCGTCGGTCACTACCTGCATGTCATCAGCCCCGAAATCGGCTATATGGGCATGGCAGTCTGCAGCAAGGGAACCTTGAACGGCTGGCAGACCGACAGCCTCGATACCGCAAACCTTGGTTGGGCAGGTTCAGGCTGGAACATGAATCCCATGTCCGTCGACGAGTACGAGCAGAAGCTGACCTCCTATATCAACGGCCTCAAGAACGCCAAGAGCGCACTCGACGTAGCCAAGGCCGATCTCGCATCCAAGAAGCAGGCAGCCGCCGGCGCCGCCACAACCGTCCAGCAGAAGCAGGACGCAGCGGATTCCGCACAGGCAGGTGTCGATGCCGCGAAGCAGGACGTCACCGATGCCCAGCGTGCCGTCGATGCCACCAAGGCTGATGTCGCCGCCAAGCAGCAGGGCGTCACGGATGCCCAGACCGAGCTTGATGCGGCGAAATCGGACCTCGATGCCGCCAACGCGGCAGTCGATACGGCAAAGTCGACCGTCCAGCAGAAACAGGTCGCCTTTGATGCCGCCAACGCAGCCGTAACGGCCGCACAGACCAAGCTGGATTCCGCCAAGGCGGACACCGAGGCCAAGCAGCAGGACGTCATGGATGCGAACGCCGATCTCGCGAAGTTCTTCCAGGACGTCGCCGACGCCAAGAAGGCGCTCGATACAGCAAAGAGCGTCCATGACTCGGCGGTAGCCGATCAGACCGAGAAAGCGACCGTCCTCGCCGCCGCCGAGCAAAAGGCGGACGCCACCGCACGCGCCCTCGCGGATGCCCAGCATGCCGTCGATGCCGCAAAGACCGACACCGGCGTTGCCGCCGACAGGCTTACCGGCTCCCAGACCGATCTCGATGACGCACAGTCGAACCTCGACATCCTCACCGGTCTTGCCGCGAAGCTCGCAGAGGCACAGCAGCGCGAGCAGGATGCAGCAAAGGCCGTCAATGACACCAAGGCCGCCCTCGATGCCGCGAAGGCGGATGCCATCGCCGCCGAGTCCCTGGTCTCTGCCGCCGAACAGGCAAAGGCGCAGGCAGACGCCAAGTTGTCGAAGCTGAACTCCATCGATGCCGGCGCGGCGATCGCTTCCGGCCATGATGTGAACGCGGATGACGCCCTCAACGCGCTTTTCGCCGCCGCCGTCGAGGCACGTGCCAAGGTCGCGCCCGCAAAGGCAATCCTGGACGAGAAGCAGGTCGCGGTGGACGGGCTCCAGTCCGGCTACGATGCGGCACTCGCCGCCTACAAGTTGGCGAAGTCCGACCGCATCGCAGCGGAGCAGAAGCTTTCCGATGAGATCGCACGACAGGAGGCAGAGGAGGTCGCAAAGCAGCAGGCGGCATACACCCCGAAGCACCTCGCCGGCACGGATACCGCCCAGCCCGGCAGCCTCGCCCAGACCGGCGACCGCGCGGGACTCATCGGAGAGACGTTCGCCATCGGCGGTACCGTCCTCGTGGCGGCCGGCGTCTTCCTCGATCAAAAGAAGCGCCGCGAGCAGATGTAGGACAAATCGCATAACGACTCGGAAAGGGGAATCCCGCAAAAGGGATTCCCCTTTTTCGTCTCGCCAGCCACGGTTCGTTGAGGCAGCTTCAGCTTAAGGGCCACAGATTAAACCGATCTACAACTGTGACCATATGACTGTGCGCACATGTTAGCATGGTCATATGGTCACCTATTTACAGCTGCGATTATGATGCAATAACTCAACCGTTAGTGCTTATTAAACAGCCAATCGAAGCCAGGCTTGCCCAGTGTTTGGCGCATCTACCCCACCTGAATCTCCGTCTCCACGCCATCCTTGCCGATGACGGCGGCCATGTTCTCAGCGGTCAGCAGCCAAGATAACAGACGGGCGGATCCAGCTCAGCATATAACGTTCGTTAATACATGACCATGTTAATGTAGTCATATGTTCACGTATTACAAACTGGGACCTCATGGATTAGAGCTCGAGCCGCGCCCGTGCGTCCTTGGCGTCTCGCGTCCGACCGTCATCAAATGGCTCAAGCCGGGCTGGTGCGATGAGTGGGATGAGGTCGTGAGGCGGATGGACGCCGGCAACGTCACACCCATCCGCCTCACGGACGACGGGATCCCGTGGACGTCGGAGGCCGTGACCGTCAGGGCGTCCGGCGGGGAAATCATCGGGCTCGATGCGTGGGGCATGGCGAAGGTTCTTACCGGAGCCTATGGTCCCGACTCTCCCGGTCGTATTCCTACGATATCGCCCCTAAATCACCAATGTGTCAGATAAAGAATGATGCAATGGCTATGATCACGCCTACGGCAGATGCAACGACTGCGCCTTTTTTCCTCTCCTTTAGTCCGACGAATAGGGTTGCCGTAAAGTAAAGGGCGGAAATGCAGTCTATGGCAAGCAAAACGAGTTCCTTGGGCGGTTTCAGCAAAAGGTCGCTAGCAAAGAGTGATGCGAGCAGGATAAAGCCGATTGTGTCCAAGTATCTCGATTGATTTTGCGACAGCATGGCAACCGCCTTTTAGAACATGTAAGTGAAAAGTCGGTACGATGTCATTGCAGTTGCAAACAAGCCGCTGCCAGGACCGGTTGTCACGAGACCGGCGATAACGCATTTTCTCGGTTTCCAGCTCATGACAGACCCCCCTCTCATGGTGAAACGCATACATTATGAGATATGCACATTATCTCGCTAATTAATTTCAATATCCATCATCTAACACTAAAGAATACTGACTCACTGATTCAGTGACGATGCGTTTTTACCCTTGCGTTCCCACTCGCGTAATCGCCTCGCCGCGTCGGCGGTCGGAAGGGCCTCCGTCTCGCAATCAGCGACCTTGTAACCGTATTGTCCTTTGTGCCCCTTTTGGCAACTTTAGCCCGGCTGTGGGTTAAACCAACCCACAGCCGTAACCGCGTTGATGTAGTACTATGCTAATTGCTTAGTATGTTCATATATTTCTACCTGCGACTTAGAATTACTTAATGTAGTCATATATTAATGTGCTAATATATGACTACGCTATTCAGAAAGGGGAGGACATGGCGACGAACATCCTGCTAGTCAATCAGAAGGGCGGCGTCGGCAAGACGACGTTCGCGGACGAGATCGCCTGGGGCCTCGAGCGGCGCGGCCACAAAGTCGGATTCGGCAATCTCGACCCTCAGGGCGGCGCGAACCACGAGAAGAACCTGCTCGACGACGAGAACGCCGTAAACGTCATCGACACGCCGGGTTTCCTGAGTGACGAGACGGCCACGTACGCGAAAAACGCCGACATCGCGATCATCCCGGTCCAGCCAGGCACCCTCGGCCTAAAGCCGATGAAACGCACGATCAAGGTCATCACCGAGGCCAATCCCGATTTGTCCTTCGCAATCATCGTCAACAACTTCGCGGCAAACCAGACGGTCGACCGCCAGTTCCTCGAACTACTCGAAGCCGATGACTTGCCCGTGCTGGGCACCGTTCCGACCGCAGCGGCCTTCAAGCAGGGCGCGGCCCTGGGCAAGCCCGTGTACGAAATCGCGAAGAGCGGCAAGGCAGCCCTGGCAATCGAAAACATCCTGGACGAGATCGAAGAGGTCCTGTAATGGCCGGAAAGTTCAAGAAATCGACCTCCTACTTCGACGTCGCCGCGGAGAAGGCCGAAGAGAGGCAGCAGAAAATCGTTGAGAGCGCATCTGAGTCCCAGAAACCGGCTCCGCAGGTACGGAAAGCCGGGCGCCCCAAAAAAGGCGCTGAAGGGGCATCTGAGAGGCTTGTACAGCTGTCTGTCTACGTTCCCGAGAGCCATCGCAAGCGCTTGAAGCAGGCCGCACTCGAGGAGGACAAGTCCGTTTCCGACATCGCACGTGAGCTGTTCGACGAGTACCTTGCCGAAAACGGGTTTTAACGAAGAGGGCGGCGTGACGTTCTTAACGTTGTGACAAAATGGAAGCCCAAGAGGATCAGGACAGGGGTATCGAAAGGTGCTCCTGTCTCTTTTTAGGCCACTGAGAGCCGATTTAAGACCTCGTTTTATATAGCAATGAGAAAACGGTCAAACCCCACCAATAAGTCGTCCTATTTTCAATTCTGTGACCTTCTAGCGGTATTCTGTGCAAGGTTGACTGAATACCGGTATCCCGATCGACCGGGAATCGGATTCGGCACTCATTGCCGAATCGGACGGGTTGCGACTGAGTGCGATAGGTCGCCCGGGGAGCCGAAGGCGACGCCGGCGCCGGGGATCGGCGAGAACGTGGGTGGGGAGTTGGGGCGGAGCCCCCACACTTTTGGCCGAAGGCCATGCCAAGGAGCCGCAGGCGACGCGGAGCGTGCGCAAGCGCGCGGAGGGCAAGGAGGCGCAGCCGACGCGCAGGGAGCCGAAGGCGACCGGAGTGCGAGCGTAGCGAGCGCCAAGGAGCCACAGGCGACGCGGAGTGAGGCGTAGCCGAACGGAGGGCAAGGACGAAGGATCTCCTTGTTTGTATATCTTTCGATTGTTAAATGCTTTCTGGTAGATTTCTCCGTTTCTCCCTTGAGTTCAGACTAAGTGAATCTTATTCACTCTAGTCAGACTTGGTGGGTTGTATGAACCCATAGTTGTGGTTATTTCAACCCATAGTTGTGGTTATTTCAACCCATAGTGCATGGGTTAACTGAACCCATAGTTGGCATGGGTTATTTCAACCCATAGTCTCGTGAGACAACCCATAGTTGATAAGTTGGCCCCGGTTAACACAGGCTCAAACTATGGGTTGAAATAACTATTCCGGTACTTTTTGGCATTTTTCGATCGCTTTCTATGGGTTAGATTAACCCATAGCTAGAAAAGTGGCTTAAATTGTCTATGGGTTCTTTCAACCCATAGCTATACCGTCACGGAAAAGCGTCCGCGATCTCTGTCAGCAAGACTATGGGTTGTCCTAACCAATAGTCTTGCTGAAGAACCGTTATTTAACCCCCTATCAATAAAATGATTTTTCGCCAAACTATGGGTTGAAAGAACCCATAGCTATACTGTAGGTTCTTTCAACCCATAGTTTGTAAGAAAAAGAAATAGGGCTATGGGTTCATACAACCCATAGCCCTTCAAACTAGGCAGAGTGCTTTGCGTCCCACTGAGCTTTGCGTTTCGCCGAATTCTCGGCGCGTTGCTTTTTCCTACCCTCCTCGACTTCGAGCCTGCGCTTAGCGATCGCCGTCATATCGAGCCGGTACTCAACAGATTTGTTATTACCACGCGGCGACTTAATCAAAAGACCGAGTTCGACGAGCTTATCGATTCTCTTCTTGACGTTCGACCGATCCGAGTTGACGTCCGCCGCCATGGTGGCAAGGCTGATGTAGCAGGTGGATTTGTAAACGTCCTTGCGCTGGAACGACCAAATCCGCCCCATGATATCGGTGTCAAGTCTAGGCAAACCGAGCTCGAGCATCCACGGCGGCTTGATGATCGCGACCTTCTCGCTGACCATATCCTGCACCATGTGGGCGACACGGGACGATTCATCCGATGCCCGGCGAAGTGCTTCGCGGTGACTCTCACTATTGGGCATGGCGGCATCTGTGACGGCCTGATTCGCGAAATCGGACGCCGCCCCCATTCCAGACGGGCTTGCGGGGCCGGACGGGTGGCTATCCGTGTCCCACGGATAGCCACCGCCCGCGTCCGGTTTTAAATTTCTGGTATCCATAAACTAGCCTCTCATTGAGGCTATCTAGCCATCAGTCGAAGTGATGCCATAGTATTTTGGTAGTACTTCAACATAGGGACCCAAATCGAAGCATACGTGTGCTAGGATTGCAGGTAACAGGCCAGAAAGCCACATTTGAACATGGAAAAAGCCCTTCTTACTTGGCGGTAGGGGGCTTTTTTCATATCTATTTTTGCTCTTTAACACGCTCCAAAAACTCGGCGATAGCGATCGCCGCCATAGACGACTTAGCTACACCGCGGCTCTTCGCGTAGTCATCGAGATCACGCCAAATTTCGAGAGGCAGAGTAACCTGGATTCTTTTCTTCTCCTCGGCCACTGCCATAGACAATTACCTCCTTCGTTGAACAAACGAAATCGTACCACTACTGATTGAAACAAAGCGTATCACAAATACTGTCTAAAATACAAACTAACACAGAGTGGTACACCTAAATTCGCTAAATCGCTAAATCTTTTCGTCGGCCAGATAGGCACTCGAGTTTCCAAAAGGGATACAGGAAATTGCCGAAAAGGGCACAGGGGCGGCGAGTGATTCACCAAGAGTGAAGGTGGGCCCTCTTACCCAAGCGTTACTCGTTGCTTTAAATGGCAACGCACTAGGGCGACGGGAGTACTCGGGAGACCTGCCTGTATATTATGCAGCTGATTGAATGGCAACAGGGCCGGCGACGCAGACGACCCTGTAGCTGTCCACGCGGGACAGGCCGCGCATGTTGAGTTCAACGCGTCTCGTGACTGTTCAGATTCTGTGCACCGGGCGATTTGTTTTGGTCGTTTAGCTGGGCTAATGGTGGCTATTGGCTGCTGGGCTGGAGGATTTGGACTAATAGTTGCTAATAGTGGCCGGATGAAGAGCTGTTCAAGCTATTAGAAGCAATAGCGAGTACGGTCTTGGCTGGAAAACAGGTCGCGAGCAGGGGAGGGCCGAGCATGTACGGACCGGTGAGCAAGAACGGGCCGGCGTTGGAATTTGGGGAGATCGGCGAGGAAGTTAAGGATGAGGTTCGGCGGCAAGCGACTGGCGAGGCCGTCGAGAGAGCCAGGGGCAAGCTCAAGGCCCGTGACGAGCACGAAGACGATCCGTTTTGGGGTCGCGGGAATCAAGAACACCTTCGTCGAGCTGCGGAAAGACTGGATTCCGGCGAGGGAGTGGAGCACGGATTGATCGAAGAAGAATGACGCTCTGCTAGAATCAGCAGCGCTGTCGGCAGTCCTCGTGCCGGGCAGAGCCCTCCATCCGATGGGAGGTGATGCCCATGACCGATTTCACCGAGCTCGTGAAGCTCCTGACCGC
>CAUDVX010000020.1 GCA_958452935.1 uncultured Collinsella sp. | reverse complement strand
CGCTCGTAACATGTAGAATAGCCGCCCGGTTAGCGCCAGGCGGCTATTCTCGAATAACAACATGGGAGACAATATGGCTGATTCCAACAAAAAGATGCAGATCGTGTTTGCCTCGGCCGAGTGCGCGCCGTTTGTGAAGACCGGTGGCCTGGGCGACGTGGCGGGCTCGCTGCCTGCGGCGCTTGTGCGCGCCGGCGCCGAAGTCATCGTGATGGTGCCCAAGTACGCAACCATCAAGGACGAGTACAAGGCGCAGATGGAGCACTTCTCCGACTTTTACGTGAGCCTGGGCTGGCGCAATGAGTACTGCGGACTCGAGAAGCTCGAGCGCGACGGCGTCACCTATATGTTCATCGACAACGAGCGCTACTTTGCGCGCGACTATCCGTACGGTTTCTTTGACGACGGCGAGCGCTTCGCGTTCTTCTCCAAGGCCATCACCGAGAGCCTGCAGCACCTGCCCGAGGGCTTTGAGTGTGACATCTTGCACTGCAACGACTGGCAGACGGCGCTGGCGCCCGTGTTCCTGCGCGAGTTCTACCAGGGCCTGCCGCTGTACGACCGCGTCAAGACCGTGTTCTCGATCCACAACGTGGCGTTCCAGGGCCAGTTTAGCGACACCGTGATGGAGGACATCCTGGGTGTGGCGCATATTCCCGCCGCCGCCTCGCAGCTGCGTTGCGACGCCTGCAGCGTCAATTACATGCTGGGCGCGCTGCGCTATGCCGACGCCATTACCACGGTGAGCCCCACCTATGCCAACGAAATCCAGACGCCCGAGTTTGGCGAGGGCCTGGACGGTGTGCTGCGCGAGCGCTCCTACGCGCTACAGGGCATCCTCAACGGTATTGACGTGGCGGGTTTTGACCCGGCGACCGACAAGCGCATTGCCGCCAACTACACCGTGGAGGATCGCTCCGGCAAGGCCGTGTGCAAGGCCAAACTGCAGGAGGAGCTGGGGCTCGAGGTTCGCGACGACCGCCCGCTTATGGTGATGGTCACGCGCCTGACGCGCCAAAAGGGGCTGGACTTGGTCATGTACGCGCTCGACCGCATTCTGGCCGGCGGCGTTCAGGTGGCTGTGCTGGGTACCGGCGACCGCGACTACGAGGATGGCCTGCGTTACTTCCAGGACAAGTACCCCGGCACCATGGCTGCACGCATCGAGTTCGATCCGGCGCTGTCGCAGCGCATGTATGCCGCCGCCGACATGTTCCTGATGCCTTCGAAGTTTGAGCCCTGTGGCCTGTCTCAGATCATCGCCATGCGCTACGGCACCCTGCCCATCGTGCGCGAGACCGGCGGCCTCAAGGACACCGTGCAGCCTTACAACGAGTTTACCGGCGAGGGCACGGGCTTCTCGTTTAGCAACTTTAACGGCGACGAGATGGGCGACGCGGTCTTCCGCGCGGCGCGCCTGTTCTGGGATAACCGCGACGCTTGGAACCAGCTGGTCACGCAGGCCATGAGCCAGGACTTTAGCTGGACGCGCTCGGCCGATAAGTATCTGGACCTGTATTTCTTTATGCACCCGGAGATTGAGAGGCCGGCGGCTGTTGTCGACGAGCCTGTGGTTGTGGCTGAGAAGACTGAGGCCGAGCCCGAGCCCAAGGCCAAGCCGGTTGTTGAGGCGCCCGCTGCTGCTGAGGAGCCCAAGGCTGAGGAGAAGCCGGCTGCAAAGCCTGCCGCCAAGAAGACCACGACACGCAAGACGACGACCAAGAAGGCTACGACAACCAAGGCCGCCGCAGCAAAGACGACTACTGCCAAGACAACGACGACGCGCAAGCGCACCACCGCAGCTGCCAAGAAGGCCGCCGATGCCGAGGCCGCTCCCGAGGTAAAGGCTGAAGCCGCCGTCGAGGCCAAGCCCGCCGTCAAGGCACCGGCCAAGACCACTGCCAAGAAGACGACCGCGACCGCCAAGAAGGCGGCGGCCGCAAAGTCGACGACGACCAAGGCTGCCGCCACGAAGGCCGCCGCGAAGACGACCACAAAAGCAGCCACGACCAAGGCAGCCGCAAAGCCGGCCGCCAAAGTCGAGGAGACGCCCGTCGAGGCAAAGCCGGCCGCCAAGACCACCACGCGCAAGCGCTCTACGACGACGACCAAAAAGGCCACGACCAAGGCTGCTGCTCCCAAGGCAGAGGCTAAAGCCGAGGACAAGGCCGAGGTAAAGGCCAAGCCGGCGGCGAAGGCCGCCGAGGTCAAGGCCGCCCCGAAGGCAGAGGCTAAGCCCGAGCCCGCCAAGGAGACCCCGGTCTCCCCCGCCGCTCCGGCAGCGGAAAAGGCCCCGTCAAAGAAGACGTCCGTCCGCAAAGCAACGGCCACCCGCAAGCGCCGCTAGCCCACAGACGATCTAAAACCTAATCAAAACCCTAAACAAGGGGCGCTCCAACCGGGCGCCCCTTCTCTGTAGATAGTTGGTAAAACGATTTTCTAGGACAACCGTTCGCCGATGGTAAACGGATGTTGTTTATACACCCTGTGTACAACAGATATACTTATATCTTGCGCGTAAAGCCCATGGCCCGCAGGCCGTGATTCTATTGAACTGGACCGTACTATGAGATTGATACACAACAGCCGCCTACCGCAGTTTCGCACTCCGATTGGCGCTGTGACCACAGGAACTACCGTTGCACTCTCGGTTATTTTGGAGGATGCCGATCCCAACCAGGCAACACTCACCCTGCGTACCTGGATCGATGAAGTCGGCGAGATCCTGATTCCGATGGAGCACGAAGGCGATGGCATTTTTACCGGCGAGCTCAAATGCACTGAACCGTGTCTTGTGTGGTACAGCTTTATATGCAATATCGAGGGCCAGCCCGAGGTTCGCCTGGGCGCGCCGCAAGGCCGCACCGGCGGCGAGGGCGTGACCTACGACTACGCCGAGGTGCCGTCCTTCCAGATTACTGTCTACAAGCACCGCGAGAACCGCCCCACCTGGTACGAGCGCGGCATGGTGTACCAGATCTTCCCCGACCGCTACGCCCGTGACGAGCATTGGCGCGAGCGCACAATGGCCCAACTCGAAAAACCGCGCAAGGGCATTCAGCGCCGGATGGTCGAGGACTGGAACGAGCCGCCCGTGTACGAGCGCGCCGAGGACGGCTCCATCAAGACATGGGACTTTTACGGCGGCTCGCTCAAGGGCATCCAGGAAGACCTGCCCCGCATCGCCGAGCTGGGCTTTACGGCCATCTACCTCAACCCCATCTTTGAAGCCGCGAGCAACCACCGCTACGACACGGCCGACTACACCAAGATCGATCCGATCCTGGGCACTGAGCAGGACTTTACCGAGCTGTGCCAAGCAGCCGAGAAGCTGGGCATCTCCATCATCCTGGACGGCGTCTTCAACCACACGGGCGACGACTCGATCTATTTCAACCGCTATGGAAACTACCCCGGTGTGGGTGCCTGGCAGAGCGAGGATTCGCCGTGGCGCGATGCGTTTACCTTCCACGAAGACGGCTCGTATGACTGCTGGTGGGGCGTGGGCAACATGCCAGCCATCAACGAGAAGTCCGAGCTGGTGCGCGAGAGGCTCCTGGGCAAGGACGGCGTGATCCGCAAATGGCTGCGCGCCGGTGCCCATGGTTGGCGCCTGGACGTCGCTGACGAGCTTTCCGACGATTTCCTAGCCGAGATCAAGAAGGCTGTGCTCGCCGAAAAGCCCGATGCACTGTTGCTCGGCGAAGTCTGGGAAGACGCCTCCAACAAGATTAGCTACGGCCATCTGCGCCGCTACCTGCAGGGCTCCGAGCTGGACTCTGCTATGGATTATCCCTTCCGTGACATGGTCATCGGTTTTTTGATGGGCTACAAGAATGCCTACCAGGCAGCCGAGGATATCGAAACCCTGCGCGAGAATTATCCGCGCGAGGCTCTGTCCTGCGCGCTCAACCTGTTGTCGAGCCACGACCGTCCGCGCATTATCTCGGTGCTCGGCGGCGGCCCCGACGAGTCGCAGCTGCCCGAGTGCGAGCGCAGCAAGTGGCGCCTGGACGAGAACTCGATGGGCCTGGCCAAGAGCCGCTTTTGGCTTGCAACGCTCATGCAGATGACGTTCCCCGGCGTGCCTTCGATCTACTACGGCGACGAATACGGCCTGGAGGGTCTTACCGATCCGGGCAACCGCCGCACCCTGCCGACCAAGGACCAACTGCACGACTTCGACACGCTGGCTATTGTCAAGAACGCCTCCGCCGTACGCCGCGCACTGCCCTTTATGATCGACGGCGAGATTAAGGCCTTCGCGCTCAACGACGAGGTGCTGGCCTACAACCGCACGGGCAAGAATGGTGAGTCCGCGACGGTTATCATCAACCGCAGCCTGCGCAATTCACACCGCGTGACGATTCCGGCGCTCGGCGAATGTGCAAGTGACGTGATCAGCGGTCACGAGTGCGAGATCCACAACGGTACGGTCACGCTCGATCTGTATCCGCTGGGCTCGTCGATCATCTATCACCATGCCGAACAGCGCCTGCAGGAGCCGCTCGATCACGGCGCGGGCGTCGTGTGCCATATCACCTCGGTGCCCACCGACGACGGCAAGCCCGGCACGATCGGTGCGCCCACGCGTCGTTTTATCGACCATCTGGCCGCTATGGGCATGCGCTACTGGCAGGTTCTGCCTGTCAACCCGACGGACTTCTTCCGCTCCCCTTACGCTGGGCCTTCGGCCTTTGCGGGCAATACTGACCTGCTGCCCGAAAGCCAAGAGGAGCTGGCGGCCGACTTTGAGACTTGGAAAGCCCGTGGCGGCGAGGATGCAGACCCGCTGTACACGGCGTTTAAACATCGCAACGCAGATTGGCTCGAGAAGTACTGCGTCTATATGGCCGTCAAAAAGTACTTTGAAGGCGAATCGCGTCACGATTGGCCGGCCGATGTCGCGCGCTACAACGAGCATCTGATTGACGACACGCGTTTCCACGACGAGGCAGAGCTGCAGGCGTACATGCAGTACCGCTTTGACCTAGCCTGGTGCGAGCTCATGAACTATTCACACAAGAAGGGCATCGAGGTTATCGGCGACATTCCTATGTATGTTTCGGACGATTCGGCAGACGCATGGAGCGAGCCCGAGAACTTCTGGCTGTCCGATACCGGTAAGGCGATTGAGATCTCTGGCGCGCCGCCCGACAATTTTGCGCCCGAGGGCCAGGTGTGGGGCAACCCCACCTTCCGCTGGGACCACATGAAGGAGAACGGCTACCGCTGGTGGATGGACCGTCTACGTCGCGCGTTCTCGCTCTACGACCGAGTGCGCCTGGACCACTTCCTGGGATTCCACAGCTACTTTAGCATTCCCGCAGGCAAAGCCTGCGCTGACGGCCGCTGGCTGACGGGTCCGGGCAAGGACCTGTTCCAGACTGCCTATGACGAGCTGGGGCCGCTCAACTTTATCGCCGAGGACCTGGGCTACCTGACGCCCGGCGTTCGCGCCATGGCTTCGACCTGCGGCTTCCCCGGTATGGACGTGCTGGAGTTTAGCGATTACGACGTCCGAAACGGCGTGTATCCCACGCCTGGCAAGATTCTGTACACCTCGACGCACGACACGTCGACGCTCGCCGGTTGGTGCACGCGCTCCTTTGCGGGCGGCGACGAGCCGAGCGGTGTTGAGGTGGCGGCCAAGCTGATGGGCGATGCGCTGGCAAGCGACGCTCCCCTGGTGATGATGCCGCTGCAGGACATCCTGGGGCTAGGCGACAATGCGCGCATGAACGTGCCGGGTGTCGCCACGGGCAACTGGACCTGGCAGGCCGATGAGGTGGACGTTGCGGCCGCCGAAGGTAAAACTGCACAGCTCCTGCGCAACACCCATAGATTCTGGGGCGAAGCGTGATAAAACCCCCGATATAGGGTACAGTTACAGCTGTTTGAATTTATGCGGGCAGAGCAATCTGCCCGCTTTGTACTGAAAAGGAAGTATTATGGCGCGCTACGATTACAAGTGCTCGAGCTGCGGCAACGTGTTTGAGGTTGAGCATCCCATGTCCGAAACCCCCGAGGTCGTGTGCCCGAGCTGCGGCGCTCCGGCATCCAAGACGTTCTCGGCCAGCGGCATCAAGTTTGAGGGCAGCGGCTTCTACAACACCGACCAGCGAAGCGGTGGTTCCAGCACCAACGCCACAAGCGGCTGCTGCGCCAACTGCCCGCACAACCACTAGCGGCAAGCGGTCTCACTACTCAGATTTCCCTATGAGTTGCGGTGAAATAGTTCCTGAATCAGCCCATCCAACGGCCAAACAGGAACCATTTCACCGCAACTTTTCTTTAGATCGGATTTCGGACTGATGCTAAGTTTGCAACATTTCAAAACTCTACCGGATTACGGGGCTGAATTGACAACCTCTATCCATTCCGGTAATTTGCAAATTTCAACAAGTCATCTACCTGCGGTTTTATTTAGGCCATTTTTGCTGTGGTCGGGCATCACCGATCTAGCCCCGTAATCCGCCCTACTTTTGATAACAGCAAGTATGAAACAGGGCCATTTTTCCCACTCTTTACCGCTATTGCGATCTCCACTCGCACGACCTTCTGAGTTGCGGTGAAATAAGGACTGTTTGGCCGGTAGATGCCGCTATTCAATCCCTATTTCACCGCAACTTAGAAGTTACTTGCGGACCAGGCGGGCGCAGAAGTGGCCGTCGTAGGAGTCGGCGTTTACCGGCACGCTTTGGAAGAGGCCTCGAGCGTTTTGGCGCAGGGTGACGAGGCTCTTGGCGTAGTCGTACTCGGGGAGCTGCAGAATCTGGGCTTCGGAGAGCGGCGCCACGGTAAAGCCGGCGCCCTCGGGAGAGGCCAGGAAGGCATCCACGACCTGCGTGTTCTCTTCATCAAACACCGAGCATGTCGCATAAATGAGCTCACCGCCGACAGCCACGCGCGCAGCTGCTTCCTTGAGCATCGTCAGCTGCAGGCGGGGCAGCTCAGTCGTAACGTCCTTCTCGGTCAGGCGCCACGGTATCTCGGGATGGCGGCGCATAGTGCCAGTGCCAGAGCACGGTGCATCGATAAACACCGTGTCGAACAGGGCAGGCTCACCGAGCATGGCATCAAAGGACGTGAGCACCTCATTGAGCTCGCAGGCATCGCCCGACACCGTACGAACACCCGAGATACCCGCCTTATGCAGGCGCGCGAGATTCTGATCGCACTTACGATCGTGCAGATCGAGCGCGGTATGCTGATGCTCGTACCCGGCACGCTTGGCCTGGCACATCATCACATAGGTCTTGGTGCCGCGACCGGCGCCAATCTCCAGGCAACGACCGGGACGTGTTGCGGCAGTAGCGATTAGCTGGGCGTTGAGGTCCGAGGCAACCGCGGCAGCACGCTCAAACACGCCCGATGCAACCGTGACCTGCGCATCGACCGGCGCGTGGCAACCCGGGAACACGGGTGCCACAAGCTGGGAAATAAACGGATCGGCCTTGGTCGCAAACGCATTCTCGTGCAGTGCAAGAGGCGCGGGAGCCAGATTGCCGGCAAAGTTGAGCGCGCCCTCGGGCGTATCGAACGAGGCCATAATACGAGCGCACAGCCAGCGAGGAAGACCCATCAAACGAGATAGGCGAACCAGGCGGCGCTCGGACTCATCAACGTCGGATGCCGTGGCAAAGTCCTCAACGTTGTCCGCAACCTTGTGCAACACCGCGTTAGCCAGGCCCGCGGCAGACTTCGCACCGCTGCGCACCAGCTCAACGCCCTGGCTCACGGCAACGCGGCCCGGCGTATGCAGGTAGAGCATCTCGAAGGCCGAGATGCGAAGCGCCATGCGAACGCGCGGCGCGACCTTTTTGGGCTTATCCAAAAACTGATCGAGCAACTCATCCAAAATACCCTGCGTGGCGGCAACACCGAGCGCCAAACGAGCGGCAAAAGCGGAATCGCGCTGGTCAATGGCCTTGGCGGAAGCGCGGGACGAGAGCACGTCGCGCGCATACATACCGCGGCGATCGGCCTCCATCAACACATCGAGCGCAAGCTTGCGCGCGGGAGAAAGCTTGCTCATGACAAAACACCCCACGTCAGATCGGCACCCTGCAGGCCGGCAGCCCAGGCAGAAGCAGTCATGGCACGCTTGCCATCGGGCTTAACCTCAAGCAGTTCAACCGCGCCATCGGAAAGGCCCAGGTAAACACGCTTGCTCTTGACGGCAACAGCGCCCTCGCCAAGCGAGACATCAGCCGGCGCGGCATCGAGCACGCGAACCGACTTACCGGCAATCACGCAACGGGCAGGCGCGGTATCGGACGAAGCAAGCACATGACGCACGCAATCGAGCGCCGCCATCTTCGGATCCAGACGCATCTCCTGCTTGGAAATCTTGGCAGCATGCGTGACGAACGACTCATCCTGCTCGGTCCAAACAGCCGAGCCATCGGCAAGCGAAGGAAGCGTATCGGCAAGCAACTTACCGCCAAGCTCACCAAGCTCCATCGTGAGCGCCTCGGCATGCTTACCGGCAACCGACGTAGAGGCCTGGGCACAATAAGCGCCCGTATCCACGCCATGCCCAATGCGCATAATGGAAACGCCAGCAACCTTGTCACCAGCAAGAATGGCACGCTGAATAGGAGCAGCACCACGCCAACGAGGCAGCAGCGAAGCATGAACATTCACAATACCAAGCGACGCCATATGCAGCACCTCATCAGGCAAAATGCAACCATAGGCAGCCACACAGAAAATGTCAGCCTGGGCAGCCTGGAGCGTCTCAACAACCTCAGGCGTCATACGATTTGCTTCAACGACCGGCAACCCCAGCTCAAGCGCCTTAGCCTTAACAGGAGACGGCTCCAACTTTTTACCACGCCCACGAACAGCATCGGGACGAGTAACAACAAGCGCAATCTCGTTCCCAGCCTCAACAAGCGAAGCCAGCGAAGGCACAGCAAAGTCAGGCGTACCCATAAACACAATACGCATAAAGAACGTCTCCCCTCAACAAAAGCCGAGACGGCTACAAATAACAGCGGAAAGCCAAGTACCCAGCCCATCCGCAATAACATTTCAACAAGAACAAATATACCCAAAACCAAAGAAAGAGCCGCAATAAAAGCAGCTCTTCCAACAAAGCACCTATCAGCGAAGACGCCCCTCCCTGGCCCAACGGCACCCGGGCGAAGAGGAGCACGAAAACGCAGTCCCCTTCCGCCGCAGGGCTTAGGTTATTGCTCCACGCGCAGTTCCGCACGAGCCGAAGAGCACTTAATGTGCTCTTCGCGCGAGCAGGACTGTTTGAGCATGGAGCAAAACCTAAGCCTGCGGCGGAAAGGGGACGGTGGGACCTACTCCGTCTCGCCCGGTCGAGCGCCGCGGGCCAGGGCGTCCTGGTACTCCTTGACTGCCTTGAGCCTCTGCATCGGCTTGAGTCGCTCGAACATGGTATTGCCGTGCAGGTGATCGATCTCGTGCTGCAGGCACACGCAGAACAGGTCGCCTGTGGCCTCATAGCGAATCAGGTTGGCATCCAGGTCATACGCCTCGACGACAACGTGATCGGGACGCTCGATCTCGCAGCTAATGCCGGGGATGGAAAGGCAGCCCTCGCTAAACGGCACCAAATGGTCACTCTGCTCGACAATGACGGGGTTGATGAGCACGTACGGGTCGTAATCGTTCTTGTCGCTGTAGTCGCAGTCGATGGTGACGAGCTGAATGAGCTCACCGATCTGCGGGGCGGCCAGGCCGCAACCGCCGTTGTCGAACATCATCTTCTTCATCTTCTCGGCAAGCGCCTCAATCGCCGGGGTGATCTCCTCGATGACGGCGCACTCCTGGCGCAGACGAGGGTCGGGCGACAGTACGATTCCGTTGGCTTCCATGGCCATCCTTTCGGGTTGTTACATCAAATCATAGGCATCGACGTCAACGCTCACGCTCACGCCGCGCACGGAGCCCACCTCTTTGAGGCAGGCGTCGATATCATCAGAGACATGGTACCCTACCGGCGACTTTACAAGCAGATGGAAGCGGTAACGGTCCTTGGCTCTCTCGATTACACACGAAGCCGGGCCCAGCACCTGGGGCACGGCGCTCCCCGACCGCAAAAAGTCGGGCGCGGCGGCATGCCAGCGGCGCTTGAGGAGCTTCGCGATGCGACCGATGTAGTCCCGCGCGTCGTCCGCGTTCGTCGACCATACCAAGATGTTGGCCAGGCGCACGAACGGCGGGTACAGGGCGTCGCGGCGCTGGTCCAGGTCGTAGTCGGTAAAGATCGAGCGGTCGTGCTCAGCGACAGCGCGAATGACCGGGTCCTCGGGCAGGTAGGTCTGGATGATAACCTCGCCGGGGCGATCGCCGCGACCGGCGCGGCCCGCAACCTGCTCCAGCAGATCGTAGGCGCGCTCCCCTGCTCTAAAATCGGGGAGCTTCAGCGCAAAGTCGGCATTGACCACGCCCACGAGCGTGACCTCGGGAAAGTCGAGACCCTTTGCAATCATCTGAGTACCCAGCAGCACCGCGCAATCGGCGGCATCGAACTGTTCGAGCAGCTTTTTGTGTGCGTCTTTGCCGCGCGTGGAATCGGCGTCCATGCGAATGATAGCGACGTCGTCAGGCAGCATCTGGTGCAGTGCGTCCTCAATCTGCTGCGTACCCAGGCCCATTTTTGCCAAGTAGCGACTGCCGCACTTGGGACAGCGGCTCGTGGGTGCAGGATAGGGCTGCACGCGCCAGGACGATCCGCAGGTGTGGCACTGCAGCGTGTGCGTGCGCTCGTGGTACGTGAGCGCGGTGGAGCAGTGGTTGCAGGTGGGGACGCAGCCGCACTCGCGGCACATCAAAAACGGCGCAAAACCGCGGCGGTTGTGCAGCAGCACGGCCTTCTCGCGACGCTCGACCACGCGTTCTAAGCCTTCCATCAGCGGTATTGAGAACATGGAGCGGCTGCCGTGCGAGAACTCGCGGCGCAGGTCGGCAATGCGAACCTCGGGCAGCACGGCGTGTCCCGGGCGCTCGGGCATCTCGACGCGTGTCCAAGTGACACCGTTGAACGTGCCGCGGCGGCAGCGGTCGAGGGCCTCGGCAGAAGGCGTAGCCGAGCCCAACACGAGCGGGCAGCGATAGCGACGCGCCATCTCGGCCGCCACCTCGCGCGCATGGTAGCGCGGGCTGGAACCCTGCTTATAGCTGGTCTCGTGCTCCTCGTCGATGATGATGAGGCCCAGGTCGCTGAGCGGGCAAAAGAGCGCCGAGCGGGCGCCCACGACCACGCGTGCGGCACCGCTGGCGACCATATCCCACTGGTCTAGGCGCTCACCGGCCGAAAGGCGCGAATGGAACACAGCAACCGTCTCGCCAAAGCGCGAACGGAAGCGCCCGACGGTTTGGGCCGTCAGCGAGATCTCGGGCACAAGCACGCACGCTGAACGGCCGGCCTCGAGCACGCGCTCGATAGCGGAGAGGTAGACCTCGGTTTTACCGGATCCGGTGACGCCGTCGACAAGGACTACGTCGCCGTGCGCATCCAGGCGAGCGCGCTCAATCTGCGCGAGCGCCTGCTGCTGGCCGTTCGTAAGTGCGACCGGCGCTTTACCGCTTGCCGAGGACAGCGTAGTCTGCTCGCTGCAACCGCGCCAGGCACGGCGCTCCTCCACCACCACGACGCCGCGTTTTTCAAGCGCCTTGATGGTCGCCGACATACTGTTGTAGAGCAAATTGAGGTCGCGCGTCGTGACCGGTCCGCACTGGAGCGCCTCGATGAGCTGACGCTGGCGAACTGCGGTCTTGGGCGGCGTATAGTCAAAGCCCTCGGGCGTAAGCATCACCCAGCGGTTTTGGATAGGCTTGACGGCGGGACGCTCGACCGTCCACGCCCCGTCATCGCCCTTAACGACACGCGGGCTGCCACCCGGAGGCAAAAACAGGCGCAGGCATTCGGAAAGCGTCGCGACATACTCGCGGCTCATCCAACGCGCAATGCGGGCGGCCTCGACGCCAAAGAGCGGTTTGCTGAGGATGGTCTCGATGGGCTTGACGCGCGAGGGGTCGAGGGCGTTGTTGCCTTGCAACTCGCCCAGCCCAGACGCAATGTCGACGATATAGCCCGCGGCAGCACGGTTGCCAAAGTGGACCAGAACGGTGGATCCGATCTGCGCCTCGTTGGCAAAGGACTGAGAAATGCCGTAAGCAAACGGCTCGGACAGCGCGCGGGTGGGAATATCGAGGACCACGCTCGCGTAGGCGGCAATGGGCTCGGGCGCAGGCTCGGGCTTGGCTTGCTCGGCCGTGCGTGACGGCCCAACGGAAGCCTGCTCAGGTTCGGGCGAACCAAACAGCGACAGTTGCTCGGCCATGGTCTCTGTACCTCCCATCCCATACGTCTTTAGAAACAAGAGCCCCACTCGTATTGAGCGGGGCTCGGATACATGCGTTTACGCGACTGTTACAGCGCCATCGTGCGGGCGCGGTCGATACGCGCCAGGCAGTCATCGCGGCCGACGAGCGCCATGGTCTCGCCCAGCGGGGGGCTCACCATGTTGCCGCAGACGGCGACGCGCACGGCCTGGAATACCACGCGCTTCTTGAGGTCCATCTGCTCGGGCAGCGGCTCAAGCGCAGCGTCGATGGCCTCGGCGGTCCACTCGGTAACACCCTCGAGCGCGGCCTTGGCGGCGTCCAGAATGGCACCCATGCCCTCCTTGGCCAGGCCTTTGTTGACGGACTTCTCGTCATACTCGAGCGTCTCGGCCGTGGCAAAGATGGGGGCGGCGACGGTCACGGCGTCGGCCGGCATCTTGGTGCGCGGCTTGACGATGGCCGCGAGTGCGTCGATCCAATCCTCGCCGTACTCGACATTACCCTCGATGAGACCCGCCTCGTGCAGCTCGGGGATCATGATCTCGTCGGCAAACTGGGCGTCGGACATGCCGTTGATGTACTCGGCATTGACCCAGTCGAGCTTTTTGGGGTCGAAGGTCGCTGGGTTCTTGGAGATGCGGTCGAGCGAGAACTTGCTGGCCAGGACATCGCGCGGGATGATCGTGGTCTCGCCGTCGAGCGACCAGCCGAGCAGCGCCAGGTAGTTGACGAAAGCGTCAGGCAGGTAGCCGGCGTCGCGGTACTCCTCCACCGAGGTGGCGCCATGGCGCTTGGAAAGCTTCTTGCCGTCGGCGCCAAGAATCATGGAGATGTGGGCAAACGTGGGCACGGGCGCGCCGAGGGCCTCGTAGACCATGACCTGGCGCGGGGTGTTGGAAAGGTGGTCGTCGCCGCGAATGACATGGGTGATCTTCATCATGGCGTCGTCGACGACGGTCGCAAAGTTGTACGTGGGCGTGCCGTCAGAGCGGAAGATGACAAAGTCGTCGAGCTCCTTGGCATCGAAGGTCACCTCGCCGTGGACGACGTCGTGGATGACGACGTCGCCGCGGTCCTCGGGCACCTTGATGCGCAGGACGTAGGGCTCGCCGGCCTCGATGCGACGGCGTGCCTCCTCGGGATCCAGATCGCGGCAGCGGCGCTGATAGCCCTGGAAGGGGTCCTTGCGCTCCTGCGCGGCCTTGCGGTCAGCCTCGAGCTGCTCCTTGGTGCAGAAGCAGGGATAGGCCTTGCCCTCGTCCCAAAGCTTCTGGGCGGCCTGCTTGTACAGGTCCAGGCGCTCGGTCTGGGCATAGGGGCCAAAGTTGCCGCCCACCTCGGGGCCCTCGTCCCAGTCAAGACCCAGCCAACGCATGGCGCGCAGGATAATCTGCGTGTTCTCGTCGGTGGAACGGGTGGGGTCAGTGTCGTCGATGCGCAGGATGAACGTGCCGCCGTTTGCGCGGGCAAAAGCCCAGTTATAGATAGCGGTGCGGGCGCCGCCGATGTGCAGCTTACCCGTCGGTGAGGGTGCAAAGCGGACGCGAACGTCTGATGCCATGGAAATCTCCTCGATTGCTGGATGGATGTCTAACCGCATCAGTATAAAGCAACAAAGCAACCTCCGCACAAAGGGCACCGACCCACTCATTGGGGACAGACTTAAATGACTACCCAATGAGTACCCGGCCACTCATTTAAGTCTGTCCCCAATGAGTAGATGCGGAAAGGGTGTGAATATTCGATTAACGCGATATGATGTGCCTTTGCATATAGAGCTCGGCGGAATGGTAACGGTCGCCGGGACACGTTTTTGAAAGGACAATCATGTCAGAAGAACTTCGTTCCATCCCACCCCAACACGGGTCCTTTGTATTTACGTCGGAGTCGGTGACCGAAGGTCATCCCGATAAGATTGCTGACCAAATCAGCGACGCCGTCCTCGACGCAATCCTCGCTAAAGAAATAGAGCTGCAGGAGCAGGGCTACATTGCGCCCAACGGCGTGCCCGCCAACGTTGAGAACGTCCGCTGCGCCTGCGAGACCCTCGTGACCACCGGCACCGTCATCGTTGCCGGCGAGATCCGCACCCAGGCCTACGTCGACGTGCAGGAAATTGCCCGCGGCGTCATCCGTCGCATCGGCTACAACCGCGCAAAGTTCGGTTTTGACTGCGATACCTGCGGCGTTATGAGCCTCATCCACGAGCAGTCGCCCGATATCGCCCAGGGCGTCGACGAGTCCTTCGAGACCCAGACCGGCGCCACCACCGACCCGATCGACCTGATCGGCGCCGGCGACCAGGGTATGATGTTTGGCTATGCCTCCAACGAGACCAAGACCCTCATGCCAATGCCGCACTACCTGGCGAGCCGCCTGGCCGAGCGCCTGGCTGCCGTGCGCCACGACGGCACCCTGCCCTACCTGCGCCCCGACGGCAAGACCCAGGTCACGGTACGCTACGAGGACGGCAAGCCCGTCGAGGTCACGACCATCGTCATCTCCACGCAGCACGCCGCCGAGATCGAGGACATGGGCAAGATCAAGGACGACCTCATCGAGTACGTCATCGCCCCCGTCATGGCTGCCGAGAACATGCCGTGGGACAACGCCGACATCTATGTGAACCCCACCGGTCGCTTTGTCGTGGGCGGCCCCATGGGCGACACGGGCCTCACCGGCCGCAAGATCATCGTCGACACCTACGGCGGTTACGGCCGTCACGGCGGCGGCGCCTTTAGCGGAAAGGACTGCACCAAGGTCGACCGCTCCGCCGCATACGCCGCGCGCTGGGTCGCCAAGAACGTGGTGGCCGCCGGCCTGGCCGACCGCTGCGAGGTCGAGCTGGCCTACGCCATCGGCGTGTCCAAGCCGCTGTCTATCATGGTAGACACCTTCGGCACCGCGCATGTTGCCGAGGACAAGATCGTCGAGGCCGTCGAGAAGACCTTCGACCTGCGCCCGGGCGCCATCATCCGCGACCTGGACCTGCGTCGACCGATATACGAGAAGACGGCAGCCTACGGCCACTTCGGCCGCGAAGACGCCGACTTCACCTGGGAGAAGACAGATCGAGTCGAAGAACTCAAAGCAGCCTGCGGTCTGTAAGCTAACAAGAAAAGCCACAGCCAAATAACAACGCATCAAAAGAAGTACCGTTCACAACCGGTACTTCTTTTTTTATTTAAACGGTGGTGAAGATGTTTCGATATGCAAGGTAAGACACGTCCCAAGCTAATGAATTTTGCCATCTAGCAGCTCCAACCATGTATCCTTAGTCCCGAGGGGCGGGGCATAAGGTCGATCGCGAGTTCCGCACGAGCCGGAGAGCACTTAATGTGCTCTCCGCGCGAGCAGGACTGTCCGAGCAGGCGACCTTATGCCCCGCCCCTCGGGACGACGGGATAGAACAGGAGCACACATGGCAGGCAAGCCGCAAACACTAGCTACGACCTCGGCATTCGAGATCTTGGGGCCCGTCATGGTCGGCCCCAGCTCATCGCACACCGCCGGCGCCCTGCGGTGCGCCCAGGTGGCCGCCAGCCTGCTCGAGGGCCGCATCACCAAGGTCATCTTTGGCCTGTGGAACTCCTTCGCCCACACCTACCGCGGCCACGGCACCGACCGCGCGCTCGTCGCGGGCATCCTGGGGCTCGACACCGACGACGAGAATATCAAGCAGGCCTTCGACCTCGCACGCGAGCAGGGCCTCGAATATCACTTTGACATCAAGGGCGACGACGCCTCCATCCACCCCAACACCGTCGATATCGAGATGGTTGACGACACAGGCGCTACGGCGCAGGTCCGCGGCGAGAGTCTCGGCGGTGGCAAGATGCGCATCAGCCGCATCAACGGCGTCGGTGTCGACATCTCAGGTATGTATTCCACGCTCTTCGTGGCGCACCAGGACGTCCCCGGCGTGCTCGCCGCGCTAACGAACCTGCTCGCCTACGCCCATGTAAACATCGCGTTTTGCCGTACCTACCGCACCGAGGTGGGCGGCCAGGCCTACTCCGTCTTTGAGACCGACGGCACACCCGACGACACCGTCATCCCCATGCTGCGCAAACTCGACAACGTCGGCTACGCCACCTTTATTGAGCTCCCCGGCTCGGCATCATCGCTCTCCCCCGGCGTCTCGGCCAAGGAGGTCTTCGACGACGGCGAGCAGCTGCTCGACGCATGCGAGGAGCTGGGACTCGGCATCGGCGCCGTCATGGCCGTGCGCGAGGCGCGTCTGACCGGCGAGATGCACGCCGTCGCCGCCATGCGCCGCGTGCTCGACGTCATGCGCGAGGAGACCACGACCCCCATCGCCAATCCGCAGCGCTCGCTCGGCGGGCTTATCGGCGGCGAGGCTAAGCTCGTCGATGCCACCGGCCGCAACGACCTTAGCTCCAGTTTAATGGGCACCGTTCAGACCGATGCCGTGGCCCGCGCCATGGCCGTACTTGAGCGTTCCGCCACCATGGGCGTGATCGTCGCGGCCCCCACGGCAGGCTCCGCGGGCGTCGTGCCCGGCTGCGTGCTGGCCCTGGCCGACCACCTGCAGCTCGATGACGAGAAGGTCATGGACGCTCTCTACTGTGCCGCCGCCATCGGCCTCAACCTCACCACGAGCGCCTGCGTAGCCGGCGCCGAGGGCGGCTGCCAGGCCGAGGTGGGAAGCGCCGCCGCCATGGCTGCCGCCGCGCTGGTGCAGATGCTCGGCGGCACCCCCGAGCAGGCACTTGACGCCAGCTCCATCGCGCTGAGCAATCTGCTGGGCCTCGTTTGCGACCCCGTGGGCGGACTGGTCGAGGTGCCGTGCCAAAACCGCAATGCCATCGGCGTGGCCGCGGCCTTCAGCTCGGCCCAGCTCGCGCTCGCCGGCATCAAGAGCCTGGTGCCGTTTGACCAGATGGCGCATGTGATGCTCTCGGTGGGCCACGCCCTGCCGGCAACCCTGCGCGAGACGGCCAAGGGCGGCATCGCTCAAGCCCCGGCCGCGCTTTCTGCCTGCGCCAAATGCGGCATATGCGGATAGACAGACTTCTCCAAACTGATACTGTTTCCGCACCACAAACAACAGGCTAATCGCTATAATGCAAGCCCAGTTAAAACACGATGAGCCGCAAGGCGAAACTCGAAGGAAATATATACGATGTCGCAAATCGACCGCAGCAGCATGATTCCCGATCCGCAACAGCCCAGTAGGCATACCGGCGGCGTCCAATCGCCGCGCCCCATCGCTCCGGCTCACACCCAACAACACGGCCCGGCCAATGCCTCTCAGCGTCCGAATCAGCGTCAATACCAGCCGCATCAACAATATCAGCAGCGTCCCGCACATGGTGCCGCCCCCAAGCAGGGACCTTCGCACGCTCGCGCGGCAAACAATCGCGGGCCCGCGGACAAGCGCACCAACAAAAGCAGCAAGTCGGGTGGAAAGACGGCCCTCTTTGTCGTCCTCGGCCTCGTCGCGATCGTCTACATCGTAGGCGTCGTGGCGTTCTCGCAGGTCGCTTACCCCAACACCACCATCGCCGGCGTCGACATCTCGCTCTCTAACGCATCTTCGGCAGCCACCAAGGTCAACTCGGCATGGAAGCACTACAAGCTCACCGTTTCGGATGACAGCTTTAGCTGGACCTACCAGCCCGAGTCCGACGAGCCCATCGTCGATGGCGAGGAAGCCGCCCACGAGATTATCAGCAAAAACGGGCCGCTGCTGTGGCCATCGCGCCTCATCGCGTCGCTCAGCGGCAAAACCGATAGCGCTACCAAGAACGACTCGGTCGACTTGGACCAGGACGTCGACCTGTCCATGCTCTCCGATGCCTTTGATCAAAAGCAGTTTGAGGAGGGCCTGGGCAGCGCCATCGACGAGTTCAACGAGGGCCGCTCGGGCACCTTCGAGGCCGCCAGCTCCTATGACGAAAAGGCCGGCAAGTTCACCGTTGAGAAGGCCCGTTCCGACGAGAAGCTCAACCGCGAGCATGTCATCAAATATGCCGAGATCGAGCTCGCGTCGCTCGCCGAGAACGTCGATATCACCAAGATCGGCAACGACGCTTACGAACCGCTCAACGGCACCCTCACCAACGACCAGATTCAGGCTGCATGCGATGCCGCCAACAACTTCCTGGGCGTCAACGTGACCCTTAAGCTCAACGGCAATGATGCCGGTAAGGTGGACGGCAGTTCGGTGCTGCAGTGGATCAGCTTTGCCGATCCGGCCAACCCCACGCTCGATACATCGCAGATCAGCAGCTGGGCCGCCGAGCTCGCCAACGGCTTTAACACCGTGGGCACCACCCGCTGGTGGACGCGCGCCGACGGCAAGGAGTGCGCTGTCGAGGGCGGCGACTTTGGCTGGTCCATCGACAGCGACACGCTCGCCAAGCAGGTCGAGGACGCCATCAATAACAAGCAGACCGGCGATATCGAGATTTCGTACTCCAAGAAGGCCGACACGTTTACCGCCAAGGGCGAGCCCGATTGGAAGGCCTATATCGACGTCGACCTGTCCGAGCAGCACGCGCGCTACTACGACGAGAACGGCAATATCGTGTGGGAGGCCAACTTTATTTCCGGCAAACCGGGCGAAGACGCCACCCCCGAGGGCGTGTGGCAGATCAACAGCAACGACGGCGCAAGCAAGCTCATCGGAGCCAAAGACCCCGCGACCGGAAAGCCCAAATACGAGAGCCCGGTCAGCTACTGGATGCCGTTCGAAGGAAATATGGTCGGCTTCCACGACGCTACCTGGCAAAACGATTCGAGTTTCGATAGTGCCGAATCGTACAAGTGGTGCGGAAGCCACGGCTGCATCAACCTGCGCCTGGCCGATGCCAAGGCACTCCACGACTGCATCAGCGTCGGCCTGTGCGTGGTCGTGCACTCGTAGGGAAACACGCCTTCGCACAACGGGGGACTGACGCTCCAATCTAACAGTTCCGAAAGATACCGCCATATGCGCCCGCCTCTCGCGACGGGCGCATATACTTATCGAAGAACTTTCTATAAAGGAGATGCCATGTCGAATGTCCCCACCATCACCCCGGGACCGAATGATACCGAGCGAGCGCCCGAGGGTGCCACCGAAACGCTTCCCCTCATAACAAACGTGCACGCCACACAGCAAAACGGCAGCACAAGCGATGCAACCGAGATTTCTGACGAAGAGGCCTACGCCAAGCTCAAGGCGAAGCGTGCCGAGCGTCGGCGCAAAAAGCTCATCCGACGCGGCATTGCGGCCGGCGTCGTGGCCGCCATTGTGCTCATCACCGTTGTCGTGACCTTGGTCATCAGCGCACGGCCCACAGGTAGCGACGGGCCGGTGACCGACATGGTCACTGAGGGCACGTTTACGACCACCGTCGAGGCTAAAGGCCAGCTCAAGCCCATCTCGGCTTCGGTGGTCTCCCCTTCTGTCGACGGCACGGTGGCATCGATCAACGTGCAAGCCGGCCAGTCCGTCAACGAGGGCGACGTGCTCATGACCATTAAAAACGACGAGCTCGATCGCAACGTAGCCGAGGCGCAGCGCGCAATGACAGCTGCCAAGGAAGACCTCGCCAACGCGCAGAAAGCGGTAGCTGCCGCCCAAGCCGCTCCGACGACTGATACAGATGCGGCAGGCGCGGGTGGCGCCAGCGGCACCGCCGACACGAGTGCCGTCTCGAGCGCCCAACGCAACCTAGCCTCAGCCCAGGCGACCCTGGACCAGGCCAACGCCAAAGCCGCCGAGCGCACCGTGACCGCGCCCAGCTCGGGCAGTATCGTCGAGCTCAACGCCAAGGTCGGCGCCACGGTGACGGGCGGCATGATTATGGGCGAAGGCGATACGAGCGGCGGCAAGCAGTGCATGCAGATCGCCGACCTCTCCAAGATGAAGGTCACCGTTCAGGTGGGTGAAAAGGATATCGCCAAAATCGCCGTTGGGCAGAGCGCCAATGTTACCTATCCGGCCTTTCCCGATATCGTGAGCCAGGGAACGGTCACAGCCATCGCATCGGTGGCAAACTCCGACGCTAACGGCGGCGGCAGCGTGACCTTTAACGTCGACATCCTCATCGAAGCACCCGACGCGCGCCTCAAGCCGGGCATGACCGCCGAGGTCTCGGTGGTAACCGAACAGCTCGACGATGTGGTGATGGTGCCGACCATGGCGCTCATGACCGAGGATGGCGAAAACTATTACGTCAACGTGGCAACCGACGGCGAAGGCAAACAGACCCGACGCGTAAAGGTGACCGTCGTGACGCAAAACGATAACGACGCCGTGGTCGGCAAAACGCAGGTTAAGCGCGATGACCAGGGAAACGAGATCAACGCGGACGTACCGGTCACCAAACTGCGCGACGGCGACACCCTTATCGTGGACACCGGCGCAGGCATGACGGCCGACGGCGGCGACTCTGGCAGCATGTCTGCCGACGAGGGCATATAATGCGTCCCGTCATCGACATCCGCAACGTGCATCGCATTTTTGAGAGCGATGCCGGCTGCGCCCATATCCTGCATAACGTGAGCCTGGCCGTGAATCCCGGCGAGTTCGTGGCCATTACCGGCCCTTCGGGCTCGGGCAAGTCAACGCTCATGAACATCCTGGGCTGCCTGGACAAGCCGACGGCAGGCGATTATTACCTACAGGGCCTCAACGTGGCGGAGCTCGACGATGACGAGCTCACCGAAGTCCGCGCCCTGAGCATCGGATTTGTCTTTCAGAGCTTTAACCTGCTGCCGCGCCTATCGGTCATCGAAAACGTCATGCTGCCGCTGTCGTACACCAACGTGCCGCGGGCTCAGCGTGAGATGCGCGCCGTCCATGCGCTGCAAGCCGTCACGCTGCCGGTCGACCACTGGGACCACCGCATCTCAGAGCTATCGGGCGGACAGATGCAAAGGGTTGCCATCGCGCGCGCCCTCGTCAACGATCCACCCATCATCCTGGCGGACGAACCGACGGGAAACCTGGACTCCGCCACCGGAGCACTCGTGATGGAGACCTTCCACAAACTCCAGGAACGCGGCAAGACCATCGTGCTCATCACGCATGATCCCGGTATCGCCGCCGAGGCCGACCGTGCCGTAACCATTCGCGACGGCAGGATTCACGATGGCGCATACATCGCCCACGCGCCGCAGACCCTGCGCGGCGCCATTGATAGCCTGCCCACGATTTCCGCACACTCCAATCCGACGAAAGGAGTGAAGGCATGAGCACGCGCGACCTCATCCAAGAAGCCCTTCACTCCCTCGAGGCCAACAAGGGACGCAGCCTACTCACCATCCTGGGCATCGTCATTGGCATCGCCTCCGTCATTGCCATGACCTCGCTTATCGGCGGTATCCAAAACAGCCTAGTCAACAGCCTGGGCCTCAACGCAGCGCGTATGGTGCAGATCTATTCGTCGCAAGAGCTCACCGAATCGGACGTTGAGAAGCTTCGCAAGATGGTGCCGCAGATCGAGCAGATCGGCATCGTGGACAGCGCCTATACCGAGTACAAGGCCGGTGACAAAAGCTATACCGTCATGGCGCAGGGCGTCGATAGCGACATGCTCGACGCCGTGGGTGCCAGCAAGCTCGTCGCGGGGCGCACCTACACCCAGGCCGAGTCCCAATCTGGCGCACGCGTGGCGCTCATCAGCCGTGGCGGCGGCGATCAGCTGTACGGCAACGAGCAGGACGCGGTGGGCAAGACCATTAAGGTCTCCAACGGCGAGGTGCAGATTGTCGGTGTCATCGACGGCGGCAGCGACTCCATGGGCTCGCTCACGCTATACATGCCGCGCGAGACCATCTCGGGCCTCTTTGGCGACGAGAACCCGTCGTTTCCCAGCGTAACGGCGCTCGCCACCGAGGGCACGGACATGGACGAGCTGTGCAAGACGATTGAATCCAAGGTGCGCAGCATGAAGGGCATAGCGGACGACGACGAATATGACAGCGTATCGGCGACCTCAATGAAAAGCGCCATCGACGCCCTCAATTCCTTTATGGGCGCGTTTTCGCTCATCATGGGCGCCGTTGCCAGCATTTCGCTGCTCGTGGGCGGTATCGGCATCATGAATATGATGCTCACCAACGTGACCGAGCGGATCCGCGAGATTGGCATTCGTCGAGCCTTGGGTGCCAGCCGTCGCGATATCACCGCGCAGTTTCTGGCCGAGTCCTCGGCGCTGTGCGTCACCGGTGGCCTGCTGGGTGTTTTGATTGGCTATCTGCTTGCCTGGGGCCTAGCGATGTTCGCCGCGGGCTCTGGCGTGCTTGGTGAGCTCGGTGCCAGCGGTACCATTACGCCGAGTTTTTCGATCGCCACGGTGCTGCTGGCCTTTGCGGTCTCCGTCGGCATCGGCGTCATCTTCGGCTTCTATCCCGCCCGCCGCGCCGCAAAACTCGACCCCGTAGAGTGTCTGCGCTACCAGTAATGCAATCCCCCTGAGTTGCGGTGAAATAGGGACTGTTTAGGCCGCTAGAAGGCCTATTCAGTCCCTATTTCACCGCAACTCAAGGGGGGATAAGGCGCTAGTGCTATTCGAAACGAGACTCCAGACTCGATAGTCCGTTCAACGTCAGATTGTTAGCGACCGCCGAGACGCGCTCGATGGGAACCGAGCCGTCGGACAAAGCCCACGCGCGATAGATGCCGATAATACCAGACAGCAAAAACGCCAGGTAGTAATCGAACATCTCGTCCTTTAGGCCCTCGGGCAGCAGATTGCGCTCGGCGATCTCGTGCTCGAGCGGCACGCGCAAACGCGTCATAAAATCGTCGAGCGGGATGTTTTCAATCAGTTGGCGATTGAGCACAAGGTTATTGCAAAGTGCCTCGTTGATGGTCTTAAAAAACGTTGCCGCCGCTCCGAGGGCGCGCTCATTCGTGTCGCCGTCCATGGAAGCAAGCGTTTTCTCGACCGAGTCGGCAATCATCTCCACCACATCAACGGCAATGGCATCGAGCAGGCCGTCAACCGTACCGAAGTGTACGTAAAAGGTCTTGCGGTCGACATTTGCCTCACGCGCGATAGCACTCACCGTAATGTCGGCAAGCGGCTTATCCATCAACAGGCGCTCAAATGCAGAAAGGATGGCATTGCGGCTGCGAACGATGCGGCGGTCGAGGCGCGGTTTGCTGGTGGCCATGGATGAGTCCCTTCTGAATGCGAGCATTCATCAACAGATGAGAGTTAATCTACGTAAGAGGATTATCCCCCATCCGGCACAAAAATGCCCGGCAACATGAAGAACGCAAGACCAACTATTACGCCTTAGGGTGTTTCTTTTTGTTCAAAGCAGCCGGGGACACACGGATGCCGTCACCCGTCTGGCGCACATAGGCCTTATGCGCCGATTTGACGGCCCCAGAATCCTTCTGAGCATGATGATTGGGGTCTACGGTAACCGCATGCAAAGGATGGGGCTTTGCAGGCTTAGAGGAGGTCTGAGGCGTTCGTCCGAGCTTGCGCATCGCGCGTTCCCAGCGTGCATGGATACTCTCGTTGTGAGCGCTCTTAAGGCCCAGCAGGGGCGCGGCCAAAATAGTCGGCGCGATAAACGTAATGAGGCGCCACAGCAGATAACCAGCGGTCGACGCCGATCCAAAGAAATGACCCAGGAACAGCGCGAAGCCACCCTCGGCACCGCCGGTGCCACCGGGCAGGGGAACAGCAGAGCTCAGGAGCTGAACAAAGGCACTCGCGGCCATGACCGAGAAAAAGTCGACTTCGTGGTGGCCAAAGGCAAGCATCAGGAAATACGGCACGAGGTAGAAAAACGCGAGCTGCAACATGGTGATGACCACCGTGAGCAGCATGGACGAAAAGTGGCCGGCCGAAAGCTTGAACTTCTCGGAGAACGAGTAGATTTCACCGTCGACAAACGTACGCCAGCCCTCGATTTTGGTGGCCGAGACGCCCATTCGCTCGAGCCAATTGATGATGCAGTGCGCGACGCGCGTGACGGTCTTGGGCATGAGCGCGACGGCAAAGATGCCAAGCAGAATGCAGCAGTGACCGCCAAAGCTAAAGACGCACAGCAGCGTCATGTCGCCATAGCGCTCGGCGAAAAACGGCATGCGGGCAAGCAGCAGAATGGCGCCCCAGGCAACGAGGCCAAACTGATACACGATAAAGCGCGTGAACTGCGTGGCACCGGCCTCGCCGACGTTTTGGCCTGCCTTGGTCAGGCGGTAGATCTGGGCAGGCGTGGAGCCCATCATCATGGGCGTTAGGTTGCCAAAGAAGATACCGCTCGCCTCGACCGAAATCAGGTCGCGAATGCCAACGGGCGAATTGGGATCGAGCCAGACGGCGATCGCATAGGCAACGATGCCAAAGAACAGGTACAGGAACATGCAAAAGCATGCAGCAACGAGCCACGGCGCTTGGACGCTCGACATGGCAGCCCAGAACTGTCCCATCTGACCGGTCACAATCAGATAGACGATATAGCCAACCAGCACGACGCCGATAAAAATGGCACCGCGACGCGCACCCTTGTTGTCATCGCCGCCCGAGGCCTCAACCTCGACCTGGGGCTTAGAAGTATGCTGAGAGGACTCCTTCATGAGGCTCCTTCTGACCGTCCAAATATCTTGCATATTGTACCCGCAAGGGCCACAAGCAGAACGTAAAGCTATGGGCCAAATGGGAATTGCAGATGGTAGCTCGAAAATAAAAAACCCGAACTTCCATGGGAAGTCCGGGTCTCAGATTCATGGTAGCCCGTACCAGATTCGAACTGGTGATCTCCGCCTTGAGAGGGCGGCGTCCTAAACCGCTAGACGAACGGGCCATAAGCCTCAGCAGAAAAGAAGTGGTAGCCCGTACCAGATTCGAACTGGTGATCTCCGCCTTGAGAGGGCGGCGTCCTAAACCGCTAGACGAACGGGCCACATGACATCTGCACTGCCGTGCTGCGAGGAAATATATTACGGGACAAAAAACGCGAGCGCAAGAATAAATTCCAAATTGCCCAGATTTTGTCGTGAGGTTATGGAAAGCGCAGGTCAACCGGGCAGCTCATATGGAATGGAACCACCTGACTACCCCAGGTTGAGGTGGGCCAGGAGGGCTTCACGTTCGTTGGGAATGTTGTCTTCGATCACGGCGTCGAGGGCGGTGTTGAGTAGTTTGCCCAACTCCGGGCCCGGATTGACGCCGGCGCGAATCAAGTCGCCGCCATTGATAGCAAGCATCTTGAGCGTATAGGGCTCCCCCGCCGCCAGCAACTCGCGTGCCAGAGCGCGCATCTCCTCGATCGTCTCGACGTAATAGAAGCACGAGGGCGCCTTCCCGAGCGTGTCGGCACGCTTAAGGTCCATGAGCTCGTCCATCAGACGCGGCGTATCGACACCCTCGCCCGAAAGCGCGCGCATCATATTGAGCAGGCAGGATCGCTCGGGACGCAGCGGCTTGTCATGGTATTTGATCAGCAGGCACACATCGCGCACCAAATCGTGCGAGAGCGCCAGACGATCCATGATGACACGCGCCTTCTTGGCGCCGAGCTCGGGATGGCCGTAGAAGTGACCGCTGCCCGCATGGTCGACCGTAAAGCAATCGGGCTTGGAGACATCGTGCAAAAACGCCGCCCACATAAGGCTCGAAGAGGGCGCAACACCATCGCACAGCGCCAGCTCCCCTGCCACCGTCAGCACGCGGGCGATATGCTCGTAGACGTTAAAGGCATGATAGACACTGCGCTGGTCAAAGCCCCTACCCGCAGCGAGCTCGGGCACGGCGGCGCAAACAAGCTCGGGGTAGCGCAGCATCGCGTCTCCCCCGTGGCCGGTCGAAAGAATGCCCTCAAGCTCAATACCCACGCGCTCGCGCGCCACGGCATCGAGAAGCGGCGCGCACTCGGCAAGTGCCTGTTTGGTCTTAGGCTCGATCATAAAATCCAGACGGCAGGCAAAACGCACCGCGCGCAGCATGCGAAGCGCGTCCTCGTTAAAACGACGCTTGGGATCTCCAACGGCACGGATGAGCTTGCGCTTCAGGTCGCCCTGGCCATCGTAGCGGTCGACAAGACCGCGCACGGGATGCCAGGCCATAGCGTTAACGGTAAAGTCGCGGCGCGCCAGATCGTCCTCAAGCGACGCCGCACGCTCCACACTCTGGGGGTGACGGCCATCGGTGTAAAAGCCGTCCAGGCGGTAGGTGGTGACCTCAATGCGCTCGTCATCGCAAATGGCCGTGATGCCGCCAAATTTAATGCCCGACTCGACCACGGCAATATCAGCCGCCTCGAGCGCCGCCTTGGACTCCTGCCACAGGCCGCTGCAACACATGTCCACATCGTGGCTGGGGCGCCCCATCAGGGCATCACGTACCCAACCGCCTACGTACCAAGCCTCAAGACCAGCCGCCTCAAGCGCGCGTAGGACGCGCAGGGAGGCATCGGTCGGCTGCGTACCGTTGAGCGAAACATTGCACATGCCTAAGGCCTCCTGCGACTATCAAATTGGCTATCGATTGCATCTGCAAGAAGTCTAGCAAGAAACAGCCTCTACTGCACACGCAAGTCCGATAAACAAAAACGCATCCGTCCTGGTTTAAGACGGATGCGAATTAATCGAACTATTCAGGCGAGGTGCCGAAACTAGCAGACCTGGCGAACTTCGATGTTCTTCTTGTATTCGTCCACCTTGGCAAAGTCGCCCAGACCCGGGCACTCGACCACGTTGGCGCCGGTGGCCATCGAGAGGCGCAGGGCGTCCTCAACGCGCTCGGGAGCATCGTGCCACACGGACAGGAAGGCAGCGAGCGAGGAATCGCCGGCGCAGACGGTCGACAGCAGCTTGACCTCAAAGGTGCGGTTCGCAAACCAAATGTGCTCGCCGTTAGAGAAATAGGCACCGGCGCCGCCGAGGGTCAGCAACACATTCTTGGCGCCCTTGGCATGGAGCTCGGCCATAGCGCCCTTGACGGACTCGTCGTCGCCACCGCTCACCTTGATGCCAAAGATATCGAGTAGCTCGTCGTCGTTGGGCTTAATGAGCAACGGCTCCATGGCAATGAGGTCGGCCAGCTGATGGCTCGAGATGTCGAGCACGAACTCGGCGCCCTTGGCCTTGACGCGGCGCAGGACCTCGGCCAGGAAACCCTCGGAGGTGTTGGGGGGCAGCGAGCCGCTGATAACCAGGCAGGTCATGTCGTCGAGTGAATCGATGAGCTCAAACATCTCCTGCTCGTTGGCTTCGTTAATGGCGGCACCGGCATTAACCATGTTGTACTCGGTGTCGGGACCGGCGTTGAGGAAAACGTTGACACGCGTGATGCCGTCAGTCCACACGGGCTTGACGGGCACGCCCAGGGCTTCGGCGCCCTTAACGATGAACTCGCCCGAGAAGCCGGCGAAGAAGCCCAGGATCGTGGTGTCGACGCCGTAGTGGTCGAGCGTAAACGAGACGTTGAGACCCTTGCCGTTGGGGGTGTAGACCGCGTTGCGGGTGCGCGTAACGGTATTGGCGGACAGGCCGTCGCAGGAGATATTGTAGTCAATGGCGGGATTTGCAGTGAGCGTGTAAATCATGAATGTTCCTTTCA
>CAUDVX010000019.1 GCA_958452935.1 uncultured Collinsella sp. | reverse complement strand
TAACTTCCGGTCTGAGCTCGATGCCATACGCCTCCCTCACCTTTCCGTGCACATGCCTGATAACCGCGGCCACGTCATCGGCCGAGGCGGTTCCGTTATTAACGATAAAATTAGCGTGTACGGGCGAAACTTCCGCACCGCCAACCGAAAAACCCTTTAATCCACAATCCTCAATCAACTTGCCCACGCTTGCACCGGGCGGGTTGCGAAAGACCGATCCGCAGGATGCACGGCCCATGGGCTGCGTGCGCTTGCGGCGCGTCAGGTACCGCTCCATGCGCTCGCGAATGTCGGCCTTGGGCGCGGGCTTGAGTTTAAGCACGCACTCGAGAATGATCTCATTACGCGGCAAGCTGCACTCGCGATACCCCCAAGCGATCTCGGACCCTGCATAGTGCTTAATACCGGACGCCGGATCAAACGTGACCACGTCCTCGATAAGGGAACCGATCCACTCGTTCCGCGTACCTGCGTTCATGGACACGGCGCCGCCGACCGAACCGGGAATACCGACCGCGAACTCAAGGCCCGAAAGCCCGCGCGACAAGGCGTCGTTGACCAAACGCGCGAACATCACGCCCGCACCAACGGTCAGCGTGCAGCCGTCCTCGGCAACAACCGTGCGCTGAAACTCACGTCCCAGCGAAATAACGGCGCCGCGATAACCGGCATCGGCAACCAACAGGTTGGACCCCTTACCGATAATCACCCACGGCACCTGCTCGCGGTCAAGCACCGCCACGGCGCGACGCAGGGCATGGTAGCTATGGCACGTCACAAAGAGGTCGGCCTTGCCGCCGATACGATAGCTTGTATGGCGTGCAAGACGTTCGTCCTCGACCACGTCCGTGTCGATCATGCCCGAAAGCGCCATGACGGCGTTAAACAGACCCATGGAGGTTAAGCGTCTTTCTTGGCAGTCAGATACTCGATGAACTCGGGGCCGACGGTCGTGACGTCACCTGCACCCATGGTGAGTAGCAGGTCGCCCTCGCCCACGAGCTTCTCAAGCTCCTGGTTGAGCTCAAGACGACTGGAGCAGTACACGACCTCCTTGCCGGGGTGCTTGGCGCGAACGGTATCTGCGAGCATCTTGGAGGTAACGCCCGGAATCGGCATCTCGCCGGCGGAGAACACATCGATCAGCAGCAGCTTATCGGCGTTGGCAAAGGCATCGGCAAAGTCATCGCACAGAGCCTGCAGGCGCGAATAGCGGTGCGGCTGGAACACGACGTCGACATGTTTGTAGCCCAGCGAAGAGGCAGCAGCGAGCGTCGCCTTGATCTCGGTGGGATGATGGCCGTAATCGTCAACCACCGTGATGCCGTCGATATCGCCCACGTGGGTAAAGCGACGGCGGACGCCCTCAAAACTCGAAAGTGCCTTAGCGGCGGCGTCGATATCGAGGCCAAGGACATGGGCGACGGTCAAGACGGCCGTGGCGTTGAGCATGTTGTGACGACCGGGGTTGCTCTTGATCTCGACAGCGTGCTCGGTGCCGTCCTCAAAGCGAACGATAAAGTCGCTCTGGATGCCCTTGACATCCAGATGTACGCAGACGATGTCGTTGTTCTCGGCAAAGCCATAGGAAAGCACATGACGGCCCGTCGACTTGGCGAGCTCGACCAGATGCGGGTCCTCGCCGCAAACAATGACGGTGCCGTCCTCGCCCACCAGACCCATAAACTTGGCAAAGGTGGCCTCGATCTCCTCGATGCCCGAGTAGTGATCGAGATGGTCGGCCTCGACGTTGGTCACGATGACCACGTTGGGGTTCAGGAACAGGAACGAGCTATCGGACTCGTCGGCCTCGGCGACAAAGTAGTCACCCGAGCCGTTCTTGCCGTTGGTGTCGTAGCCCTCGACGATGCCGCCGATCAAAAAGCTGGGGTCCAGACCCATGCGATCGAGCATCGTGGCGCACATCGAAGACGTCGTGGTCTTGCCGTGCGTGCCGGCAACGGCGACGGTGGTGTAGCCGTGGCCCAGAGCCGAGAGCATCTTGGCGCGGGGCCACACGGGAATACCCAGCTCGCGTGCACGCACGAGCTCGGGGTTGGACTCGGGAATAGCGGTGGAGACCACAACCACGTCGGGCTTGACCTCGTCGATCGTCGCAGCCTCATGGCCCACGTGGACCTTCACGCCGGCGCGGGTAAGCTGGCGAATATAGCGCGACGTCTTAAGGTCGGAGCCGGTAACGGTATAACCGCGCTCGTGCAGGACGAGGGCGATGCCGCTCATGCCGGCGCCACCGATACCGATAAAATGGGCGCTCTTGAACTCGGGCGCGGAGGTTGCAGTCTGGGAATCAGCCATGTGCTCGTGTACTCCTTGCGTAAACACTGCCTGTAACCCGTTAACTGTACCGCACCTACCGCATCCGCGCGAGGGCGACCGGCGATATCCCGTCTAACTAACGCAATCCCTCTACCGCGTCGGCCAAAAGTGCGGCGGCACGGTCCTGGGCCAAGCCGCGCGCCGCCTGACGCATGGCATCACGTGCCGCAGCGTCATCGATCAGGTGCAGCAGCTCGTCGGCAAAGGCAGGGGCATCGATATCGGCATCGGCGCATAGCACGCCGGCACCGGCATCGACCAGGTAACGCGCATTCGTGGTCTGGTGGTCGGCCGTCGCGTGCGGATACGGCACGAGTACCGAGGGCACGGCAAGCGCGGCGATCTCGGCCACGCTCGAGGCACCGGAACGCGAGAGCACCAGATCGGCCGCAGCCAGCATATCGCCCATGTTGTCGATGTAGGGCTGGACACGATAGCGCTTCGCCTCCTCGGGTGTCAGCGCCAAAGCGCGCTCGGTCTCCTCAAAGCCGTCGGCACCCGTCGAATGCAAAACATAGAGATTCTCACGCGAAAGCAGCTCGTTTTTGAGCGAAGCCACGCGCTCATTAAGATGCTGGGCACCGAGTGAACCACCAAAGACGAGCAGAAGCGTAGCGTCCTCGGGCACCCCGAGCGTCTTGCGACCGCGAGCGCGATCGCCCTCGATCACCGAACGACGCACGGGATTGCCCGTCATGAGCACATGGTCGGGGTCGCCCTCACGCTCAAAGACCGCGCGGGCCGCAGGTACCGAAATGCACACGCGGGCGGCATGTGAGTTCATCATCTTATTGGCCAGACCCGGAACAGAGTTCTGCTCGTGCAGCAGATACGGAACGCCGGCGCCCTTGCACCAACCCAGCAGCGGGACCTCAACGTAAGCACCAAAGCCGATAGCGGCATCGGGCTTACCGACCTTCGAGAAGTGACGGGCAAGCGCACGCTTCGCCTTGTTGACGCGCCACAGCGAGGTCAGCGCCGTCCAAGGACGGGAGCGATCGAAGCCCGTGACCGTGATGGGCACAAAATCGAATCCGGCCTCGGGAACCAGACGACCCTCGAGCTTGCGCGACTGGCCCACGAACACAACGTGATGACCGCGGTCACGCAGCTCCTCGGCCAAGGCGAGCGCGGGGTTGATATGTCCTGCCGTGCCGCCGGCTGCAATAGCAACGGTCATCTTATCGGTCATGGTAATCCCTTCGTACACGCGGCCCCTGGTCATCGGTGCGCAAACGCGCCGACGGGTCCGAATTCAAATCGATTCGATTATATCCGCCGCCCGCATTGCGAGGAGTGGGGCGCTGCGGACGACCTTGCGGCTCCGTTCGCTGACGCGGACGGGCTGCCGGCTCGGTCGCAGAGCCATCCAGAACAGTAAAGCCGTTACGCGAAGATCGCTCGCCGCGCACGTGGGGCACGCCGGCGGTGCTCTCATCCATAACGGCAAAGCTCTCGCGGCGACGGTCGTACTCATCGCGACGGGCGCTCTCATACGAAACGCGCAAGATCAGACCGGCGAGCATAAGCGACACGATAATCGACGAGCCACCGTAGCTAATAAACGGCAGCGGCTTGCCCGTCATGGGAAACACATTGAGAATGCCCAGCGCGTTGATCAAAAACTGCACCGCAAGGATGACCGCGGAACCCGATGCCATAAGTGCTCCGCGACGGTCGGTCGCCTGCTCGGCAATGCGAAACGCCGAGTAGATCAGCATCGCAAACACCAAGAAGAACAGCACGGTTCCGATAAAGCCAACTTCCTCGCCGATAATAGCCAAGATGTAGTCGTTATGCGCCTCGGGCAAATACGAGTACTTCATGGTGGAGTTACCGATACCGCGACCGAACAGGCCGCCCGAGGCAAACGCCATAATGGCAAGCGTGGCCTGATAGCCATCACCATATTCGTCTGCCCAAGGATTCCAAGCAACCTCGACACGCGTCATACGATACGGCTCGGCGATAAGGGCGATCGCAATGACGGCGATGCCGGCAACGACCGTCCAAACGATATATTTGGGGTCCAATCCCGCAAACAACGCCATGCACATGAGGGTCAGCAAGATGATCAGAACGGTGCCAAAATCGGGCTGAACAAAAATCAGAAAGAGCGAAATGCCCAGGTAGACACCCATCTTGCGAAGAAACTCGTTGATGTTGCCGCCGGGCGAAAAGATGCGGTCGAGCATGATTGCCGAATACGCGATGGCGAACGGCTTTAAAAACTCAGACGGCTGGAACTGAATACCGGCGATGTTGAGCCAACGCGTGGCGCCACGACTGCCGCTACCCATAAAGAACACCAGAACCAGTAGCCCTATCATGCCCATGAGAAAGATCCTGAGCACGTCTTCCCCAAACCAACTGTCCGGCAAGACGCGCACGATGGCAACCATGGCCAGCACGCCAACTCCAGCAAACGCGGCCTGTCGAAACAGGAAAAACGTCGCCGAACCATTCTCGTGCAGTGCCTCGACCGAAGATGCCGAGTACACCATCAGCAAGCCAAAGCAAACCAAGCTAAACAGGCAAGCCATAAATATCAAACGGGGGCGCATGATGCGGGCGGGGACGCCGGCAATATAGCGCTCACCGAACGTCTGCCCGCCGCGTCCGGAACGCGGCGTGCTACGCAGCGAGGAAGCACGGTCCGAGTCGGGCCTCCTCATATCACTTCGGGGGCTCTCCTCTCTCACCGGCAACCCCTATTCCGTTTGCGATTTCGCTGCTGCGGCAAGCTGGGCCACGTAGTCCTTAAACACGCGACCGCGCTCCTCGTAGCCCGAGAACTCGTCGAACGAAGAGCAAGCGGGCGAAAGCAGGATCACGTCGCCGCGGCTCGAGAGCGAGCGGGCAACGTCAACGGCATCGCGCAGATCATCGGCCTGGGCGATATCCACGTCACCATCGACATCGGCCTCGTCCATAGCGGCGGTAAAGCGCTCGCGCGCATCGCCAAAGCAAACGACCGAGCGCACGTTGTCCATAACGACGCGGGCAAAGTCCGCAAGCGGGGTACCCTTATCGTGGCCGCCGAGCAGCAAGATCACATCGTCGTCGAGAAACGCCGTCAGGGCCTTTTCGACCGCATCGGTGTTCGTTGCCTTGGAATCGTTGACGTAGCGCACGCCATCGATCTCGCCGCAGGGTTCCACGCGGTGTTCGAGTGGCTGGAACGATGCCAAACCGCGGCAAACGCCCTCGGGATCGGCACCGACGGCCAGAGCAGCCGTGGCGGCACATAGGGCATTAATGACATTGTGATGGCCCGAGATCTTGAGCTCGGACGTGGCGACAAGCTGAGTCTCGACGCCCTTCAGGCGCACGACCATCTTGCCATCGCGCACAAAGGCGGCGTCTGCACCCTCGGGCTCGTCAAAAGCGACCTTGCAGATACGGCGACCCGGTGTGTAGATGTACTCATCGAACTCATGGATGCCGGCATCCTCAACGTCGATAACCACGAGGTCGTCGTCGACCATATTCTCGAACAACTTGATCTTGGCAAGCGCATAGTTCTTGTGGCTCTTGTGCCAGCCCAGGTGGTCGGGCGTGATGTTGAGCAGTACCGCCACGCGAGGATGAAGCTCGGCGGTCGTCGCAATCTGATAACTCGACAGCTCGGCCACAAACCACTCATTGTGTGCGCGGCCGTCGATCTCGTTCACCGGCGGCTCACCGATATTGCCGACGGCCACGCTGGCTTCACCGGCGGCCTTGAGCAGATAATCGGTCAGCGACGTGGTAGTTGTCTTGCCGTTGGTTCCCGTGATGGCGATCCAATTGTGGGGAGACAGGCGATAGGCAAACTCGGGCTCGCCCATAATCTGAGCGGCATGCTCACGCCCAGCCTTAAAGAAGGCCGAGAACTCCGAGATACCCGGGCAGGTCACGCACACGTCATAGGCACCCTCGACCTGCTCGGTGCCGTAGACAAACGAAGCGCCCTGCGCCTCGAGCGCACGTGTGGCGTCATTGGGCTCGGAGGTACCGCCGCCATACACGGTCGTGGCGCTCACGCGCTCGGGATGAGCCAACGCCCAACGGGCGACATCGAGACCGGATTTACCCTGCCCCAAAACAAGCAGGCTAAAGACATCAGCAAGAGGCATGAAAGACCACTATCCCAACTGGAAGAACAGGGCGAGGCCAACGGCGCCAAAGGCCGCGGCGATAATCCAAAAACGGATAACGACCTTGGTCTCGGCCCAGCCCTTCTTTTCGAAATGATGATGGATGGGCGCCATAAGGAAGACGCGCTTGTGCGTAAAGTGGAAATAGACGACCTGGATCATGACCGACAGAGTCTCGACGATAAACAGGCCACCGATGATAAGGGAAACGACTTCGGTGTTGGTCATGATGGAGGTGCAGGCAAAAGCGGCACCCAGTGCAAGCGAGCCGGTATCGCCCATAAAGATGCTCGCCGGGTAGCAGTTGAACCACAAAAAGCCCAGGCAGGCACCGGCGCACGCCGTGCAGAAGATAGACAGGTTCACGTCACCGTGCAAAAACGCCATAGCAGCCATGGCGAGCATGGCGATCATGGAAGTGCCGCCGGCAAGGCCGTCCAGACCATCGGTCAGGTTCACGGCATTGGAAAGACCAGCGATCATCAGCCAGCAAAATACAATGTAGAACCACGGAAACGAAAGGCCGCAGATGGTGGTCGAAAGAACACCGAGGTCAATCGTCAGGCCGCCGGGAAAACGAATCTCGGGAGCGACGCCGCACCAATTGACGGCGAGCACGGTAAAAGTGACGCAAATGATGGTCAGGCCGATCATCTTAGCGTGAGGCGTCAGGCCGAGCGAGCGACCATGCGTGACGGAGGTCAGGTCGTCGATGAGACCCAGAACGCCGGTGGCCAGCGTGGCAAGCAGCACGAGCACGAGCTCGGTGGTGAGTTTGCCCATCAGCAGGCAGGTCAGCGAGATCGCGACAAGGATGATGACGCCGCCCATGGTCGGCGTACCCTGTTTAATCAAATGACGCTTGGGGCCGTCGGCTCGGACCTGTTGGCCGATACCCTCGACCTTCAGCAGCTTGATCCACCACGGCATAAGCAGCAGCGCAATGGCGGCAGCGATGCCAAGTCCCAAAAAGGCCTGATACGTAGGATACGAGGGATTGCCGAACATGGGCTAGCACACACCTTCCACAAAGCGGTCGAGCTCAACAAAACGGGAACCCTTGACCAGTACAACATCATGATTTTCAAGCGCGCCGCCCATGCGGTCGAGCACCTGCTGATAATCGGAGAACACCTGGATGCGGTCCTCATCCATACCCATCATACGTGCGGCATCGGCCATGAGCTGAGCCAGCTCGCCGCCGACGCACGCGAGCATGTCGAGCTTCTTGGCGGCGGCATAGGCTCCCACGAGCTCATGCATGCGGGGAGCCTCGTCGCCCATCTCGCCCATCTCGCCCAAGATCGCCATGCGCGAACCGTCACAGATGAGCGAGCACAGCAAATCGAGGCCGGCAGCCATAGACTCGGCACTGGCGTTATAGGAGTCGTCGATGATGCGCGCTCCGCTCTTGGCGCGCTTGATCTCCTGACGGTGACCGGTAATCGTAAGGCCCCTAAAGGCAGCATCGATCTGCTCGGGCGTCACGCCCAGACGATAGGCGACCGCGGCGGCCTTGACGGCATTGGGCACGGACTGCACGCCGGGAATGGTCAACATGGTATCGACCGTGTCGCCCTGACCAAAGTCGAGCGTAAAGACCGGATGGCCCTCGTCGTCGACGCGAATGTCGCGCGCGCGGACCTCGTCGTCGTCCGAGACACCTGCCAGCATCACGTCGATACCCGCAGGCTGAGCGAACGTATCACGAATGAACGGCGTAAAGTCGTCCTCACCGCCCAAAACCAGCAGCGGCGAAAAGTCGCCGGCGGCGCACATGCCCTGGACAATCTCGGACTTGGCGCGGGCGATGTTCTCGCGGCTGCCCAGGATACCGATGTGGGAGGTTCCGATCTTGCTCACGATGGCAAGATTGGGGTTGGCAGACTGGGACAGGCGCTCAATCTCATGAAAATGGTTCATGCCCATCTCGAGCACCAGGACCTCGGTATCGGCCGGAGCGGAAAGCACCGTGAGCGGCATGCCGATCAGGTTGTTGAAATTGCCCTTCGTGGCCCAGACGCGATAACGCTTGGCGAGCACGGCAGCGAGCACGTCCTTGGTCGTCGTCTTGCCAATCGAACCGGTAATGCCGACGACCAGGCAGCCAAGCTCCAAGCGATATACGTGCGCCAGGCGCAGCAAGAACTCCACGGGGTCGTCAGTCAGCAAGATGGCACATCCCTTGTCCTGCGCCAACGAAACCAGCTCGGCATCGGGCTCGCGCGTCATCACGACAGCACCGGCACCCGACTCGATGGCACGGGAGGCAAAATCATTGCCGTCGACCTTTTCGCCGGGGAAGGCGACAAAGATCGTCCCCTCCTCGACCTGACGCGAGTCGATAACGCACCCGCGGCATACCCGATCGACTTCTTCCGTCACGGTTCGGGCCCCCGTTGAGGCCGCGAGGTTGTTGACGGCGATCTCTATCATTGCAGCTCCCCTGTAAACCTAATAATGCTATCGGCGTATTGTATCCCAGTGCCATGCGCGCGTGGTGCAGGGCATGTGAACACCCTTCAGAACAAAGGGCAGGCCACGCTCAAGATTGTAACCCCCTACTTCGTGCGCGGGATACCCAGCACGTCGAGCGCGTTGGCCATAATGGACTGGAATGGCACCGCGGCGGCATCCGAGCCGCTCGGCGTTCCATCGAGTGTGATATAGCACAGCACCTTGGGCGATTGTGCCGGCGCAAAGCCCATAAAGGACGACATGTAGTTCTCCTTGAGGTAACCGCCGTTCTCGTCAGCACGCTCGGCCGTACCGGTCTTGCCCGCCACGTCATAGCCATCGACCGCACCGCCAACGCCCGTGCCTTCGGACACGACCGTCTGCATGCACGATGTCACCTGGGCGGCAGCGTCCTCCGAAATCGCACGCTCGCCTTCGCCCCAGTCCTTCTCATCGCCCTTGCTGGACTTATAGAAGTGCGGAGTCATCATCACGCCGCCGTTCGCGATGCCGCCCACGGCACGTGCAACCTCAATCGGCGAGACGGACAGCGCCTGGCCAAAGCTCATCGAGCCCAGCGTGGCGCCGTCGTACTGGTCGCGCTCCTTGACGATGCCCAGGCTCTCACCCGGAAAATCGACACCGGAGCTATGACCGATACCCCACTTGTCCACATAGGTGGCAAAATCATCGGCACCGATCTTGCGTCCCACCAGGACAAAGCCCACATTGGACGAACGGCGCATCATCTCGCGCACGTCCATGGTCATGGTGTAGTCGCGCTTATCGGCGTCGGTAACGGTGTCGTCGCCAACCTTAATGCTCGCCGGCACCTCAAACGACGTGCTCGAACGCACGGCACCCAAGTCGAAGCCGGCACCGGCCACGAGCGTCTTAAAGACCGAACCGGGCTCGTAGGCATCGGTAACCAGGCGCAAGTTCATGTCCTCGGTCTTGGCGTTTTCCAGATCGGTCTGGTCATATGTCGGATACGAGCATGCCGCCAGAATCTCGCCCGTCGTGGGATCGGTGACCAGGGCCGAGCCGTTCTTGGCCTTGGTCTTTTCGACCGCCTCGGCCAGGGCGTCCTCGGCGGCGCGCTGGATATTGACATCGAGCGTCGTCACGATGTCCACGCCGTCCACCGCGGCAACCTTTTTATAGGCGCCGCCCGCGATATAGCTACCGTCCCTCGCCCGCTCACGCACCAGCGAACCGTTGGTTCCGGTCAAAAGCTTGTTGTACTGTTTTTCGAGGCCCGTCAGACCGTCGTTGTCCACGTTTACCACGCCAAGCACCTGCGATGCCAGGTTGCCGTAGGGGTACACGCGCTTCATGGCCTGCTCAAAGAGCACGCCTGGCAGGTTCTTCTTCTCCAGCGCCGCGGCATCGTCCTCGTCCACCTGGCGTTTGATATACACCCAGGTGCCATCCGACTCAACGAGCTCGCGACAGGTCTTTTTATCGATTCCCGTAGCTTTGACCAGCGCCGATACCGTCTTGTCAACGTCCTCGATAAGCTGAGGATTCACGGCGATGTTGCGGCATTCGACCGACGACGTCAGCACGTTGCCGTTACGGTCGTAGATGGTACCGCGCTTGGCATACAGCGTCTGTGCAAGCAAGCGACGTGCATCGGCACGGTCGCGTAGCTTATCGGCTTCCACGATTTGATAGTCGGCAAGGCGAAGGACGCCCAAACCCAAGCCAAACCCGATAAAGCCCATGACGGCTTTGCGGCGGGGCAGCGGCGTACCCGTGAGCCATTCGGTCGACGAGCTCTTGCGCGGTCTGGTGTTATGCATCTGAGGACCACTCGAGCCACGGAGACGCGACGCGGGGTCGTTGCCATAGGACGGCCTCGCGTTGTAAGATGGCCGACCCGTTCCTTGATAACCAGAACGTCCCCGCGATGAGGGACGTCCAGAACCGCGACCCCCGTCGGAGCCGCGGCGATAGTCATTTGTCATACTCAGCTACCGTCTTGTTACTGAGCGGTCGCGGTCGAGCTAGCGCCCGCGGCTGCATCCTGCGAAAAATCAAGTGTAACGCTCTCGCTGGGCTCCACCATGCCATAAGCGCCCGCAAGGTCGCGAATGCGTGTGTCGGCACCATAGACCGAATGCATGACCTCCAGGTCGGAGCTCTCGTCGGTCGCCTTCTCGAGCGTGTTGGTAAGCGCGGCGTTGCTGTTGAGCACCTGGGCCGTAATGCCGGCGAGCGCCACACGGGCGACACCGATCGTCATGAAGATGGCCGCAATGATGCATAACGTTTTAAGAACGCTCATGAAAACCGGGCTTACCGCCTGGTTTGCCTGACGGCCCGCGCCTGTGTAGACATCAAAGCGCGGTGTGCGCTGCTCGCGGGGAGCAACGGGGGCCTGCGGTGCCTCACGATAGGCGGGCATGGCGTTCATATCATAGGCGAGTGCTGCGTTTGAAGTGTTGTAGCCCATGATATGCCGCCTCCCATCCCGAGTACGTTGGTAGTGTGTTTAAGCTTCGTTTGTGGTACGAGCGGGAGGTCCAATATCGCGCAGTCGCGTCTACAGACGCTGCGCCACGCGGATCTTGGCTGATCTCGCCCGAGGGTTGCGCGCAACCTCATCGGGTTGGGCAACCAGGGGTTTGCGGGTGATGACCTTGAGTATCGGCACGTTGCCGCACACGCACACCGGAATCTCCGGCGGACACGTGCACCCCTGGCTCATCTCCTTAAAGTGGTTCTTTACGATACGGTCCTCGAGCGAGTGATACGAGATGACGCAGATGCGTCCGCCCGGGTTGAGCCACCTTGTGGCGGCGTCAAGCCCTCGCTCGAGCACATCGAGTTCGTGATTGACCTCGATGCGAATGGCCTGGAAACTCTTCTTGGCTGGGTGTCCGCCATGCCGACGAGCGGCAGCGGGGATACCAGCCTTGATGATCTCGACAAACTGGCCTGTGGTTTCGATCGGCTCATGCTCGCGGCGGCGCACGATCTCGCGCGCGATCTGCGAGGCGAACTTCTCTTCGCCGTAGACGCGTAGAATCCGGGCGAGGTCGTGTTCGTTATAGGTGTTGATGACCTCAGCTGCGTTTAAGGTGTTGTTACCCGGATCCATCCGCATGTCCAATGGGGCGTCCTCGTTGTACGAAAAGCCCCTGCCAGGGATATCGAGTTGCGGCGACGAAACGCCCAAGTCGAACAGGAAGCCATCGACCCCGGGCACCTCGGCCGAGCAAAGCAGCTCGTCCAAGTCGCCGAAGTTGCCCTTCAGCAGCTGGTGCGGTACGCCGGGAACCTCGCGGTCCAGACGGGCGCCAGCGGCCTCGAGGGCCATGTCGTCCTGATCGACGCCGAGCAAAAGGCCGGTCTCCCCCACCTGCGCGGCCATCTTTACCGAATGGCCGGCACCGCCAAGGGTGCAGTCGCAGACGACGGAGCCGCTCTTTAGCTGCAGCGACTCAAGCACTTCGCCGAGCATGACAGGTTCATGCCGATATTCTTGTGTCAAGATCCCACGCTCCATCCGTTACTCGTGCCTTGCCCTTACGAGAAGAAGAGGTCCAGCAGGGCCTCGTCGTCATCGTCCTCATCGGCCGTAGCGCGGTCCCAAACCTCAAGGTGGTCGTAGTTGCCCACAACCGTGACCTCGCGGTCGAGGTTCGCCTGCTTGCGGAGAGACTCAGAAAGACCGATACGACCCGCGCTGTCCACATCCATCGACGTGGTGCGCTTGTTAATCGCCCTCATGAGCTTCTGGTCGTTGATGTCACGCGGGTTAAAACCCTCGTGGCCCTCACGACCCGCGAAGAGTCCTTCGACCCACTTATCGAAGGCCTCGGCAGAGAACACGTACAGAGCATCGACATCCAGGGCTTTGAACACGCGAACGTGCTCTCCAAGCTCCTCGCGAAGGGGTGCAGGCAGGGATAGACGACCTTTTGCATCGAGATTGCGCTCGTATGCACCCGTCATTCCCATGTGCGCCCTCCCCTCGGTTACTCAGATGGCACGTACGCGGGGAACCACCCCGCCTGTCGACGTCATCAATAATATGGGGAACCGCCCCATTTTTCAACACCTTTCCCCACCCCTTCCCCCACCCCGCCCCACCACTCCACCCCCAATATGTTGTAAAACACCCCCGAGCATATGTTCGAAAACACAATATGTTGTGTTTGCAGCAAAGGTGGGATGCCACCTGTAGAACCACGCCCGCGAACCTCAACCTTCAAGTTGACCTTGAGGCGATTTTTACGTCCCTTTACACGCCGTTCACATCGCCCCCAAACTCCTCCCACCCACGGTACACACGGCCCACCACCGCGTCGGTGTCTGGCGAAAAATGGGACGGGCCCCAGATTGCCCATGCGCGCAAAAGTGCGTCTCGGCAATCTGGGGCCCATCCCCTTTAATATTTATAAATATGCAGGTAAACGAGGTGCTAGCGATGTGCCAGCGGATGCGCCGCCAGATAGACCTCGGTCAGTTGCGTGCGGTCGACATGCGTGTAGACCTGCGTGGTCGAAATATCGGCATGGCCCAAAATCTCCTGCAGCACACGCAGGTCGGCACCGCCCGCGAGCATATGGGTGGCAAAGGAGTGGCGCAAGGTATGGGGATGGAGCCCCACCAGCCCCACCTGGCGCCCATACCGCTCGCATATCGCATGCACGGCCTGACGCGACAGGCGACGTCCGTTCTTATTTAAAAAGACCGCCGAGGTCTCTATCCCGTGAGCATGGGCGGCCAGGAGAGCGCGCCCGTCACCTATATAGTGTGTCAGGGCACGCGCCGCGCTTCCCACCAACGGGGCCAGACGCTCCTTGGAGCCCTTACCGCGCACCAGGACAAACCCGTCATCGATATGGATATCGCCCACATCGAGCCCAACCAGTTCACTCACGCGCAAGCCGCAACCGTAAAGCACTTCCAAGATGGCGTGATCGCGCAGTCCCATCTCGCCCTCGGGAAAGTCTTGATCCAGCAGTGCCGAGACGTCCTCCACCGAAAGGTATTCCGGCAGGCGATCTGCCTTTTTGGGCAGGCGCAACGCCGCCGTCGGGTTTTGGGCCACGGCCCCATCGCGCACCAAAAAGGCATGCAGGCCCTTCACGGCAGCAAGCGCGCGCTCCACCGAGGCGTCGGAATAGCCTCCGTCGCGGCGATCGGCAACAAAGCCCTCCACGACCTGACGGGTCACCTCTTCAAAAGACGCAATGTCAGCCCGCTCCAGATAGGCGCAGTACGTCGTCAGGTCACGACGATAGGCCGCAATCGTGTTGCGCGTCAAGCCACGCTCGACCGCGAGGTAATCGAGATACTCCCCCGCCGCCACGGCGAGCGACGAGGAAGTAGCTTCGGTATGTTCCTTATTCGCCGGCACCCTTAGTCCGTAGCGAGGTTCTTGGGCGTCACCTGCAAGCGATCGACGCCCTCATGCTGGCCGATCGAGGCGCGTACGAACTCGCGGAACAGCGGCTGCGGGTTGGTCGGGCGGCTCTTGAACTCGGGATGAGCCTGGGTGGCCACATACCACGGATGTACGTCGCGCGGCAGCTCGACCATCTCGACCAGACGCTCGTCGGGCGAAAGACCCGAGATAACCAGACCGGCGTCCTCGAGCTGGTCACGGAAGGCGTTGTTGAACTCAAAACGGTGACGGTGACGCTCGTAGACGAGCTCCTCGCCGTATGCCTCGCGCGCGAGGGTATCGGCGGCGAGCTTGCACGGATAGGCGCCCAGGCGCATGGTGCCGCCCTTCTCGGTCACGTCCTCCTGCGAGCTCATCAGGTCGATGACACTATACGGGCCGTCCGGATCGAACTCGGAAGAGCTGGCGCCGGCAAGGCCGACCACATTGCGGGCGAACTCGCACACGGCTACCTGCATACCCAGGCAAATGCCCAGATACGGAATCTTGTGCTCGCGGGCGAACTCGGCCGCGAGGATCTTGCCCTCCAGGGCGCGCTTGCCAAAGCCGCCAGGGACCAAGATGCCCGAGGCGTCACCCAGGACCTCGGAGACGTTCTGCTCGTCGAGGCTCTCGCCATCGACCAGCTGCACGTCAACGTGGCGATCGTAGAACACGCCCGCGTGGTGCAGGGCCTCGATAACCGACAGGTAGGCATCGGGCAGCTGCGTGTACTTGCCCACGACGGCGATCTTCACCTTGTCGGCGTGATGGTTGGCATGGTTCTGCTTGCGCAGGAACTCGTTCCACTGACTCATGTCGCGCTCACGCGGGTCCAGACCCAGACGCTCGCAAATGCGCAGGTCAAAGTCCTGCTCGGCGAGCAGCTGCGGAACATCGTAGATGCTCGCGCAGTCCTCGTTGGTAAAGACGCAGTCGGTGTCGACGTCGCAGAAGCTTGCAATCTTGCCGCGGATGGCATCGTCGATATGGTGGTCGGAGCGCAGAACGATAATATCGGGCTGGATACCAAAGCTGCGGAGCTCCTTAACGGAGTGCTGCGTCGGCTTGGTCTTGACCTCGTGGGCGGCGGCGATATAGGGAACGAGCGACACGTGGATGTAGCAGACGTTCTCGGGGCCGGCCTCCTTGCGATACTGGCGGATGGCCTCGACAAACGGCTGCGACTCGATGTCACCGATAGTGCCGCCCAACTCAGTGATGACCACGTCGGAGCCGGTCTGCTCCTCAATACGACGGAACTTATCCTTAATGGCGTTCGTGACGTGCGGAATCACCTGCACGGTGCCGCCCAAAAAGTCACCGCGACGTTCGCGGGCGATCAGGCTCTTATAGATGGCACCAGTCGTAAAGTTGGAATCGCGGGTCAGGTTCTCGTCAATAAAGCGCTCGTAGTGGCCCAGGTCCAGATCGGACTCGTAGCCGTCCTCGGTCACAAAGACCTCGCCATGCTGGAACGGGCTCATGGTGCCGGGGTCGACGTTCAGATACGGGTCGGCCTTTTGCATCGTTACCTTGTAGCCGCGCGACTTGAGCAGACGGCCCAGCGAGGCCGCGGTAATACCCTTGCCCAGAGACGAAACCACGCCGCCGGTCACGAACACATGCTTGGTCATATTGAGTTACCTGCGCTTCCCGTAGAAGTTGTCCATACACATCTTACGGGTCTTCATTGTAATACTCGCGACGCGCGCCGCACGCATTTTTTCTTACGCGCAATCGCATTTCTCCATCTCGAAACAAAACGCCGTCCGGTTGCCCAGGCGGCGTCGTTTCCACTATGAATGCACGCTGTTATCGATCGGCGGCTTCATCCTCGATCAAGTCCTTCACGAGCATACCGGCACGGATGCCCTCTAGATACCATTCGCCACGCTCCGTGAGACAAATACCATTTGCGAGCTGGCCGCCGTCGTCGCTGTAGCGCGAGACGACCTCGATGATGTCTTCGGATTCCAAGCGTTCAATTGCCGCGCGGGCGCGATACGGAGACACCCCCACACGCTCGGCAAGCGTCTTGCGCGAAAAGCCATAAAATCCGCCGTTGTCTTCGGACAGCTGTGCGATCTCCATCAGCACCTGCACCTCGACACGCTTCATATCGTTGACACTCGCACGACCCTTGCCAGCCATGGCAGCCTCCTCAAACCGAGCACGGGCATCACCTGCACCGTGCGCGACCGGCACACCCCATGATGGCCGGCAACATCCATCATGCGGCATCCCCGCAAAAGGATGAAACAGTTAGGGTTATTGTATACCGCCCAAATCGCTTATAGGCAGGTAAACGGGCTATTTTTAGGTTAAACGGTAGCTTTGTTGATAAAAGGGGCACACCGAATGCATACCCGATGCGCCCCTTTCAGACCAATTAATCCAGGCTTAGCGGTGGAAGAAACCACGGCGCTCGAACTTGGGCTCGCAGCACACGTTGATGCCCAGCTTGCGCAACACCGTCTCGTCCGTCGGCGAGATGATCACGCTAAAGAAGGCATCGCAGCCGCGCAGCTGCTCCAGGCCCGAAAGGACGCGGGCCGCCGTCTCGCTCGTTGCCGAGGTGATCGAGAGCGCCATAAGCGTCTCGTCGGTGTGCAGGCGCGGGTTTTTGCTACCCAGGAAATGCGTCTTGAGCTTGCTGATAGGCTCGATCGCCTCATCGCTAATGACCTCGAGCTCAAGGTCAACGCCCGAGACATGCTTAAGTGCATTCATGATGAGCGAGCTCGCGGCGCCCAGGCGCGTGGAAGTCTTGCCGGTCACCACGGAGCCATCGGGCATGACCATGGCGCCTACGGGGCCACCCGTCAGCTGCTCCCTGGTAAGGGCGGCCGAGCGTGCCGGCGAGTAGTTCTTGTCGATACCGGCCTTCTTCATAATGATCTTGAGACGGTCGACTTGCTCATCGCCCACGCCGGTACGGCGCACATTTTCGACCGCGGTAAAGTAGCGGCGGACGATCTCCATCTTGGAAGCGTCGCGGCAGGCATCGTCATCGGTAATAGCAAAACCGACCATATTGACGCCCATGTCCGTGGGGCTCTGGTAGGGGCTCTTGCCCAGGATCTTTTCCATCAGAGCACGGACCACCGGGAAAGCCTCGGCGTCGCGGTTGTAGTTGACCGTGGTCTTGTTGTAGGCCTCCAAGTGGAAGGAGTCGATGATATTGGCGTCGTCGAGATCTGCCGTGGCCGCCTCGTAGGCGATGTTGACCGGATGCGTGAGGGGAAGGTTCCAGACCGGGAAGGTCTCGAACTTGGCGTAGCCGGCGGCGGTGCCGTGTTTGTGCTCGTGATAAAGCTGCGACAGGCAGGTGGCGAGCTTACCCGAGCCAGGACCCGGCGCGGTGACCACGACGAGCGGACGGGTGGTCTCGACAAACTCGTTCTTGCCGTAGCCGTCGTCGGACACGATCAGATCGACGTCGTGGGGATAGCCCTCGATGGGATAGTGCAGCTTGGCGGGAATGCCGAGCGCGTTCAGGCGATTGCGGAAGACATCGGCGGCGGGCTGGCCGGCGTACTGGGTGATAACCACGGCCGCGACAGCAAAACCGTTGCCGCGGAACAGGTCGACCAGGCGCAAGACGTCCTCGTCATAGGTAATGCCCAGGTCGCCACGGGCCTTATTCTTCTCGATGTGGTTCGCGTTGATCGCGATGATGACCTCAACGTCATCGGCAATGCTCTTGAGCATGCGAAACTTGCTGTCCGGTTCAAAACCCGGCAGCACGCGACTCGCGTGATAGTCGTCAAACAGCTTGCCGCCAAACTCCAAATACAGCTTGCCGCCAAACTGCGAGATACGCTCTTTAATATGAGCGGCCTGCAGCTCGATATACTTCGCGTTGTCGAAACCCTGGCGCATATATGGCTCCCGTCCCGTTTCCATTTAATGTTCTAGGCGATTATAGCGGAGCCCGCCCTCCCCGATACCCAGACCATCAACAGGCACCAACCAAACACGCCACCGATAAGTTGCGGTGGAATAGTTCCTGTTTAACCCCTCATGACGGCCAAACAGGAACTATTCCACCGCAACTTCCCCTTTTGGCGCGAAGTAACCTGACCCCTTTGCACCAACAACAGAAACGTCGCGGGCAGAGAACGGACAGCGAACGGGTACCAGAGCGAACAAGCAGCCCCCTGCACCAATTAAGGGGAACGTCGCAGGTTGAGCATAAGTCAGCGAGCGACGTCCAGGACGTACAAGTTGGCATGAAAAAGGCAAGGCATAGACCTTCTGGTCATGCCTTGCCTTTTGAATGACAAATTGTCGTCCTGGGCAGCGCGCAGCGTCGACTGGTTGCGCGGTTCGTAGAACCGCGCAACATGAGAGCGCCCCCTCCCGCGCACGGAACGGAAGGGGGCTAAAGGTAGGAGTCTACCGGTGGGTTTACCCCACCGGACAGACGATGACCAGGTGATCCTTTACAGGATCGTCAAGGTTTCCGTGGGGTACCCGTTGGGTACTTAGAGCAGCACGCAGGCGACGGTCAGGATGACGGCGCAGACGACGGAGAGCGCGACGATGAGCTTAAGGGCAAACTTGAGCCAGGTCGTCCACTCGATCTTGGCCAGGGCGAGACCGCCCATGATGGCGCCGGAGGTCGGGGTGAACAGGTTCACGACACCGATGGCGGCGGAGAAGATCATGACCATGACCTCGGGCGAGAAGCCGAGCTTAACAGCCAGCGGTCCCATGATGGGCATGGAGACGGTGGCCATACCGGAGGTCGAGGGGATCAGGAAGGACAGGCCGAAGTAGACCAGGAAGCTCATGGGAGCGAAGATCACGCCGGACAGGCCAGCCAGAGCATTGGCGGCAGCGTCGAGGACGTAGACATCGAGGCCGGTGTTAGCCATGAGGACGGAGATACCACGGGCGAGGGCGATGACGAGAACAACGGACATCATGTCGGCAGCGCCGGTGATGAAGGTGTTAACGATCTGCTTCTCGGACAGGCCACCGATGATACCGATCAGGACGGCCATGAGGAAGAACCAGGTGGAAGCCTCGTCGAAGTACCACTGGCCAATGGGCAGGCCGGTGATCAGGGCAGACCAGCCCTGGACGACGGCGTTACCGTCGGCGTCGTAGACAGCGCCAGCGTCGAAGAAGTTGGCGACGCCCTCGTTGAGGTCGGCCAGCGGGATGAAGCCGACGATCATGACGACGAAGGTGAAGGCGAAGGCGATCAGAACACCCTTCTGACGACCAGTGAGCTTGACCTCCTTGTGGACCTCGGAAGCAGCCTTGCCGTGAGCCTCTTCGGCGTCCTTAAGCTCCTGCATCGACAGGATGGTGGAACCCTTGTCAGCCTTGACCTTCTTGGCATAGTTCATCACGAAGACGATGGACATAGCGGTAGTGACAATCCACAGGACGGCACCGAGGCCGATGATGATGGACTGGTTGACCTCAATGCCAACGCCGGTCAGAGCGTCAACGGCAGCGCCGACGGCGAACGGGTTAACCGTGGAGCCCAGGCAGCCGCAGCCAGCGCCGAGCAGGACGGTAGCGGCACCGACCATGGGGTCGAAGCCAGCGGCCATCATGGTAGCGGCGAGCAGGGCGTAGAAGGGAACGGTCTCCTCGCACATACCATAGGTAGTACCACCGAGGGAGAAGATGAGCATCAGCACGGGAATGAGCATGATCTCGTTGCCCTTAAGCTTCTGCACCAGAACGGCGATGCCGTTGTCCAGGGCGCCGGTCTCGGTCATCATGCCGAGGAAGCCGCCCAGGATCATAACGAAGAGGCAGACGGGCAGAGCGTCAGCGAAGCCCTTAATCGGGGCGGTACAGAAATCGCTCAGACGGGCGGCAGTAACCGCGCCGCCGGACGTACCGGAGACGATAACGGTAACAACTGCAACAATTGCCAGCAGAGCAAGAAGAATGGTGAACGATGAAGGCATACCGCGCTTTTTCTTAGCGGTCTCAGTCATAGTTCTCATCCCCCCTTCATAAATCATTTACTGATCTCGCCCGAAGCGGCTCTTCCGTGCCGTGCCTGCCGCTCGATGCGAGATTTATACCAGATAAAGCCGCTCGGGGTGTTCAACAATACACCCCGAGCGAGATGCTAGATGCTCTTACTTGAGCGTGGCGTACATGACAGCCTTGATGGTGTGCATGCGGTTCTCGGCCTCGTCGAAGACCTTGGAAGCGGGGCTCTCGAAGACCTCGTCGGTGACCTCCTGCTCGGTGATGCCGAACTGCTCGCACTTCTCGGCGCCAATGGTGGTGTTGGTGTCGTGGAAGCTGGGCAGGCAGTGCAGGAAGATGGCACCCGGGTTGGCCATAGCCATGACCTCGGAGGTAACGCGATACGGGGTGAGCTGAGCGATGCGCTCGGCCCAGACCTCGTCGGGCTCGCCCATGGAGACCCACACATCGGTGTAGATAACGTCGGCACCGGTGACGCCGTCCTTGACGTCAGTGGTCAGCTTGATGGTGCAGCCGTTAGCCTCGGCGATGGGCTTGCAGGCCTCGATGACGTCGTCAGCGGGCATGCACTCCTCGGGGCCGCAGGCCACGAAGTTCATGCCGAGCTTGGAGCAGACAACCATGAGGGAGCGAGCGACATTGTTCTTGCAGTCGCCCATGAAGACGAGGGTCTTGCCCTTGATGTCGTAGTTGAAGTTCTCCTGGACGGTCAGGATATCGGCGAGCATCTGGGTGGGGTGCCACTCGGTGGTCAGGCCGTTCCAGACGGGCACGCCGGACTTAGCAGCGAGCTCCTCGACGTCGTCCTGGGCAAAGCCACGGAACTCGATGCCGTCATACATGCGGCCGAGAACGCGAGCGGTGTCCTCGATGGACTCCTTCTTGCCCATCTGCGACGAACCGGGATCGAGGTAGGTGACGCCCATGCCCAGATCCATGCCGCCGACCTCGAAGGCGCAGCGGGTACGAGTGGAGGTCTTCTGGAAGAGCAGAACGATGTTCTTGCCCTCGAGATAGCGGTGCGGAACGCCAGCGCGCTTCATGTCCTTGAAGTTCTTGGAAAGCTTGAGCAAGTACTCGATCTCCTCGGTGGAGAGGTCGAGGAGCTTGAGGAAGCTACGGCCGGAGAGGTTAACACCCATGGTTCGTTTCCTTTCGAAAAAATGAATTACGTAAGTATTAGTGTTGCCCGTTTGACGGGCGAAACCGGTGCGGTCGTAGGGGGACCGCACCGGAAACGGAAAGACTTAGAGGTCCTCGCGCCAGAAGGGCATGCTCATGCAGCGCGGGCCGCCGCGGCCGCGGGAGAGCTCGGCGGAGGGCACGACGAGAAGGTCCAGGCCCTCCTTGTACAGCACGTCGTTGGTGACGGTGTTGCGGGCGTAGACGCAGATCTTGCCGGGCTCGACGCACAGGGTGTTGGAGCCGTCGTTCCACTGCTCGCGGGAGGCCGCGATCGGGTCGCCGCCGCCGCAGGGGATCAGCTTGACCTGGTCGACGCCGGTGGCGTCCTCCAGGACGTGCTCGAGGGTGTCCTCGATCAGGCGGATGTTCACGTCGCCCGGGTTCTTGCCGGCGGTCAGCTCGTAGACGCGCAGGGTGCCCATGATGGCGGGGTGGATCGTGAACTTATCGACGTCGATCTGGGTGAAGACCGTGTCGAGGTGCATGAAGGCGCGCGAGACCGGGATGTCGAAGGCCAGGATGCGCTCGACCTTGGAGTCGGAGTTCCAGAAGATGTTCTGGGCCATGACGTCGATAGCGGCGGCCTGGGTGCGCTGGGAGATGCCGACGGCGAGGGTCTTCTCGTTGATGTTCAGCACGTCGCCGCCCTCGGTGTGGAACTGGCAGTCGCGGCGGAAGTACAGGGAGACGTCCTTGTAGTCGGGGTGGTACTTGAAGACGTACTTGCCGTACAGGGTCTCGCGGTTGCGGGTGACCGAGTACATGCGGTTGAGGTTGACGCCCTCGCCGACGACCGCGAACGGGTCGCGGGTGAAGTAGAGGTTGGGCATCGGGTCGATGATCAGGTCGGACTCGGACTCGGAGTTGACCAGGGAGTCGAGGGTCGTGGACGCCGTGAGGGGCAGGTCGATCTCGGCCTTGGTCATGCCGGCCATGGTCTTCTTGACGAACTCGAGGTTGTCCTCGATGGAGTCCAGCTTCTCGCGGACGATCTGCGGCATGTGCTGGCCGCGGATGCCGGCCTCGGCGATGTACTGGTCGGTGAACTCGGCGCGGGCGCCGGGGACCTGGTCGAACACCTCGGCGACGAGGTTCTCGAGGTAGAGGACCTCCACGCCCTGGTCCCTCAGGATCTGGGCGAAGGTGTCGTGCTCCTGCTGTGCGACCTCCAGGAACGGGACGTCGTCGAACAGGAGTCGCTCGAGCTCGTCGGGCGGCAGGTTGAGGAGCTCGTCGCCGGGACGGTGCAGGCAGACCTTCCTGAGCTTGCCGATCTCGGAAGGCACGTGCAGACCTTTCGTCATGGCCTCCTACCTTTCTTTCGGGCCCCTGTCAGGGCCGATTCGTTAGCGCCCCTCCGTGTGAGGCGTTATTGCTGACGACATATTTATATCCAAAATCTGTTCATACTTCCACCTCGCCACCGAACGGTTTTATATGAGGGGTGAACGGCATACACATATACTTCACGCATGGCACACTTTGATTTAATAAAGTTTATTTACGTGCTTAAACGCGTTTTCAATCCAGATAGCAAATGGAACTAAACTTTATTAAACCACCCTCAAATTGCATATTTCGCGCAACGATATGAATAGAATTCGCAATTCTCGCTGTGTCTCAACCATTTTGATTTTTATTCAGAAAGAAGTTCGTCCTATTCATTTTTGGCAAACAGATTACCGTTTACCAGACGTTGGATACCGTTCACCGGAAGCTCAGTATAAGGCCCAGCGAATACCGGCTCGCTTTACGGCCTCATTTGTAACAACTTGACTTCTCGGTATAGAAAAAAGTCCCGCTCCCCTCATGGGAAACGGGACTGTTATCGATAATCGTAGATAGATTTGAGCGGCTTTGAGAGCCGTCGGAATCCTAGCGATCGAACTCCGCCAGTGCCTCGCCCAGAAGCCTCAGACCCTCGCGCAGAACGTCCTCGCTCGCGCAGTAGCCCAGGCGTGCGCCGCAGGGAAGCTCGAAGCGGCTGCCGGGAACCAACAGCACCCCCCTCTCGGACAGCAGGCGCTTGCAGAACTCCTCGTCATCCTCGGGAATATCAAGCTGGATAAACGAGGTGGACACGCCCTGCGGGGCCGTCCAGGAAACGCGGTGCTGCGTATCGATCCAAGCCTGCGCGATATCGCGGTTTCCAAACACGATCTTGCGATTGCGCTTGAGGATCTTGTCCTTGTGCTCAAGCACATAGGTCGCCAAGGTGTCGTTGAACACGCCGCCGCAGATCATGGTGTAATCGCGATAGGTGCGTATGCGGTTGGACACCTCTTCGTCGGCCACAACCCAGCCCACGCGGGCCGCAGGCGTCGAATAGGTCTTGGACACCGAGTTGGTGACGATGGCCTTCTCGTACACATCGGCCATCGACAAAAAGTCCTCGGTGTTCTCGAGCGGCAGATACACCTCGTCGCACAGCACGTAGGCGCCCACCGAACGGGCAATCTCGGCAATCTGGCCGAGCATATCGGCATCAAGCACCGTACCGATGGGGTTCGATGCGTTGTTGATGCAGATGAGCTTGGTGTTGGGGCGCACCAAGCGCTTGAGCTCCTCGATATCGGGCTTCCATCCGAGCTCCTCGCGAAGCTCCCAGTACTCGACCTCGGCACCCAGCGTGCGCGGAATCTCGTAGAGCGGCGCATAGGTGGGCCACTCGGCAATCACATGGTCGCCGGGCTCGACCACGGCCATGATGGCGTTGAGGTTCGCACCCGTACAGCCGTTGGTTTGCAGGATGTGGTCGGGATTGACCTCGCGGCGATACAGTTTGGCGACCTCGGCCTTAAAGTCAGGCGAACCCTCAATCCAGCCGTAGTTCATCTTCTCGCGGTCCAGGCGCTCATAGAACGTGGCACCGTCCTGCTCGTCGAGCGCGCGCAGCTCGCCCATGGTAAGCGACGAAATCGTCGACTGGGCGATATCCCACGTGGCGCTCTTCTCCCAAACGTTAAGCCACTCCTCAACGCCGATTGTCTTGATATCCATGGCCAAGCTCCTTACAAAAGCTGTCATCCAATCGTGTTGACGTTCCTCATACAAGAATGGGGCGGTGCGAATACCCGCACCGCCCCAATGGGAGACATCTAATGGCAGCTAGATGTATGTATTAAGACCTGTACGGGTCCTTGAAGACCTTAGAGGTCCTCGCGCCAGAAGGGCATGCTCATGCAGCGCGGGCCGCCGCGGCCGCGGGAGAGCTCGGCGGAGGGCACGACGAGAAGGTCCAGGCCCTCCTTGTACAGCACGTCGTTGGTGACGGTGTTGCGGGCGTAGACGCAGATCTTGCCGGGCTCGACGCACAGGGTGTTGGAGCCGTCGTTCCACTGCTCGCGGGAGGCCGCGATCGGGTCGCCGCCGCCGCAGGGGATCAGCTTGACCTGGTCGACGCCGGTGGCGTCCTCCAGGACGTGCTCGAGGGTGTCCTCGATCAGGCGGATGTTCACGTCGCCCGGGTTCTTGCCGGCGGTCAGCTCGTAGACGCGCAGGGTGCCCATGATGGCGGGGTGGATCGTGAACTTATCGACGTCGATCTGGGTGAAGACCGTGTCGAGGTGCATGAAGGCGCGCGAGACCGGGATGTCGAAGGCCAGGATGCGCTCGACCTTGGAGTCGGAGTTCCAGAAGATGTTCTGGGCCATGACGTCGATAGCGGCGGCCTGGGTGCGCTGGGAGATGCCGACGGCGAGGGTCTTCTCGTTGATGTTCAGCACGTCGCCGCCCTCGGTGTGGAACTGGCAGTCGCGGCGGAAGTACAGGGAGACGTCCTTGTAGTCGGGGTGGTACTTGAAGACGTACTTGCCGTACAGGGTCTCGCGGTTGCGGGTGACCGAGTACATGCGGTTGAGGTTGACGCCCTCGCCGACGACCGCGAACGGGTCGCGGGTGAAGTAGAGGTTGGGCATCGGGTCGATGATCAGGTCGGACTCGGACTCGGAGTTGACCAGGGAGTCGAGGGTCGTGGACGCCGTGAGGGGCAGGTCGATCTCGGCCTTGGTCATGCCGGCCATGGTCTTCTTGACGAACTCGAGGTTGTCCTCGATGGAGTCCAGCTTCTCGCGGACGATCTGCGGCATGTGCTGGCCGCGGATGCCGGCCTCGGCGATGTACTGGTCGGTGAACTCGGCGCGGGCGCCGGGGACCTGGTCGAACACCTCGGCGACGAGGTTCTCGAGGTAGAGGACCTCCACGCCCTGGTCCCTCAGGATCTGGGCGAAGGTGTCGTGCTCCTGCTGTGCGACCTCCAGGAACGGGACGTCGTCGAACAGGAGTCGCTCGAGCTCGTCGGGCGGCAGGTTGAGGAGCTCGTCGCCGGGACGGTGCAGGCAGACCTTCCTGAGCTTGCCGATCTCGGAAGGCACGTGCAGACCTTTCGTCATGGCCTCCTACCTTTCTTTCGGGCCTTACTGGCCGAATGTATCAGCGCCCCTCCGTATGGGACGCTGCTTGCTGACAGCTCTAGTTATATCCAAAAACCACCCGCAATTCCACCTCGCCCCCGAACGGTCAGCAAAGTGCGATGAACGGTATATCGCATATGATTCCCCCATGATGCACTTCAGTTCTCTAAAGCAGGTTTTCAAAGGTAATCGTTCTTTTTTCTAAGGAATTGAGCAAGATTGCACAAATAATTTCATGTTTAGGAATTGCATAGCTAAAACTGTTTTCTGCATATATATGTCGTCTGTCCATGATTCAATTTGGATTCGATTATATTCAGCTAGCAATCATTCTTATTCATACATCCTCATCAGTTGAGTATGGATATAGATTGTTTTCAAAACGAGTTGGACAGTTAGTCGCATGCCTTGACAGCGTAAGAAGTAGGTAAAGATACCGTTCGCACAATACGTCCGTGCCACAAGTCGACTAAATTGAGACAATAGTGAATAGGGTTAGGCTACCGTCCCCTGCGGGGACTGAACGGACAGATGCATATGCCGAGCAAAATCGAAAAAAAGCAAGCCGCCGCAAAGCTGCGCAAACCGCCGCGCGACTTCTCGTACACGCAGAACCGAGAGCTCAGCTGGCTACGCTTTGACAACCGTGTGCTCGACGAGGCTTTTGATGAGTCCGTGCCGCTGTTCGAGCGCCTTAAGTTCGTCTCGATCTTCGAGTCAAACCTCGACGAGTTTCTCATGGTGCGCGTGGGTGGCCTGTCCGACCTTGCCGAGCTCAAAAAACAGCCTGTCGATAACAAGAGCAATATGACCGCCTCCGAACAGGTCGATGCTGTCATGGCCGAAATGCCCGGGCTCCTTACCCGTTGGGAGTCCATCTTTAAGAGCATCGAGGGCAAGCTCGATACCTTGGGCGTTCACCGCGCCCGCATCGATTCGCTTACGCCCGAGGAGCGCACCTTTGTAACCCGCTACTTCCAGGCCTACGTGTCGCCGGTCATCTCACCGCTGGTGATCGACCCGCGCCACCCCTTCCCCAACCTGCGCAACGGCGCGCTCTACCTGGCGTGCGGCCTGGACGGCGTCACCGACGAGGAAAGTCTGCTGGGCCTGATCGAGATTCCCGCCTCGATGAACCGCGTGGTCGAGATCCCCTCGCCCACCGGCACCTACTCCTACATCTTGCTCGAGGACGTCATCCTCGCCTGCCTGGACAGCTGCTTTGGCTCCTATAAGCCGCTCGACCGCGCGCTCATCCGCGTCACCCGCAACGCCGACATCGACCCGGACGGCGAGGGCGTCGAGGAAGAAGAGGATTACCGCCAGCACATGAAGCGCATCCTCAAGAAGCGCCTGCGCCTGCAGCCGGTAGTGCTCGCCGTCTCGGGCTCACTCGAGAAGCAGACGCTCAAGACTATCCGCAAGGCGCTCGAGCTCTCGCGTCGCTCGGTCTTTACCTGCGATATCCCGCTCAACCTGGGCTATGTCTTTGGCATTGAGGGCAAGATTCCCGAGCACCTGCGCAACGAGCTGCTCTTTACGCCATTTAAGCCGCAGCCCAACCCCACCATCGATATGTCCCGCTCCATCCGCGAGCAGGTGCTTCAGCACGACAAACTGCTCTTTTATCCCTATGAGGCCATGAACCCCTTCCTGGATCTGGTACACGAGGCCGCCTACGACCCCGAGTGCATCTCGCTGCGCATCACGCTCTACCGCGTGGCCAAGCAGAGCCGCCTGTGCGAGTCGCTGATCGATGCCGCCGAGAACGGCAAAGAGGTCACGGTGCTCATGGAGCTCCGCGCCCGCTTTGACGAGCAGAACAACATCGAGTGGGCCGAGCGTCTGGAAGAGGCAGGCTGCACCGTCATCTACGGCTCCGAAGGCTTTAAGTGCCACTCCAAGATCTGCCAGCTCACCTATCGCGAGGGCATGGCGCTTACACGCCTGACGCTGTTGGGCACCGGCAACTTTAACGAGAAGACGGCCAAGCTCTACAGCGACTTTATGCTCATGACCGCCCATCCCGGCATCGGCGAGGACGCCAACTTGTTCTTCCGCAACCTGTCGCTGGGCAACCTGCGCGGCGATTACCGCTTCCTGGGCGTGGCGCCGGTCGGCCTGAAGCCACTCATTATGCGCGGCCTGGATCGCGAGATCCAGCGTGCCCTCGCTGGCGAGCCCGCCCGTGTGTTCTTTAAGCTCAACTCGCTCACCGACCGCGAGGTCATCGACAAGATCGCTGAGGCATCGTGCGCAGGAGTCCGCGTAGACATGATCATCCGCGGCATCTCGTGCCTCAAGCCGGGCGTTCCGGGCAAGACCGAGAACGTGCATGTCCGTTCTATCGTCGGACGCTTTTTGGAGCATGCGCGCGTTTACGCCTTTGGCGTGGACTCGGACATGATCTATCTGAGCTCGGCCGACATGATGACGCGCAACACCGAGCACCGCGTGGAGATCGCCTTCCCCGTGCTCGACCCCACCTGCCGTGCCCTGGTGCACGAGTACATGGGCATGCAGCTGCGCGACAACGTGAAGGCCCGCAGCCTCACGAGCGACGGCACCTGGGTCCCCGTGGAGCGTGCAGAGGGTGAGAAGCCCTTCAACTCGCAGGAAGCCCTGCTGGAGCGTGCCTATCGCAACGCCGAGGCCGCCGCGCAGCAGCGCGCACTGGAGAAGGAACGCGTGACCGAAGAGGCTATTCAGGCCGAGGTTGAACATGGGGCAGCTGCCAAACCGGAAACGGTTGCCGCTCCCCCGGCGAATGAACCCGTGGCTGCCGCAGAGCCCGCCGCGGAGAAAGCGCCCGAGGTTCAGAAGGTCCAGGCGACCGTCATTGAGCCCAAGCCCGCACCTGTACCTCGGCCCGAGCCGCAGGTCACCAAGCCCGCACACGAGCCGAACGCCCGTCGCGATAAGCCCACCGGCAAGACCAAGGCCATCGAGCGCCATCGCCCCGGTCGCGTGCGCATGGGACTGGGTCTGATCGGCCTGGGTCTTAAGACGCTCATTACCGGCAAGACGAAATAGTCGTTTGTAGAAGCAGTTTGTAGAAGCAGTTTGTAGAAGCGCCCCGCATTTGAGGAAAGCCTCGGATGCGGGGCGCTTTTCCCTGCTACCATGGTGCGGACAACAACGCGAATGACAGGC
>CAUDVX010000018.1 GCA_958452935.1 uncultured Collinsella sp. | reverse complement strand
CGGCAATTTGCTGTTTAGATGTAAGGGCATGGCCGCAACGGTCCATGCCCTTTTGTTTCAAGACGCCGCCACCATGCTAAGGAGGCAACTATGACAACTTCGCCTTTGGCAAACCCCACGGCAACTAGGGAGCTGCTAGAGGAGTTTGGCCTTGCGACCAAGCATCGCCTGGGCCAAAACTTCCTGATCGACAACCATGTGATCGAACGTATCTGTGAGCTCGCTCAGCTTACGGGCGATGAGCGCGTGCTCGAGGTCGGCCCGGGTTGCGGCACGCTGACGTTGGCCCTGCTGCAGGAGGCGGCGTGCGTTACGTCGATCGAGGCCGATCCCGAGCTCGAGCCGGTGCTCGATGCTCACGCCGCCGACTACGCCAACTTCCGCTTTATCATGGGCGACGCGCTCAAAGTGACGCCGGAGCAGATTGAGCAGGCCGCCGGTGGTGAACCCACGGTGTTTGTCGCGAATCTGCCCTATAACGTGGCGGCAACGATCATCCTTCAATTCTTCCAGACGATGCCCGCACTTAAGCGCGCCGTCGTCATGGTGCAAAAGGAAGTTGCAGATCGTATTGCCGCAACGCCGGGCAACAAGACCTATGGCGGCTACACGGCAAAGCTCGGCCTGTATGCGCAGGTGACGGGGCGCTTTGAGGTGCCGCCGCGCTGCTTTATGCCGGCGCCGCATGTGGATTCTGCCGTAGTGCGCATCGATCGCGCTGACGGCGTGGTACCCGAGGGTATCGACCGCGAGTTGGAGGCCCGCGTGATCGACGCCGCGTTTGCTCAGCGCCGCAAGACGATCCGCAACTCCATGAGCGCCAACGGCTTTGCCAAGGACGCGCTCGACGCCGCCTTTGAGGCCTGCGGTATTGCACCTACCACGCGCGCCGAGACGCTCGACGTCGCTGCCTTTGTCCGCTTGGCTCAGGAGCTTTCCCATGACGCCTAATGTCGAACGCGTGACGTTTACCAAGAAAAAGAAGACGGTTACTTGTCCCGTGCCCTTGGCACCGCTTGCCGACACGCATGCGCATCTGCTTTCGTTCTGGGGCAAAGAAGTGCCCGAGACGCTCGTGCGCGCTAAAGCCGCGGGCGTCGACCTGCTGGTGACGATGTTCGACCCCATCGCCGACAAGCGTAGCGTGACGGACTATAGTGACTGGCTGGTGCGCGAGATTGTGCCGATGCGGGATATTCCGCAGATTAAGTATCTCGCCGGCGTGCACCCCTATGGCGCACCGGACTACACCGATGATATCCATGCCCAGATTGTGACTGCGCTCGACGATCCGTTGTGTGTTGGCATCGGCGAGATCGGTCTGGACTACCACATGGATTACGACGACGATATTGCGCCGGCGCCCCACGACGTGCAGATCGACTGCATGGCGCGGCAGCTGGAGCTTGCCGTACGCCGCGATGTGCCGGTAGAGCTGCACCTGCGTCATGAGGACGCGGACGAGGAGCGCACCTCGCATGTGGATGCGTACAACGTGCTGCGCGAGGTGGGTGTGCCCCAGGCCGGTTGCGTACTGCACTGCTTTGGCGAGGACCGAGCCACGATGGAGCGCTTTGTGGATTTGGGTTGTTACATCGCCTATGGCGGCGCGGCTACCTTTAAGCGCAACGACGACGTGCGCGAGGCATTCGCGGCAACTCCGCTCGACCGTATTTTGTTCGAGACGGATTGTCCCTATATGGCGCCGGAGCCCATTCGCGGTCTTGAGTGCGAGCCTGCAATGATTTCCATCACGGCAAACGCGCTGGTCAACGACCGCGTCGATCGTACCGGCGAGGACGCTGAAGCAATCGCTCGAGCCGGCTGGGAAAATGCCTGCAAACTTTTTCAAAAATAGTTCTTGCGTTCGCGGTGGCGCTCCGTTATTCTAATTCCTGCACGCGGGCGTGGCGGAATTGGCAGACGCGTACGGTTCAGGTCCGTATGGGGGCAACCCCATGAAGGTTCAAGTCCTTTCGCCCGCACCATTAAATGAAAGAGCTCCCAGCAATGGGGGCTTTTTTGTTATGGGCCCATCGCAGGGACTTGAACCTGCGAAGGAGCGAGCGTAAAGAAAACGCGGAGCGTTTTTAGCGAGCTGGCGAGGACGCCGTCAGGCGGCCGAAGCCGGTGCGGATCCGCGAAGCGGATACGCGGACGTCCTTTCGCCCGCACCATTAAATGAAAGAGCTCCCAGCAATGGGAGCTTTTTTGTTACGGGCCGTTTTTGGCAGATTTGACCTATCGATTTCGCGCGGTAGATGCCCCCGTGGTCAAAAAGTGGCAAATATGAGTACTGGCACGAAAATAGAGACATTTCACGAAGCCATTTTTGCTCATTTTGCGCAACAGATGTACGCTAATTTGACCCAATCTTGAGACAAAACAAAGTAAATTCGATAGACCTCGGGTTCAAAAAGGCGATTTTGACCCAAATACGCTGTTACTAAACTGGTAACAGTACTCATATTTGGCCTTTTTTGACCACGGGTCCTCTTGTTGGTGTCACACAGCTGCTTCGTGCGGGTATCCTAGTCCCAACGCGTACCTATCAGAGGAGAAACCATGCTGTTGTCCGGTATCATCGCTACCCTTACGAGCCTTCTACTCCCCATCATCATTTTGTTGCTACTGCTCCCCAACGCCTGCTATGTCGTTGAACAGCAGCATGCTGTGATCATCGAGCGTCTGGGCAAGTTCAACCGCATCGTCAACGCGGGCTTCCACATGAAGGTGCCCGTGATCGACCGCAAAGCCGCCACGGTGAGTCTGCGCACCATGAAAAACGGTTTTGGCATCGACGTTAAGACCCAAGACAACGTGACTATCGGCCTTGAGGTCTCTGCTCAGTACCACGTGAGCTATGACATGGGCGCCGGCCCGGCAGATTCGGGCATCTACAAGAGCTACTACATGCTGCAGGAGCCCGTCGACCAAATGCGTGACTTCATCACCGATGCCCTGCGCTCTTCCATCCCCGTCTACACGCTCGATGAGGTCTTTGCCAAAAAAGACGATATCGCCAAGGACGTCAACGCCACCGTGTCCGAGCAGATGGCCGCCTACGGCTTCACCCTCGTGTCGACACTTATCACCAAGATCGCGCTGCCGACCGAGGTCGAGAACTCCATGAACGACATCAACGCCGCCCAGCGAAAGCGGGCCGCTGCGCAGGAGCTCGCCGAGGCCGATCGCATCAAGCGCGTTACCGAGGCGACCGCCGAGGCTGAGGCAATGGAAAAGGCGGGCGAGGGCATCGCCAACCAGCGCAAAGCCATCGCTCTGGGCATCAAGGACTCGCTCGAGATTATCCAGGAGACGGGCGTCGGCAACGATGAGGCCAACCAGCTGTTCATGTTTACGCAGTGGTCCGAGATGATGACGGAGTTCGCTCGCACGGGCAAAACCTCGACGGTCGTGCTGCCGAGCGATTTCTCACAGTCGGCCTCGATGTTCGAGCAGATGTTGACCGCCGGCAAAGTTCAGAACGAGTCGAAGGGGTAAACGCGCGTGAAATATACCGTTGTTTGCGTTGGCAAGCTTAAAGAGCGCTTTTGGAAGGACGCGTGCGCCGAATACACCAAACGCCTAGGCGCCTATGCCAAGGTAGATATGCGCGAGGTTGCCGATATCGATCCGGCCAAAGCGGGCGGTGTGGATGCCGCGCGCGACAAAGAAGGCGCGGCGATTCTTGCTGCCCTGCCACCGCGGGCACATGTGATTCTGCTGGCTATCGAGGGCAAGGAGCGTTCGAGCGAGGAGCTCTCGACCCGTCTCGATGACCTCATGCTGCGAGGCAACAGCGACATCGCTTTTGTAATCGGCGGATCGGATGGCGTGAGCGATGCCGTGCGCGCCCGCGCCGACGAGATGCTCAGCTTTGGACGCATTACCTTGCCGCACAACCTGGCGCGCGTGGTGCTGCTGGAGCAGATCTACCGCGCCTGCAAGATTAGCCGTGGCGAGCCGTATCACAAGTAGGTCGGCAATGCGAAACAATGGCGTGGGACAATGACTTTCGTTTTGAGGAATGTGTCTGAAAGGACTGTGTGATATGAAGATTGGATTTGTCGGTTTTGGCAACATGGCGAGCGCTATGGCCGATGGCTGGATTGCCGCCGGCGTGGCCGCGGGCGACATGTGCGCCTGCGCAGGCCGCTACGATGCTCTGGTTGAGCGTTGCGAGGCACGGGGCATGGCTGCCTGCCACGATGCCGCCGAGGTTGTCGCCGCATCCGATATCGTGGTCGCTGCGGTCAAACCGTACATGATCGAGAAGGTATTCGCCCCGCTCAAGGATGCGCTTGCCGACAAGGTCGTCCTTTCGGTTGCCTGGACCTGGGATAGCGCCAAGTGGGAACAGGTCCTGCCAGGTGTCGCTCATATCTCGACGGTGCCCAACACGCCGGTTTCGGTGGGCGAGGGCGTTATCGCTTGCGAGAAGGCTTCCACGCTTAGCGATGAGCAGCGTGCCACGGTGCTCGGTCTGCTCGGAAAGCTTGGCACGGTGGTCGAGCTCGATTCGAGTCTGCTGTTTGTGGGCGGTACCGTGGGCGGTTGCGCACCGGCATTTGTTGCCATGGCGATCGAGGCCCTGGGCGACGCGGCCGTCAAGCACGGTATCCCGCGCGCCGATGCCTATCGCATTGTGAGCCAGATGGTGCTGGGTACGGCAAAGCTGCAGCTTGCAACCGGTCAGCATCCCGCAGCGATGAAGGATGCCGTGTGCTCGCCCGGTGGTGCCACCATCAAGGGCGTCGTTGCGCTCGAGGACGCCGGCATGCGCAGCGCCCTGATCAAGGCAATCGACGCAACCCTCCGGTAAAACCGACCAAAAAGGGACAGGTTTATTTTGGCAGGGTTTTCCTGCATTTTTGTACATTGAGCAAAAAGCGCCCCGCAACTGGCTCAATTCCAGTTGCGGGGCGCTTGCGTTTGCCCAGATAAAACCGACCAAAATAAACCTGTCCCTTTTTGGCAGGTTAGTCCCAGAAGCTGCCTTCTTCATCCTCGGACTTGGGGCCGCGGTCGACATACATCTTATGGGTGCGCTTCTCCATCACAAAGGCAAGAATCGCAAATAGCAGGATGCCGCCGGCGAAAAGGATGGCAAAACCGGTGCGGGTGCCAAACAAAAAGGAAAAAACTGCGTCCATTGGGTGCCTTCTTGCGTAGTTGAGTTGGGTCGTAAACGCTCATAAGTATATACTTGCCCATACATGTACAAGGTTGCAACCTAAATGGAATGTATATCGCCGGAGGATCTAATGCTTGATATCAAGTTTGTTCGCGAGAACCCCGATGCCATCGATACCGCCATGGCAAATCGCCAGACGTCTTGGGATCGCGAGAAGTTCTTTGAGCTCGACGACGAGCGTCGTGCCGTCATCACCGAGGTCGAGGAGCTCCAGGCCACGCGTAACGCCGAGTCCAAGAAGATTGGCGCCCTGATGAAGGAGGGCAAGAAGGACGAGGCCGAGGCCGCCAAGGAGGCCGTGCGCGCCGTCAACGAGAAGATCGACGGTCTGGCCGAGCGCCGTACCGCTCTCGAGCAGGAGCAGTACGACTTCATGTCTCACCTGCCCAACATTCCGTGCGAGGCTACCCCGTACGGTAAGGACGAGGACGAGAACATCGAGCGTCGCCGCTGGGGCACCCCGCGCGAGTTCGACTTCGACTTTAAGCCCCACTGGGATCTGGGCACCGATTTGGACATCCTCGACTTCGAGCGTGGCAACAAGCTCTCCGGCAGCCGCTTCACCGTTCTCGGTGGCGCCGGCGCCCGCCTGGAGCGCGCCCTTATCAACTTCTTCCTGGACACGCACACGAGCCGTGGCTTCAAGGAGTGGTGGCCGCCCATCGTCGTCAAGCGTCAGACCATGTTCGGCACGGGCCAGCTGCCCAAATTTGAGGACGACGCCTATCACGTCTCGGGCGACAACTTCCTGATCCCTACCGCCGAGGTCGTACTGACTAACCTGCATGCCGGTGAGGTTCTGGACGCCGACACTCTGCCTCGCCGCTACACTGCCTTCACCCCCTGCTTCCGCGAGGAGGCCGGTTCCGCTGGTCGCGACACCCGCGGCATCATTCGCCAGCACGAGTTCGACAAAGTCGAGATGGTCAAGTTTGCCAAGCCGGAGGAGTCCGACGAGGAGCTCGAGAGCATGACCGCCGAGGCCGAGTACCTGCTGCAACAGCTGGGCCTGCCGTATCGCGTGATTAGCCTGTGCACCGGCGACCTGGGCTTCTCTGCCCGTCAGACCTACGACATCGAGGTTTGGCTGCCGAGCTACAACGCCTACAAGGAGATCAGCTCCTGCTCCAATTGCGGCGACTTCCAGGCCCGTCGCGCCAACATCAAGTATCGCGACTCCGAGAATTTCAAGGGTTCGCGCTACCTGCACACCCTTAACGGTTCCGGCCTGCCGGCTGGTCGTACCATGGCTGCCATTCTGGAGAACTACCAGAACGCCGACGGCACCATCACGATCCCCGAGGTTCTGCGTCCCTACATGGGCGGCCTCGAGAAGATCGAGCCGGTCGCGTAACCTAGCTGCATAGGTGATTTGCGAGGGCGCTCCTTTTAGGGGCGCCCTTTTTGTGTACGGCTATACCATGCCGTGCGGACAGCTCGATAGAAAACACACGAACAGGTGTTCTGTGTACATGCATCTACCTGCTATGCTTTTGCTAACTAAGAGCAAGAGAAAGGGGATGTGATGGAGCTGTTCGATGAGAGGGTTGTTTTGTTCCAGAGCGATGAGGGTGGGGAGCACCTGCTGGTAACGTGCGAGCCGTCGGGTATGGGTGGTTTGGTAGTTCGGCAGACGAGTGAGGGACCGTTGACGCAATGGTGCTATGAGGAGTCGCCGCATGTGGTCGAGACGTTTGTGGCGCATGAGGCGCTTGTCGTCCTTGAGCACTTCTATGGCGTTGGAACTTCTAATCAGGTGGCCCGAATGCTGAGCATCTCGTTTGCCGATTACGACTGTGCCCAACGGGTGCGGTCGCTTCTGGGGGAGCTTGGCGCCGGGTTCGATGTGATCGAAAAGCCAATCGATCGCACGAGAAGCGCTGATGCTTGTGGTGCAGCGTGACAAATTGCGGCCCGCGCGAAAAAAGTTTGAGATTTTGCTTGACTCTAACGAACTAAAGTGGTTTTATATGTCTTGCGCTGCGGCGTTACCTCAGCTGGATAGAGGGTCTGACTACGAATCAGAACGTCATAGGTTCGAATCCTATACGCCGCACCAATTGAAATTGAAAGCCTCCGGCAACGGGGGCTTTTCTTTTACGTAAACACCGCACGGATTCGAACCTCGGTCGAGGCGCGGGCGTAAAGAAAACGCGGAGCGTTTTTAGCCCGCGGGCGAGTCCGCCGGCAGGCGGGCGAAGCCGGTGCGGATCCGCACGAAAACTTAATCAGCGCTTCGTAAAAATTTTCCAAATTGTTGCTTGACCCATCGAGGGCTCACGTGCATAATAATCCGTGCGTTGCGGCGTTACCTCAGCTGGATAGAGGGTCTGACTACGAATCAGAACGTCATAGGTTCGAATCCTATACGCCGCACCAATTGAGTTTTAAGCCTCCGGAAACGGGGGCTTTTCCTTTACGGGGGCATTGCGGAGATTCGAACCTCGGTCGAGGCGCGAGCGCCAAGAAAACGCGGAGCGTTTTTAGCGAGCGGGCGAGTTCGCCGGCAGGCGGGCGAAGCCGGTGCGGATCCGCGCAGCGGATGCGCGGAATCCTATACGCCGCACCAATTGAGTTTTAAGCCTCCGGAAACGGGGGCTTTTCTTATATCGCGATGCACCGAAGATCGTGCCAAGCCCTCCAAATGAGTAAAAATCAAATTCGATAACTTTTTTCGAAAAACTGCTTGACCATTATTCAGTCCATGTGCATAATAATCAACAAGTCGCGGCGTTACCTCAGCTGGATAGAGGGTCTGACTACGAATCAGAACGTCATAGGTTCGAATCCTATACGCCGCACCAATTGAAATTGAAAGCCTCCGGCAACGGGGGCTTTTCTTTTACGTAAACACCGCACGGATTCGAACCTCGGTCGAGGCGCGGGCGTAAAGAAAACGCGGAGCGTTTTTAGCCCGCGGGCGAGTCCGCCGGCAGGCGGGCGAAGCCGGTGCGGATCCGCGCAAGCGGATGCGCGGAATCCTATACGCCGCACCAATTGAAATTGAAAGCCTCCGGCAACGGGGGCTTTTCTTTTACGTAAACACCGCACGGATTCGAACCTCGGTCGAGGCGCGGGCGTAAAGAAAACGCGGAGCGTTTTTAGCCCGCGGGCGAGTCCGCCGGCAGGCGGGCGAAGCCGGTGCGGATCCGCGCAGCGGATGCGCGGAATCCTATACGCCGCACCATTTGAGATTAAAGCTCCCGGCAACGGGGGCTTTTTTTTGGCAGACGCCGCATGGATTCGAACCTCGGTCAAAGGGGACTATTTCTCATCGACTCGTGTAAGATTTCGAGTATGCGCCTCGGTGAGCCCGTGGCGCGCTCTTTCTTTAGACGACCGATCAGGGTGATATTTCGTGGCAGAGCGTCCGACATACAAGCTCAGGTTTCTCGATCCCAAAAAGCGCTTTCCGGCCATGCCCGAGCAGCCTGCGGGACGCTCGTATGGCGTGGTTTGGAAGCTCTTTGGCGAGGACCCGCATGAATCATGCTATGTCGTCGAATTCGTCGGCAAAAGCCATGTGTCGCTTTTGGGCTACGTGAGCGTTTCGGGTGAGGTCTATAAGGTGGACCGTCCCGTTAACGATGTATCGCTGCCCGACGATCCCGACATGCAACTGATTCTTGACGAGTCCGATTCCAACATCGGTGAGATTGCGGTCAGGGGTACCGATGGGACGATGCACTCCCGGGCGCGAGTCATCGGCTCTCCCGAAGGCACCATGCGCGAACAATCCGATCGCGAGACGTGGAATTCGACGCGCAGCCTTCGCTACGGCGAGTTCATGGCCTCGATGTTCTTGCGTTACGTGATATTCGCCGATTCTGAAAACACTGTCTCGGGCACGGCAGATGCCGACGGCCTCGACGAGGGCATGAAAAATGCTGTCGACAAGATCAAGCTTGTAAAACTCCCCGAGCCGGTTGAGGTACTGCTGGGTTTTGATTCCACACCGCTGCCCGATGCAATCGAAACGTTGCTCTACCGCATTGACCATACAGATAATCCAAGTGGCATTGAGCGCTATGCCGCCGCTTTGATGGGCGAAGTTAATCTGCCTCGCCTGCGCACCATCGCGGCCAAAACCGAAATGAGCCTGGCGCGCATCGATCGCTCGAGGCTCTTTTATCTCAATTTTGACCGTAGCCTGCTGGACCAGGACGAGATCGATACCCTACTTGCCGTCGAGTGCCGCCTGAACCGCCTATCGGGCATCCTTGAGCGTATTGGGGCAGGGTTGGGCCCCGTTGCCTCGTCGCCAAGCTTTGAGGGCTGCTCGCTCTTTGACCTATGGCATATCAGCAAGACGACAAACGACGTTCCTCGCTTGCTCGAAACGCTGTCGAATGACAACCCGTGGGCCAAGCCGGGGACGGTTGCGTGCCAGCCGGGTGGCGAGTGGGACGTTCGCACCCGTTTTGCACGTATCGTAGAAGCGCTCAACGTGGTCACGCGGCTCGACTACACCTATCGAGCGAACGTCGCCGAGGGCATCATGCTGGTGCGATTTGGCCGCACGGTTGTCGATGCTATGCCGCAGCGCGAATACGATGCTCAAGATGACGCCTGGCGCGAGGTAGATGAGCCTAAGCGCGCAACATGGGCCACTGAGCACGATGCGCGTATTGCGCTTACACTCGCAGCGGCTTGCTTTGCTTCGGGCGCTCGCATCACGCGCTGCTACGTGCAGATTGCGGCTCCCGACGGCGAGCAGGGCGAGCGCGTTGTTGAAACGTATTCCTTTGGCCGTGCGGCCTATCTGGCCGATTGCGTTTCTGTCGCCAAGGATCTTGAGAGCATGGATATGGACGACATGCCCTGCAAGCATTTGCTCGAGGCATATGAGGCAGATACGCCGGACATGATTGAGCCTGCAGAGGTTCACGCCCGACCACGTGATGACCATCGTCCATTGCCGCCTGCGCTTCGCGATTTACTGCTCGCTGATACGGCTGACGAGCTTGAGGTCATGGAGGAGGACAACGATCCGTATGTCGCCCGTGTCGTCGAGCTGCGCGAGCAATCCAAAGTTGACCGAGCTGGTGCTTTCGAGGGCTTTTCTCGCCTTGTCGAGGAGCTGGAAGCCAAGTGTACTGTTGCTGAGCTTTTGGCGACGGGCCCGGTGCAGACCCAGTTCTGCGACAACCAGCTGGTGCGCATGGTGCTGCCGGTGATGGAGGAGGACCGTTCCGTGCGTATCCTTCGCGCTCCCGATGCGCTGTATTTTGCCCAGCACGAGATCTGCAGCTTTTACGCCGAACAAGAGGACTTTGAGCGTGCACTGCCCGAGGTGCGTCGTCTCTACGATTTGGCGCGCTCGTCCATGCAGTCTCACTTTGCCCTGATTAACGTGCTAGCACGCCTGGAGCGCTATGACGAGATTATCGAGGTAGCGCGCCACGGCCTGCGCATTGCCAGCGACCGGCCTTCGATCGGTTACCTGTTCTATCGCCTGGCATTCGCCTACTGGAACTGCGACCAGCTCGAGCTGGCGCTGGCGTGCTACCGCCTAGTGCCGCGCGGCGAGGAGTCGGGCGGCAGTGCGCAGGAGGAAATGCAGGGCCTTATGAACGAGATGGGCGTCATCAAACCGCCCACGTTTGAGGAGGCTGTCGCGACCATCCACAAGGCAGGTCTTGAGCTGCCGCCGGTGCCCGCCGTGACCAATCAACTCGCGGATGCCGCCGTGCAACTCGTCGATAACGGTTTCTTTTTCTTGGCGCGCGGCTGCATCTATCAAATGTGGCGCACCATGGGCAACGATGAGCTCGGCTCCCTCAACCGCTCGCTGGGGTAGGCGAAGCTTGCAAGGAGGAGAGGCTGCTGGGCAATTTGAAAATCCCTCTTGCCCATCCTCGACTGTTTGGTTACTATAGAACGGCTGTTACGGAGAGCTGACCGAGAGGCCGAAGGTGCTCGCCTGCTAAGCGAGTATGCCCCAAAAGGGCATCTGGGGTTCGAATCCCCAGCTCTCCGCCAGTTTAACTTTAAAGAAGGGTCCCATCTGGGGCCCTTTTTTATTATCAAGAAAGGCGGCTGGGGATTCGAACCCTCAAAAAATGAGGCGCCCCGTTGGACGCCTCATTTTGGTTCGATGCGATATCGCTTTGGCCCTACACCTCGGGAGCCTTGGCTACGGTTTCGCTCTCGGCTGTGAGCGGGCGGTTGTCGATGCGGCGGCCCAGGCGGTCGAGCTTCACGAGCAGCCACTCGATGGGATTGGGCCCCGTTCCTTCCTCGTCGGCAACCAGGTCCATGACGGCAATCTTGGTGCCGTCCTGCTTAAGCGTAACGCTGCCCACCTTATCGCCAACATGCACCGTGCCCGAAAGATCATCGTAGCTAACCTTTTCGGTCACTTCGCCGGCGAGTGAGAACACTGTTGCCTGTGCGGCGGGGTCGGCGAGCGTGGCGTCGATCGTCTTGTCCGTCCAATCTGTCTGGCTAATGCGCGCCATGAGCGGGTTGCCGTTGGCGGTCTTCTCCTGCGTGTTGGCGATCGCGACCGTGATCTTGTGGCCGTAGTACCAGTTGGCAAGGGTGGCGGTATCGGTAAAGCGCTGGTCGGTGGTGGTAGAGTTCAAAATAACGGTGTAGATCTCGTCGCCGTCGCGGTTGTAGGCGCTCGTAAAGCAATAGCCCGCGTCGTCGGTGGTGCCGGTCTTGCCGCCAATGTTTCCGTCCTGACCGAGCAAAACGTTGTGTGTGTCCATGGAATGCGAATGGTCTGAGCCATCGGCGCCCGTAATCTCGATCCAGGAGTCCTCGCTCGCCACGACCTCGCGGAACGTGTCGTTTTTCATGGCCTCCTGCATCATCAGCGCTACATCATGTGCGGTTGAGTGCATGTCGCCGGCCCACTCATCAAAGTCCAGGCCGTGTGGGTTCTCAAAGACCGTGCCGGTGCAGCCGAGCTTTTTGGCGCGCTCGTTCATGGCCTTCACAAAGGTTGCCTCGGCGTCTTTGGTCTTGGGGTCGATCTTTTTGCCTACGTACTCGGCAAGCACGGTGGCGGCGTCGTTGCCCGAGGGGATCAACAGGCCGCGTAGTGCCTGCTCCACGGTGAGCTCGTCGCCTTCGAGCAGGCCGGCAGTCGAGTTGCCTACGGTGGCGGCAGCGTTGCTCACCGTGACCTTCTCGTCCATCTTGCAGTTTTCGACGGTCAGGATTGCGGTCATGACCTTGGTGATCGAGGCGATCTTGACCTGTTCATCGGCGCCGCGTCCATAGTAGACGGTGCCGTCCTTGCCCATAACAAGGGCATTCGTTGCCTCGATATCGGGCAGGTTTTCTGTCGTGATGCCGCGGACGTCGGCGGTCTTGCCGCAGACGTCGTCGGTCGTGAGCACTTGGGCGCCGGCGACGGTGGGCATGCCGGCAGCAAGAGCGATAGCGCAGACAAAGCCGGCGGCAAGCTGGGCGGAGCGCTTTGCAAAAGAGGTGAGGGACATCACAGATTTCGCTTTCGACGGAATGGTCTCTTCTGGCACTAGAGTATATCGTTTGCCGGCGACGACGATCGTTGCGTGCGCGCATGGCCCGCATTCGTGCTCGAACGGGCACAAGGGTGCTTAAGGTCGACTTAATCGCCCGCGCTTGTTGTGTGTGGCGGACGCCGCCTCGGGCATAATGGAGCGCGAGAGGAGCACGCATGAACGAGCGCATACTGGTAGTTGATGACGAGAAGGCCATCGCCGACCTGGTTGGTATCTACCTTACAAAGGAGGGCTTTGACGTCCAGATCGCCTACAGCGGGGCCGATGCGGCCAAGGCAATCCTGGAGCAAGAGTTTGACCTGGCACTGCTCGATGTCATGCTGCCCGATATCGACGGCTTTGAGCTGCTGCGTACCATCCGTGCCAGCCATACCTATCCCGTAATTATGTTGACGGCCCGCGATGCCCAGCAGGATAAGATCGAAGGCCTTTCTCTTGGCGCGGACGATTACGTGGTCAAGCCGTTCCGCCCGCTGGAGCTCATCGCGCGCGTTCATGCTCAGTTGCGCCGCTACACCAGCTACGGTAGCCGCGCGCGGGCGACCGAGTCGCCGACCCTCCAGCTCGATGGCCTCGAGATCAACCGTGACGCTCGCTCCGTGACGGTGGACGGTGCGCCGGTGCGCCTCACGCCCATCGAGTATTCCATCTTGCTGTATCTGGCCGAGCATCGCGGCAGCGTAGTGCCCGTGGAGGACCTGTTCCGCGCGGTGTGGAACGAGGACTTTATGCCCGGCTCCAACAATACGGTGATGGTGCACATTCGTCACCTGCGCGAAAAGATCGGTGACGACGCTCAGAAGCCGCGTTTTATCAAAAACGTTTGGGGCGTCGGCTATATCATCGAATAACGCCTTTGTTAGCGAGGACATGGACATGACAAAAGACGATAAGCAGGCGTTTGAGGTGCCCGATCGGCTCTTTGAATACGTAAGGGCGGTCGTCGATAATCGCGCACTTGCGACGGTGCTGCTCTTTTTGCTGAGTCTGCTGCTAATCGGCATTGGTAACATCGCCGGTATCTTGGCGGTGCTACTCATCGGCTTCTTGCTGATCGATCGCTTTGAAATCGTGCGCCGTTGCGTGGTGATCGGCGGTGCCGCGTGGGCCATGACGCTGGCGATCGGCGCCATGGCGCTCGGTGGCATTGAGGGACCGGTGCTGTTCGATGCCGGCTTTGTATTCAACATGCTTGGCTTTGTCTTGGCGCTCGCCGTGTGCGTCCTGTTCTTTTGCGGCCGCGCTCTGTACTACCAGGGCTATGAGCAGGGTGAGCGGCATTCCGACCGCGTGCTTGCCGCCCGTATTCAGGACCGCCTGATCGATCATCCTGACGCCTGGGATAACATCGACGGCGACTTCCTGGAGGTCGAGGGTGCGCTCAACCGCGTGCGCGATCGCGAGCGTAAGGTGCAGCAGGCCCTACGCGACGAGTCGCATCGCAAGGACGACTTGGTCACATACTTGGCGCATGACCTGCGCACACCGCTTGCCAGCGTGGTGGGCTACCTCTCGCTGTTGCAGGAGGCACCCGACCTGCCGGTTGAGCAGCGCGCACACTTTACGGGCGTGGCGCTCGACAAGGCGCACCGACTCGACGCGCTTATTGAGGAGTTCTTTGATATCACGCGCTTTGACTTCCACGATATTGTGCTTACGCGCGGCTGCGTCGACCTGGGATTGCTACTGGCGCAGGTGGCCGATGAGTTCTATCCCATTCTCAACGAGCAGCACAAAGATGTCCAAGTTGATGTGCGCGAGGATCTGACGGTACTTGTGGATGGCGACAAGATGGCTCGCGTGTTCAACAACATCATGAAAAACGCCATCGCCTATAGCTACGAAGGATCGACCATCACGATTGAGGCTGGGCGCCAAGATGACGGTGGCGTGCGAATTCGCTTTATTAACCATGGTGATCCGATTCCGGCGGCTAAGCTCAAGGTGATCTTTGAGAAGTTCTATCGCCTGGACGCGGCACGTGCGACCAATCGCGGTGGCGCCGGCCTGGGCCTTGCCATCGCCAAGGAGATTGTCGCGGCACACAGCGGCACCATTGCGTGCGAATCGACGCCCGAGCACACGGTGTTTACCATTGCACTGCCCGCTACATAACCAGCGTGCCCTTACAAACACTTGACAATGCGCTCACGTGCGTATGAGCCGCGATTTCTACTATCGATACTGCTGAATTGATATCGATATGGAGGTATGCGGTATGACGGCTGCTGCGGCGATGGAGCCTACGGAGCTTGAGGAACTCATAGAGGCGCAGGCCGAGGCCGCGCACGAGCGCGAAGTTGGGGATGCGACTCGCCCCACGGCGCAGGACCTTGCCGCCTCGCCGACGCGCATCGATGTTGAGGGCCTTGACCTGTTTTACGGCGACCATCATGCGCTCAAGGACGTGAGCATCAAAATTCGTGACAAGCAGATCACCTCGTTCATCGGGCCTTCGGGCTGCGGCAAGTCGACGTTGCTGCGTTGCTTTAACCGCATGAACGACGGCATCAAGGATTGCCGCATTGAAGGCAAGATTGCACTCGACGGCCAGAATATCCTGGGCGATTACGATATCTGCCGCTTGCGCCAGCGCGTGGGTATGGTGTTCCAACGCCCCAATCCGTTTCCCATGAGCATCTACGACAACGTCGCCTACGGTCCTCGCGGCATGGGGGTGCGCGACCGCGTCGTGCTCGACGAGCTGGTCGAAGACTCCCTGCGACGCGCCGCACTGTGGGACGAGGTCAAGGACAAGCTCAAGGAATCGGGCCTGGGTTTATCGGGCGGTCAGCAGCAGCGTCTGTGCATCGCCCGTGCGCTGGCCGTGCAGCCCGACATTCTGCTGATGGACGAGCCGACCTCGGCGCTCGACCCCGTATCGACGCTGGTGGTGGAGCAGCTGGCCTGCGAGCTCAAGGAGACCTGCACGTTGGTGGTCGTTACGCACAACATGCAGCAGGCTGCGCGCATCTCCGACTCGGTCGCGTTCTTTTTGCTGGGCGAGCTGGTGGAGCATGCGCCCGCTGCCCAGCTCTTCAAAAACCCGACCGATCAGCGCACGGCGGATTATTTGACGGGCCGTTTTGGCTGATACCATCTAGTACAGGCGCCTTTAGGGTTAAGATGCGGTCATGCCGGCCGCAAAGGGGTTCAACATGATCTATTACGTCGAGGACGATGACAACATTAGGGATTTGACGGTCTACGCGCTGCGCAAGCAGGGAATCGAGGCCGAGGGCTTTTCGTGCGATGGTGAGTTTAAGGCCGCCGTGGCGCGACGGGTGCCCGATGCCGTGCTGCTCGACATCATGCTGCCCGATACCGACGGCTTGGCGATTATGCGTCGTCTGCGTGCCGATCGCTTGACGGCGACGGTGCCCATTATGATGCTCACCGCCAAGGACACCGAGCTCGACAAGGTCATGGCGCTCGATAGCGGTGCCGACGATTACCTGACCAAGCCGTTCTCGCTTATGGAACTCGCTAGCCGTTGCCGTGCGCTGCTGCGCCGCGGCGGCATGGTCAAGCAGGCGAGCGATGTGCTCAGCGTGGGCGATATCGTACTTTCGCCCAGCCACCGCGAAGTGACTGTTGCCGGTGAACCGCTCAAGCTCACGCTGCGCGAATTCGACCTGCTCGAGTACCTCATGCGCAAACCTGGCGTGGTCTTTACCCGCGAGTCGCTGCTGCAGAGCGTATGGGGCTGGGACTTCGACGGCGGCTCGCGCACCGTCGACGTGCATGTGCAGACGCTCCGCCAAAAGCTCGGCGAGCGTGCGAGCGCCATAGAGACCGTGCGCGGCGTGGGCTATCGTCTGGCCGAGCCTACGGCCGATGACGATGCCGAAGGAGCCGACAGCGCGGCTAGCGCATAGGAGGAGTAGCTCGTGGTCTTAGCCCCCCAGGGAAAACGTACCCTGTCGCATCGCGTGTTCGCGACGATTTTTCTCTGCGCTATGGCGGTTATCGTGGCGTTTACGGTGCTGGGCGCGTTCTTTGTGCAAAATACCCTGGCAGATGCCACGAGCGCCAACCTTTCGCAGGAAACCGAGCTTATTGCCGCTGCCCTCAATGAGCAACGGGAGCCCATTTCCTTTCTGCGCAGCTTCGATCGCGAGGACTTGCGCATCACGCTGATCAACAAAGATGGGTCGGTTGCCTACGACAACGAGGCGTCGCCTTCTATGTTGCCCAATCACGGCGATCGTCCCGAGGTCGCCAAGGCTTTCGAGAGCGGCTCGGGTTCTGCGGAGCGCGCAAGCTCCACGCTCGACGAGATTATGCTGTACCGAGCCGTCCGACTTAACAACGGCCAGGTTGTTCGCTTGGCGCAAGCCCAACCTGGCGTTGCAGCGATTCTGATGTCTCTCGTGGCGCCGATGCTGCTCATTGCGGCGGCAGGTGCGGTGCTCTCGTTTTTCTTGGCGCGTCGTGAGTCCCGCGCCATCATTGAGCCGTTGCAGGAGGTCGATCTGGACCATCCTCGCCGCAGCTACGAGCATGCTTATGCCGAGATGGTTCCCATGCTCGAGCGCATTGAGTCGCAACGCCAGGAGCTCAAGCGCCAGATGGCGGTGCTGGCGGACAACGACCGCATGCGCCGCGAGTTCACGGCCAATATCACCCATGAGCTCAAGACCCCGCTTACGGCAATCTCAGGCTATGCCGAGCTCATTGCGAACGGCATGGTCGAGGGTGAGGACGATCTGCGCACCTTTGGCGGCCGCATCTACCGTGAGGCGGGCCGTTTGGCGGCGCTCGTCAACGATATCCTCACGCTTTCGAACTTGGATGAGTCCGAGCGTGCGAGCGATGGCGAGGCGGTGCCTATTGGCTCCACGGAGCCCATTGAGCTTTCGCGTGCTATCTACGCGGTCGAGCAGCGTCTTGAGCAGGTCGCCCGCCAGGCAAATGTGGCGATAGGACATGAGACCAAGTCTGTGGTCGTCGAAGGCGTATCGCGCCTGATCGATGAGCTCATCTACAACCTGGCGAGCAATGCCATTCGCTACAACCGGCCTGGCGGTACGGTGACGTTGCGGTGTGGAACCAACGACGACGGGCGCCCGTATCTGTCGGTTGCCGATACGGGTATTGGCATTGCGCCCGAGGAGCAGGGTAAGGTGTTCGAGCGTTTCTATCGCGTTGACAAGAGTCGTTCTAAAGCGCGCGGTGGAACGGGTCTGGGTCTGGCCATCGTCAAGCATGCCGCCCTGTATCATCACGCCTCGCTCGATCTGTCAAGCGAGTTGGGGGTGGGGACCACCATCACGGTGACGTTTCCCGCGCAACAGGACGAGCAGTTCGTGTAGCGGTACTGCAAACATGTGAATTTCACGCCGCATCGGGGCTGCCGGTGCGGCGTTAATGTTGCGCAACAATGGTGTCAGCGCTGTATCTTATGTATAGAGTTCGGACTTGGCAAAAAGATGCGATATTATACGAGCAGTTTTGTCGATATGAACTAGGGAAATGAAAGGCAAGCTGCATGACCCTTCTCGAACTGTTCCAGCTGCTTAAAAAGCACCTTAAGCTGGTCATCGCCTTCCCGGTGGTCTGCGCGATCGCCATGGGCGTCGTCTCCTTCACTATGATGGACAACACCTACACCGCCACGACGAGCATGTACATTCTCGCCAAGACCGATGGCAGCCAGACGAGCTACTACAACGACCTGTCGGCGAGCCAGATGCTCTCCAACGATATCGCGACGCTGCTCGATAGCGACAGCGTCAAGAGCGGTGCTGCTAAGGAACTGGGTCTTTCCAACTTGGATGATTACAAGGTGAGCGTTACGAGCGAGACCACGACTCGTGTCATTTCGCTGTCCGTGACCGGCGACAGCCCCGACGGTGCCGCCGCTGTCGCCAACGCCATTGCCAACTCGGTGTCTACCGTGGCTCAGGACGTTGACGCCGCCCAGGCCGTCAACGTGATCGATAAGGCAAAGATTCCCAACCAGCCCAGCGGCCCCAATCGCAAGCTCTACATCGCGGTCGCCGCTCTGGCCGGCCTGTTCGTCGCCGTTGCAATTGTCGTGCTGCTCGACATGCTCAATACCCGCGTCCGCTCCGTTGACGATGCCGTCGAACTGCTCGGTGTGCCCGTTATCGGTCGTTTCCCCGTTTTGAAGGGCGGTAAGTAATTCATGGCCCGTAAAAAGAAAACCAGCGATACCCTCGCCTTTAGCAACGCAGCCAAGACGCTGCTGGCAAACATTCGCTTTGCGAGTGTCGATACGCCGATCAAGTCCATTACCTTGACGTCCTCCATCCCTAACGAGGGCAAGTCCACCATTGCGGTCAACCTGGCTCAGGCCATTGCGACCAGCGGCAAGAGCGTCCTTCTCGTCGAGTGCGACATGCGTCACCGTACGCTTGCCAACCTGCTGGGCCTCCGTCATTCCGGTGGCCTGTACGCCGTCCTTTCCGACCAGATGTCGATTGACGAGGCTGTCGTCGAAACCGGCCAGCCCAACTTCTTCTTCCTCGATGCCGAGCCGCGCATTCCCAACCCGGCTGACATTATCGCCTCGCGCCGCTTTGCCAAGCTGGTTGCCGCGCTGGAGGAGAAGTACCAGTACGTCATTTTCGATACGCCGCCCGTGGGCACCTTTGTTGATGCCGCCGAGGTCGCCGCGATTACCGACGGCACCATCTACGTTATCCGTGAGGACTTCGCCAAGCGCAACGAGATCATTGCCGCCTTCGACCAGCTCAACAAGGCCGAGGTTAACGTAATTGGCACGGTCATGAACCGCTGTGAGACCTCGAGCCATGACTACTATTACTCTTACTATGGCGAAGACAAGGGTCAGAACAACGCTGTTGCCGGAGTTAACCCTGCTGTTGGCGGTGCCGCTGCAACGGGGACCCCTGCGAAGGCGAAGCGTTTTAAGAAATAGCAACGACGCAGATAAGAGGGCGATATGAGAGACATCCACTGCCATATCCTGCCCGGTGTTGACGACGGCGCGGCGAACCTCGAGCAAAGCTTGGCAATGCTCGAGGCGGCCCGCGCCGCCGGCGTTACGCACATGGTGTGTACGCCACACTGCCGGGACCCGTATTTTGACTTCGAAAAAATGTGGGAGGCCTATCGACTGCTTAGCGCGCATGCGGGCGATATGCATTTGCAGATGGGCTTTGAGGTCAATCATGCCAAGCTCATGGATTTGGGCATCGAATGGGCCGATCGCCTGCATTTCGATGGCTCAAACGAGTTTTTGCTTGAGCTCTCGACACGTGCTGATTCGTATGACTTTGAGGAATACGAGAACACGATCTACGACTTGCAGTGTCGCGGTTACCAGGTGATTATTGCCCATCCCGAGCGCTATCGTGCGATTCAAAAGGATGTGAGCGTGGCTGAACGTCTGGTCGACCTGGGTTGCAAGCTGCAGGCTTCGGCGGACTTTATCGCAGGTGGACGATTCGGTCACGAAAAGAAGCCGGCGCAGCGCCTGTTTAAGCAAGGCCTGTACAGCTATATCGCGAGCGATGCCCACAACGTGGGCCACTACGATTGCCTAGCAAAAGCACGCGCGAAGTTTAGCGTGGGAGCTCATTTCCGCTAAAATTTTTCCCCAACGTTCGCATCGAATGAAGGGGCAGCTATGGATATCCAACTTAAGACGGGTTGCTTTGAGGACGCGGCGCTGGTGCGCCGCGTCGTTTTTATGGACGAACAGGGCTACGAAAACGAGTTTGACGCTATCGACGAGGCCCCGAGTTGCATCCACGTGACGCTTTATGTTGACGGCGAGCTCGCGGGCTGTTCGCGCGTGTTTCCCGAGGAACTCGAGCGTGTGGCCGACGCGGAGGCCCCGGTGTCGCCGGCGTGCGATATGGACGAAGGTGTCGCGGCGGGGGAGACATACATTATGGGCCGCGTTGCGGTGCTATCCTCAATGCGTCGCCGCGGTCTGGCGAGCAAGATTGTCGAGGCCAGCAATGCTGCTGCACGCGATGCTGGCGCCAAGCTCATAAAGCTGCATGCGCAGGAGTACGTGCTGCCGCTCTATGCCAAGGCCGGCTACACGCAGATCGCGCCGGTGGACTACGAAGACGAAGGTCAGCCCCACGCCTGGATGGCCAAGCGCATGGGCGACAGATAGGGACGTTCCTTTTCTGCCGGCAGTCGGGGACACTCCTTGGCAATCGACGCACGGGTATTCCAACATACAGTTTTTCGATTCCGTATGTATATATGCGCGCTAATAGGTTATAAAATCTAAGTCTGAACATAGCAGGTCTGCGATGCGGCTCGGGCAACCGGGCCGTTTTTGCGGGCAGGGGTAGCGCGAAAGGACTGCACATGCGTCAATTTAAGACCGAGAGCAAAAAACTGCTCGACCTCATGATCAACTCCATCTACACCAATAAGGAAATCTTCCTGCGCGAGCTTATCTCCAACGCGAGCGATGCCGTCGACAAGCTCAACTTTAAGAGCCTTCAGGATCCGAGTGTCAAGCTCGACCAGGGCGACTTGGCCATCCGTGTTTCCTTTGATAAGGACGCCCGCACCATCACTATTTCGGATAACGGTATCGGCATGACCGCCGAGGAGCTCGAGCGCAACCTGGGCACCATCGCCCATTCCGGCTCCGAGGAGTTTAAGACCGAGAACGCCGAGCAGCAGGGTTCCGATGTCGACATCATCGGTCAGTTTGGCGTGGGTTTCTACTCCGCCTTTATGGTCGCCAGCCACGTGAAGGTCGTCAGCCGCGCTTATGGCGAGGATACCGCCCACGTTTGGGAGTCCGACGGCCTTGAGGGCTACACCATCGAGGATGGCGAGCGTGCTGAGCACGGTACCGATGTCATCCTGACGCTGCGCGAGAACGAGAAGCTCGATGCCGATGGCGAGGCCGAGACCTACGATCGCTTCCTGACCGAGTGGGGCCTCAAGAGCCTGATTCAGCAGTACAGCAACTATGTGCGCTACCCGATCCAGATGATGGTGAGCAAGAGTCGCCAGAAGCCCAAGCCCGAGGACGCCGGCGACGACTATAAGCCCGAGTACGAGGACTATCAGGAGCTCGAGACCATCAACTCCATGACGCCGATCTGGAAAAAGCGCAGCTCCGACGTTGAGCAGAAGGATTACAACGAGTTCTATAAGTCCACGTTCCACGACTTTGACGATCCCGCGCGCACTATCAGCTTCCATGCCGAGGGTACGCTTGAGTACGATGCACTGCTGTTTGTGCCGGGTCGCGCCCCGTTCGATCTGTACAGCAAGGACTACGAGAAGGGCCTGGCGCTCTACAGCTCCAACGTGCTGATTATGGAGAAGTGCGACGACCTGCTGCCCGACTACTACAACTTTGTGCGCGGTGTTGTGGACTCTGCCGACGTGACGCTCAATATTTCGCGTGAGACGCTGCAGCAGAACCGTCAGCTCAAGGCCATTGCCAAGCGTGTGGAGAAGAAGATTACCGCCGATCTCGAGGACATGCGCGACAACGACCGCGAGGCATACGAGAAGTTCTTTGAGAATTTTGGTCGCGGTCTTAAGTACGGCATCTACTCGAGCTACGGCATGAAGGCCGACGAGCTCGCCGACCTGCTGTTGTTCTGGTCTGCCAAGGAGCAGAAGATGATCACCCTTGCCGAGTATGCCAAGGGCATGCCCGAGGGCCAGAAGGCAATCTACTATGCCGCCGGCGATTCGCGCGAGCGTCTGGCCAAGATGCCCGTCGTGAAGGGCGTGCTCGACCGCGGCTACGATGTACTGCTGCTGACGCAGGACGTGGATGAGTTCACCTTCCAGGCCATGCGTGAGTACGTGGCTGCCGATATGCCTAAGGTCTACGAGGATGACGCTGCTCGCGAGGCTGCCGAGAAGGCAGTTGCCGATGGTGCCGAGCCTGAGGTCGAAGATCGTCACCTGGAGCTTAAGAACGTTGCCACCGGCGATCTTGACTTGGCGACCGATGACGAGAAGAAGGAGGCCGAGGACGCCACCAAGGAGAACGAGGACCTCTTTAACGCCATGAAGGAGGCGCTCGGCGACAAGGTCGAGAAGGTTGCCGTCTCCGCGCGCCTGACCGATGCCCCCGCCTGCATTACCACCGAGGGCCCGCTTTCGCTCGAGATGGAGAAGGTGCTCCAGAAGGGTCCCGAGGGTACGCCCGACGGTATGCCCAAGAGCCAGCGCGTGCTCGAGCTCAACGCCAAGCACCCGGTCTTCGCCAAGCTCGTCGCTGCCCAGAAGGCGGGCGATGCCGACAAGATCAAGCAGTACTCCGGCCTGCTCTACGACCAAGCCCTGCTCGTCGAGGGCATTCTCCCCGAGGACCCCGTAGCCTTCGCGGCAGCTGTTTGTAACTTGATGTAGTTAGCAAGTTACGCGGTTCTACGAACCGCGTAACGGCTCGACGCTGCAAACGCCCCTAAGCGGCAATCTGACGTTCAATCGTCGGTCGCGTACCAAAGTACGCTTCCCTCCTCTTTCACGTCACCTTGCTCGCTTGGGGGCGTTTTCGCTGACTTATGCTCAACCTACGACGCTTTCGTGGTCCTAAGTAGTCATTGGGGTGGTCGTTGGGGACGTTCTTGTTTGACTAGTCGTTTAAGAACGTCCCCAATGACTAGTTGGATTGCTAGTTTGTGCGGGTTGTGGTTTTGGGAGCTGCGGGAATTTAAGATACTGTACAACTGTACGTTAAATCATCTTCGTAGTATATTGCTACCCGCAAAACTCAGCACCATTGTGCCGCGAGGCACTAAAGCGTCTACGTACAATGGTTGTCGATAGTACGATTCGATTCAACGACAGGATGGATGGTCCAAGCGTGAGTCTCGGCAGCAAACTATCCAACGCAAAGGTCTCCTTTGCGATATTTAAGCGCGACATTAAGCGACTGCTTATGAACCCCGTCGCCCTGGTGGTTACCCTGGGCGTGTGCGTCATTCCCTCGCTGTATGCCTGGTACAACATCGTTGCCAACTGGGATCCGTACGGAAATACCCAGGGCATTAAAATCGCCATCGCCAACAACGATCAGGGCACCCAGAATGACCTAGTGGGCGAGCTTAACGCAGGCGATAAGGTGGTCGACCAGCTCAAGGAGAACGACCAGCTTGGCTGGACCTTCGTCGACTCGGCGGCAGATGCCAAAGAGGGCGTCGAAAGTGGCGAATACTATGCTGCCATCGTGATTCCCAAGAACTTCTCCGACAATCTCGTCTCGATGCTCGACGGCAATTACCATCAGCCGAAGCTCACCTATTACGTCAACGAGAAAAAGAGCGCCATTGCGCCCAAGGTCACCGATACCGGTGCCAACACCATCGAGGAGCAGATCAACTCGGAGTTTGTCTCTACGGTGGGCGAGACCGTCGCGGGCATTGCCAAAGATGCTGGCATCGACCTTAAAGACAAGGCAACCCAGACCCAGGATTCGCTGGCGGGCTCGGTGTCCGAGGCGTCTGATACCCTGGGCGAAGTACGCGATTCCATCGGCGACATGAACACCGCCATCGACAAGACGAGCAACTCGATTGCTTCGGCCGATGCTGCGCTGGCGGGCCTGCAGGGACAGGCGCCTTCGCTAACGCAGGCAATCGCTCAGGGTAATGATCTGCTGGGCGAAGCTCGCACCACGGCTGGCAAGTCCATCACCTCGCTCTCCAAGGCGCTCTCGGAGGGCAGCATCGTGCTGAGTAAGACATCGGCTTCTGCGAACGCCGCGATTGGCAAACTCACCGGTACGGTTGCGTCCACGACCACTCGTATCGACAACTCGCTCGAATCCCTTCAAGCGACGATTGACCACAACAGCGCTGTCATCGAGCGCCTGCAGATTCTCGCTAACGATACGTCGACGGGATCGGAGAACGCCGACGCGCTCATCGCATCGACCATCAATTCGCTTCGCGAGCAAAACCAGAAGCTGCAGAGCATTAAGGATGGCCTTTCTGCACAGTCGAGCGCCATGGCAAACGACGCTACGGCGATCTCGAACGCGAGCAACGCACTCAACGCGGCAATTCAGACCGGTACGGCTAACCTCGGTCAGGCTCAGACCGATCTGGGACAGAACGCACTGCCGAAGGCTTCGAGCGCGCTTGACTCCTTTGCCGCCGTTTCGGGCGATTTGACCGGCATTGTGTCGGGTATGACCCCCACGATAGCGAGCGCGCGCGGCACGCTGGCGCAGCTCGACGCCACGCTCAAGCAGGCAAAGACCACGCTGTCCCAAACCGACGCCTCCCTTGCCAAGGTTCAGGGCAAGCTCGCGACCGCCGCCAATGACATTGCGGCGCTGCAGACCTCTGAGTCTATGGGCGAGTTGGCCGACCTCATGGACGTCGACGTCGATGATGTGGCAGATTTCATGGCATCTCCGGTTGAGCTGACGTCCAAGTCAATCTATCCGGTCAAGAGCTTTGGCTCGGGCATCGCGCCCTTCTACACCAATCTGGCGCTGTGGGTAGGCGGCTATGTGCTCATCGCTATCTACAAGCTCGAGGTCGACCGCGAGGGCATCGGTAGCTTTACGGCGCGTCAGGGCTACTTTGGCCGCTGGCTGCTGATGGTGATCCTGGGTGCGTTCCAGGCCATTATCGTTACGGTGGGCGACCTGGTCATTGGCGTTCAGTGCGTCAATCCGCTGCTCTTTGTGCTGGGCGGCATCGCTATCTCGTTCACTTACGTCAACATCATCTATGCGCTGTCCACCACCTTTAAGCATATCGGCAAGGCAATCGGCGTCATCCTCGTCATTGTGCAGATCCCCGGTTCGTCGGGCATGTATCCCATCGAGATGATGCCCGGCTTCTTCCAATGGCTGCATCCGCTGCTGCCCTTCACCTATGGCATCAACCTGCTGCGCGAGACCGTCGGTGGCATGTATTCGTTCAACTACCTGTTCAACCTGTGCATCCTGGGCGTGTTCCTGATCGTGGCGCTCTTTATCGGTCTGCAGCTGCGCCCGTTGCTGCTCAACCTCAATCTGCTCTTTGATAAGCAGCTTTCCACGACGGGCCTCATGATCTGCGAGTCCAACGACCTGCCGCGCCAGCGCTATTCGCTGCGCACGGCCATGCGCGTCATGCTCGATTCGGATTCGTACCGTCGCGAGCTGCTCGATCATGCCGTGGCGTTTGAGCATCGCTACCCGTACTACATCAAGGGCGGTTTTGCCGCCGTGGTAGGCGTGCAGGTCCTGCTCTTTGTGCTCTCGACGGTGCTCGATATCGACAATAACGGCAAGATCATCCTGCTCGTTATCTGGATCATTTCGGTTATCGCCATCTGTGGCTGGCTCATCAACATCGAGTACATCCGTGCGAGCCTCAATACCCAGATGCGTATCTCGGCGCTTTCGGACGAGGACCTTCGCCGCGAGATGCGCGAGCACACGGCCGCCATCCCTGCTGCCCGTCGCATGTTTGGTCTCAACGCCAGCGAGCGGGGCACCAAGGACAGCGAACAGCCCACGAGCCGTCTGCCGCATATCGGTGCGCATCGTAAGGCTCAAGATGCCGACGGCGTTGACAACGTAAGCGGAAACGACGGGGACACCACCCCGCTTGGCAAGCACTCTAAAGGAGGTGAGGCATAAATGAAAAACATCCTGCACCTGTTTAAGCGCGATGTCCAAAACGTGTCTCACTCCGTGATCGGTATGGTCGTCGTGATGGGCCTAATCATCGTGCCGTGCCTGTACGCGTGGTTTAACATCGCCGGAAGCTGGGATCCCTACGGCAATACCGGCAACCTTAAAATTGCAGTGGTCAACACTGACGAGGGCTACGAGAGCGATCTGATTCCCGTCGAGGTCAACGTGGGCGAAAACGTAACCGCCACCCTGCGCGGCAACGAGAACTTCGACTGGGTCGTCCTCAACGACCGCGATAAGGCGATTGAGGGCGTTAAGTCGGGCGCATACTACGCTGCCGTCGTTATCCCTAAAACGTTTAGCGCCGATATGATGACGCTCTTCTCGACCGACGTGAAGCACGCCGATATCGAGTTCTATGAGAACCAGAAGGCCAACGCCATCGCACAGATCGTGACCGAGAAGGGCTCGAGCGCCGTTCAGAGCCAGGTCAACGAGACCTTTACCAAGACCATTACGACTATCGGCCTTAAGACCGTGTCCAGCCTGCTCGACTATATGAGCACCGACCAGGTGAGCAACTTTATCGCCAATCTGTCCTCTACACTGGGCGATTCGGTCGAGGACCTGCAGGACGTTCAGGCGAGCGCGACGTCACTCGCGGGCATTTTGAGCTCTACGTCCGATTCGTTGACATCGGCGGGTGGCATGCTCAAGCAGACGGGCACCGTTGATGAGTCGACGAAGCAGCTGATGGAGCACGCCAAGAGCGGCATCAATGATTCCAAGGAAGCGCTCAAGGCCGCCAGCGATGCCGTTGACGCGGCGATTGACGGAAGCGCGGGCTCGTTCGACAACGTGTCCGCCGAGCTTGCGAAGGCATTCGATGCCGCGAATCAGCATGTTGACCTTACGGTGTCTCAGCTCAACGAAGCCGCAGCGGCGCTCAATACGCGTGCTGACGATATCGATGCGATGGCCGATCGGCTCCGCAACCTTGCCGACCAGGTGAGTGATGACAAGCTCAAAGACGGCCTTAAGTCCGCTGCGACGTCGCTGGGCAGAATTGCCGTGGAGTACCGCAACAATGCGAAGGACCTGACGGCGACCGCAAAGTCCCTTTCGGACAGCATGGCGGAGGTCAACAACTCGCGCGCCGAGGTCGACCAGGCCATCGCCGATGCCAAAGCGGGTATCTCGGGTGCCAAGTCCGATTACGATTCTACGTTCTCGGTTAAGGCCAAGGAGCTCAAGAAGACCATTTCGGGCGTTCTGGATTCCCTGAACGGTATCTCGGGTGACTTGGATAGCGCCGTGAGCGGTCTGACCGACGCCTCTGGTTCGCTCGCGAAGGGTCTCTCCAAGGCTGCAAGGCTCGTCAACAAGGCTTCCGATCAGCTGGGCGAGGCGTCGGACAAGATCAGCGCCTTTAAGGACGAGCTTGATAGCGCTCTGATCTCGGGTGACCTGGCCATGATTAAGACAATGATTGGCAGCGACCCCGAGGGCCTCGCCGTGTCGCTTTCCGGCCCTGTCGCACTCGACCGCAAGCCGGTCTATCCGATCCGCAACTACGGTTCGGCCATGGCGCCGTTCTACACGATTCTGTCGCTCTGGGTCGGCTCGATTGTTCTGGCGGCCATGATGAAGGTCTCGGTTGACGATGAGCTTATCAACGAGCTCATTCCCGTGCGCCTGCACGAGATCTACTTGGGCCGTTATCTGTTCTTTGGCGGCCTGGCCTTGCTGCAGGCGACGCTCGTGTGCGCGGGCGACATTCTGTTCTTTGGTATTCAGTGCGACGACCCGCTGCAGTTTGTGCTGGCGGGCTGGGTCGCGAGTCTCGTGTTCTCCAATATCGTCTACACGCTTACGGTATCGTTTGGAGATATCGGCAAGGCCCTCGCCGTCGTGCTGCTGGTCATGCAGGTCGGCGGTTCGGGCGGTACGTTCCCCATCGAGATGACCGGCCCCGTGTTCCAGGCGATCTACCCGTTCCTGCCGTTTACTCACGGCATCAACGCCATGCACGCCGCCATGGCCGGTGCCTACCATATGGAGTACTGGATTGAGCTGGGTATCTTGGCGAGCTACCTGATTCCGTCGCTGGCCCTGGGCGTCGTCTTCCGCCGCCCGGTCATCAAAGCCAACGACTGGATCATCGAAAAGCTGGAGGCAACCAAATTAATCTAGTTACGCGGTTTTACCAAACCGCGTAACGGCTCGACGCTGCAAACGCCCCCAAGCGGCAATCTGACGTTCAATTTCAAGGGCGCGACCAGAAGGTCAGCGCCCTTTCATTTCACGTCACCTTGCTCGCTTGGGGCCGTTTTCGCTGACGTTGACGGAACATCGAGGTTATTCAAGTCGGTACTTTAGTGGGCTGGATTGCGGTGCAACGCTGGTTGTTGCTACAGTAGCGGGGCGTGCCGGGGGTCCGGTGCGCCCCGTTTTTATTTGACCATGAGGCGGCACGCAGCCATACGCGTGCGGACACCACGCCCAGATTGAGTGCGAGGATGTTCCATGGCCCAATACGCTGCCAACGAAATCGAAAACTTGCCCGATAGCCCTGTAGCCCGTGAAGACCTGGGCGCGGGCGGCACCTTCCGCGGCGCCGGCGCACGCTCTCCGCTGTTCTGGAAGGTTCTGCTCCTTTCGGTGGCGGTCATCTGGGGCTACTCCTTTACCACTATGAAGGACGCACTCGGCACCATTCCGGTGTTCGCGCTGCTCTATGTACGCTTTCTGCCCGCAGCGTTGGTCATGTTTGCCGTCTTCCACAAGCGCATCATTGCACATTTCAACGCTCGCAACCTGATCGTTGGCCTGAGTATGGGCGTGCTCATGTGGGCGGCCTATGCGTTGCAGACGGTCGGTCTGGCACATACTACGGCGGGCAAGAATGCTTTTTTGACGGGCACGTACTGCATCCTTGTGCCGTTCGCGAGCTATTTTCTGAGCGGCGAAAAACTCACCCGCTATAACCTGGGCGCGGCACTGCTGTGCTTGGCGGGCATTGGGTTGGTGGCGCTCGATAGCGTTGAATTCAACATCGGTGACGTCATTACGCTGGCGGGTGCGGTCTTTTTCGCCATCCAGATGGCGGTGACCGCCAAGTACGGTCGCAAAATGGACATCAACGTCATCACGTTTTGGATGTTTGTGGGCAACGGCGTGCTGAGCCTGGCAACGTCGCTGCTATTCGAGACCCAAGCGCCTCTGTCCGTGTGGACGCCGAGCTTTATCACTGCGATGGCGTTTCTCTCGGTGGGCTGCACATGCGTGGCTCTGCTCATCCAAAACGTCGGCCTGGCGCATGTCCCGGCTTCGACGGGCTCGCTGCTCCTTTCGATGGAGTCCCCTTCGGGCGTGTTGTTTTCGGTGCTGCTGATGGGGGAGGCGCTCACCTCGCGTCTGCTCGCCGGCTTCGTGCTTATCTTCCTGTCGATTATCTTGAGCGAGACTCACTTCGATTTTTTGCGCAAAAAGCCGCGCCCGCAATTGTAAACAACTTGTTGCGCCGCCCTCCCGGGGCGGCATTTTTTATGCGTCGCCCTTAAAGTAGTACTTTGCACTTTACGCTATCAAAGTGCTTGCTGCAAAAACGTTACTGGGGGGCATCTATGGCACCAGCACTGTCCGATCTTCAACCGCAATCAGCGCCCAAGGCCACCGCGGCGGCGCAGGCCGCTATCGGTGACGGTCTTGTTGCAGAAGCTCAGGCTTTTGCAGACGAGCTCGCTGCGTGGCGACACGATTTACACCAGATGCCCGAGCTGGGCAATAGCCTCCCGCAGACCTCTGCGTATATTCAAGCGCGCCTGACCGAGATGGATATCCCATTTGCCACGCTCGTCGATGGTTCCTGTGTTGTGGGCCTTGTCGGCGCCGGTGCCGTCGCGGCCCAGGGCAATGGCGTCTGCACGGACGAACAGGCCGGTACGGTCGTTATGCTGCGTGGCGACATGGATGCCCTGCCCGTTGCCGAAGAGTCAGGCGAGCCTTTCGCCTCTACGAACGGCTGCATGCACGCATGCGGACACGATATGCACGCGACGGCGCTGCTTGGTGCAGCCCGTATGCTCAAGGCGCGCGAGGCGGAGCTTGTCGACGCCAATGCCACGGTTAAGTTGCTGTTCCAGCCGGGCGAGGAAACCTTTGAGGGTGCCCGCGCCGCCATCGCCGATGGTCTGCTACAGAACCCGCGTCCCCAGGCCGCCTTTGCCATGCATGTCAATAGCCAGTCGCCGCTTGGCCTGGTGCTCTACGGCAGCCCGGCGCTCTCGGGCGTGTACGGTTTTCGCATCACGCTTCAGGGCAAGGGTGGCCATGGCTCGAGCCCCGAGATCTGCATCGACCCCATCACGGCCGGCGTCCATGTGCATCTGGCGCTTCAGGAGCTCATCTCCCGCGAGGTGCCGGCGGCCAAGGAGGTCGCACTGACTGTCGGTAAGTTCGCCGGCGGTCAGGCCGCAAATGTCATCCCCGACACTTGTGTGCTCGAGGGAACGCTGCGCGGCTTCGACGTCGAGCTCATGGAGCACCTCAAGACCCGCATCGCGGAGGTCGTCAAAGGTGTTGCCACGACCTATCGTACGCCGGCGACTATCGAGACGCTCTCGGATGTTCCCCCGCTCGTACTCGATGACGATATGACGCAGGCGTCGCTTGGCTACGTGGGCGCGGTGCTGCCCAAGTCCGCCTTCTTGCCACTGTTCCACGCCATGGCGAGCGAGGACTTCGCGTTGATCTCGAGCGAGATCCCGAGTGCGTACTTTACCGTGGGCGCTGCCGCGACTGATACGGACAAGCATTTTGCTCAGCACCATCCCAAGGCACGCTTTAGCGATGCCGAGCTTCCCCTTGGCGCCGCGGCTTACACGGCGGTCGCTTTGGGCTATATCGCTGACCACCGGTAGCACCCAACCTTGCCTTTCAAGCCTGCGGGCATGGCCATAAGGCCTATGCCCTTGTCTTTCAAGGCAATCTTGGGCACCGTGGGCGCCATCGTCTCGGGCGTGCTGTTCGATGCCACGGGCTCCTTTGCGAGCACCTGGATTGTGTGCCTGGCGTGCTCCGTGGTCATGCTCGTGTTCCTGCTGGCATCCGAGCCCATCGCCGCCAAGCTGCGCGCGAGCGTGGCGGGGGAGTAGACGTCCGTCGCTCTTTGCTGTTCGCTCCGTTCTGTCTGTGGCTGCCCTGGAAGCCGAATGGATGCTCGTACCATCATTCGGTTTCCAAGGCGGCCACGGGCC
>CAUDVX010000017.1 GCA_958452935.1 uncultured Collinsella sp. | reverse complement strand
CTGCCATGGGCGTCACCGAGGTCGTGCGCGGATGCGATCTGCTGGGCTCCACGCCCCGCCAAATCTATCTGCAGCATCTGCTGGGACTTCCCACGCCGCACTACGCGCACATTCCGCTGCTCATGTCGCCGGACGGCCGCCGCCTTTCCAAGCGCGACCGCGATCTGGACCTGGGCGAACTACGCGCCCGCTTTGGCACGCCCGAGGCACTGATGGGATGGCTCGCCGGGCAAACGGGCATCGCACCGGACATCACGCCGCGTACCGCCGAGCAGTTGGTCGAGCACTTTAGCTGGGATGTCATCCGCGCGCATCGGGAGAACATCACCATGACGGCCGAGTAGCCAGCCACCCCACCCTACACAACGTCCCAGGGCTAGAGTTCGTCGCCCAAGCGAACGATGCAGTCGTAGAGCACGGTGTGGCGTTCGGCCGGGTTGGCATCCCGATGGAAATGCCCGTAGTACCAGCGTTTGTAATCCAAGTGGTCTTCCAGCTCATCGAAAAATGCCGTAAGCCGATCAACGGCGGGGTAATTCCAGCCGGGTACCGGATAAAGCGTGGGCGAAAGCATGCGCGTAGAGCAGGTGTGGGTGATCACGTAGTCGACCTTCCAGTCCATGCTGTCGAGCTTTGTCCACGCCTCCTCAAAGTTGCGCTCATCCGGCAGCTCCTGCGGCCACCAACTGGAATAGGGAATGCGGTATTCCTTGTCCACGCTCGTGGCGCCGCCCATGGTAAAAATCGTTGAGCCGTCGAGCTCAAAAAACCTCGCCGCGCGTCAGGCGCCGTATGGGAGAGGAGTCCGACAGGCGCTGCGTCAGCCCGCCGTGCCACAACTCCATGGGGCGCTCTGCCCAGTGATCGAAACGCTCGTGGTTGCCGTCGACAAACAGTACGGTATAGGGACGCGATTCCAGCCAGGCGATATCAGCGCACTCCTCGGCAGAGAAATCCCAGGGAAAGCCAAAGTCGCCCGCGACAATCAGATAGTCGTCGCTCGTCAGGCTATCCCCAAGCTCCCAATCGCGCAGCTTTTGCATGTCGAGGCCGCCGTGAATATCGCCCGTCACATAGACCGTCATCGGATCACCACTTCGCTGTAAGTCGCTAGCCACATTCTGCACGATCACTAAGCCAACCGTTCCAGCCCTTCCATCCTTAGGGCTTACTCCTCGTTCTTCCATCCAAACGGGTCAAGCACCCAAAAAACCAGATCGAGCACGCCACCGGTCATCATGGCGCCGGCAAGGGCCATGCAAACGTGCAGAGAGCTGGCGCTTCGAAGCATGTCGAACGGCCCCAGAACAGCCAGCAGCGCGACCGCTGCGCCGGCAAGGCACAGCACGAGGCACGGCCCCGCGTCCTTGACGCACTTCTTTGCGAGATGCTTGGTGTTATCGCTCATTGGTATCGAACTCCTTAGAGGGTTGTTGTTCAGATGCATGCCGCCGCGACGGAGCATGGCGGCAGGGTAAGTGTCACATGTCGTACGGACATCAATGGAGAAACCGCCTGCACGACCAACCCTTGACGTCGCTTTGCTACCGGCACCCCATCCTCTGCTATCGAGGTCTAATACTTTTCCGCGAAGTGAACGTCTGTTTTTGGGCCCCTGGTACATCCGCATTTTTCAACGACATAAACGCAGGATTCTGGCATCAAAACTGCAGGAAACGGCACCAGGAAAGTGTCGATGCTTCGGGGGTCCGTTTTCACTCGTTCACTTCTCGGGAAAGTATTAGACTTCGCCATCAGCTGTCCCAAAGATCAGACCGTCCCTCCTTCTCGCCACGCAAAACCTGCCTTTTCTGCCCCAGCCCGCCTCCACACCACCCAAAAACTCATCCAACATTAATCTTGGCTCAAGAATCGCTTAATCTATAACCTGCACTATAGAGTTCGACCAAGGGCGGGGCGGCGCCGCGCAACGCAGGCCGCCGAACGCAACGCTCGCGCCCGGGCAGATCGCCCGGCGTCGCGCCCATCGAACGAAAGGACAGGTCATGGACGACCTCGAAAAAGTTGAAACCATCCGCACCAAGTGCAACGTGAGCTACACCGATGCCAAGGCAGCGCTCGACGCCGCCGGCGGCAACGTCCTTGATGCCATCATTTGGCTCGAGTCGCAGGGCAAGACCCAGACCACATCGGCGCATGCCGCCACCGAGTCCGCGCCGGTCGATGAGCCCTCTGCCGAGATGGTCGCCGCGCAGGCCGCCTACGAGAAGTCGAGCGAAAAGACCGACTTCTCCAAGAAGATGGACAGCGTGTGGGAGTACCTCAAAAAGCTCTTCCGTCTGAGCCTGGACACCAAGTTTATCGCCACGCGCCGCGATGCGATCATCCTCAACATCCCCATCCTGATCCCCATCGTCGCGCTGTTTGCCTGGGGCGCCACGATATGGCTGATGCTGCTTGGCCTGTTCTTTGGTATGCGCTACCGCATCGATAGCGACGGCGACGTGCCCGGCAGCATCAACAACCTGATGGATCACGCCGCCGATGCCGCGGACGGCATCAAGCAAAATCTGAACGACGACAAGTAATCGCAGACGGGGGCACGCATGGCACGGATCCTGATCGTAGAGGACGAAGAGAAAATCGCCCGCTTTGTGACACTCGAGCTGGAGCACGAGGGCTACCAGGTGGAGCACGCCGCCGACGGCCGCGCCGCCGTTGACCTGGCGCTGGAACGCGACTACGATCTGATTCTGCTCGATGTACTGTTGCCGCAGCTCAACGGCATGGAGGTGCTGCGGCGCGTCCGCAAGCACAAGGATGTGCCGGTGATCATGGTCACCGCGCGCGATGCCGTGATGGACAAGGTGGCCGGGCTCGACGCCGGTGCTGACGATTACCTGACCAAGCCATTTGCGATCGAGGAGCTGTTCGCACGGATCCGCGTGGCGCTGAAGCGCTCGGAGGCCGTGCGGACGGCTTCGGGCGTTGGCGGCGTTGGGGCCAGGGCGGGTATAGCGGGCGGCGCAGTCGGGAACGCCGCTGCGATACCCCCGACTGGCGACTCGGCCAAGACCTCTGCCGTGCCCTCCCCCGCCACGCTCGCCGTGGGCTCGGTCGCACTCGATCCCGACCGCCGCGAAGTCACGGTCGGCGGCTCGCCCATCGTGCTGACTGCCCGCGAGTTCGACGTTCTCGCCCTGCTTATGGCGCATGCCGAAACCGTGCTCACGCGCGAGCGCATCGCGCACGAGGCGCTGGGCTACGAATACGTGGGCGACACCAACAACGTCGACGTACACATCGCGCACTTGCGCGCCAAAATCGAGGACGCCGGCGGCGCTCGCATCATCCAGACCGTGCGCGGGGTGGGCTATGTCTGCCGCGCGTAACGCCGAGACCAAGCGCGTCACATCCATCGCCCGTGCCATCAACTGGAGCTATATGTGGCGCCGCCTGATGAGCTACGTCTGGCTCGATCTGCTGCTGGTAGTGATTGCAGCGGCGATTCTCGTCTATGGCTACAACCAGGCGTTGCCCGACGACGCGTTTACCGCAGGATGGATCCCCGGCGCCGCCGTTCGCGGCATGTCGCTGACGCCTGCACGTGGCTGGGACCTGGCAACACTCGCCTATACCGTCGAGCTTGCGCGCACCACCAAGACCTTCCCCCTCGCGCAGGACCTCGTCACGCTATGGCCTCTCTACCTTGTCGTTGTAGGTTGGCAGGTCATCAGCGTGCTCAACATGCTCGGCGGCGCCCGACGCGTACGCCGCACCATGGCACCGCTCAACGACCTGGCTTTGCGCGTGGACGAGCTCGGCCGCATGCAGCTCTCCGGCAGCAAGATGGAAACACTGGAGCAGGCCATCGAGCGAGCAAGCGTCGATTCGCCGAGCGTCACCACCGGCGACGCCGACCTGGCAAGCATCGAGGTTGCACTCAACCGCCTGCTGCGCCAGATGCAAGAGGCCAAGCTGCAGCAGATGCGCTTTGTCAACGACGCGAGCCACGAGCTGCGCACGCCCATCGCGGTGATTCAGGGCTACGTAAACATGCTCGATCGTTGGGGTAAGGACGACCCGGCCGTGCTGGCAGAGTCCATCGCCTCGCTCAAGGCCGAAAGCGAGCACATGCAGGAGCTCGTGGAACAACTGCTGTTTTTGGCACGCGGAGATGCCGGCCGCACCGTGCTGCGGCGCGTGAATACCAACCTGGCTGCACTGGTCGGCGAGGTGTGCGAGGAATCGCAGATGATTGATGCCGGGCACACATATCGGCTGGCTTTTGACGCTGCGTTTGCCAGCGACCCGCGCTGCGACGCGTCCGTCGATGTCGCGCTCGTGAAGCAGGCTCTGCGCGTGGTCGTGCAAAACGCCGCTAAGTATTCGGACGCGGGAACGACCGTCACATTTGGCATAACACCCGATGCGGGCACGGGCGCGATCGACATAGCCGTTGAAGACGAGGGCATCGGCATGAACCAGGAATCCGCAGCTCACGCGTTTGAACGGTTCTACCGCGCCGACAACGCGCGCGATGCCGGCGCACAGGGTTCGGGCCTGGGGCTCGCTATCGCCAAGTGGATCGTCGACAGCCACGGCGGCGTCATCGGTGTGACCTCGGTCGAAGGGGTCGGCAGCCGCTTTACGATTCGCCTGCCGCGGTAGGAAGCCCCCTCGTGAATCGAGGTCTAATACTTTTCCGCGAAGTGAACGTCTGTTTTTGGGCCCCTGAAGCATCCACATTTTTCGTCGGCAAAATCGCAGGATTCTAGTATCGAAACCGCAGGAAACGATGCCCTTAAAGGGTCAATGCTTCGGAGGTCCAATTTGTCTCGTTCACTTCTCGGAAAAGTATTAGACTTCGGTTTTTTGACCGTTGCAAAAGTCGACCCCTCGGCATAAATAAAGGGATAAGGCCATGCGGCCCTATCCCTTTTTGCTAACTAAAGCAGCTTGCGCGCTACTCGCGGCACAGATGCACGGCGAAGCCGGCGAACTCGCGCTTAAAGTACACGAGCTTGGTGCCGCCGTCGGGCAGCAGCGCGCGCGACTCTTCGTTGACCTCGAGCCCGCGCTCGGCAAACCACTTCTCAGCCGCATCGATGTCGTTGACGGCAAAGCCGATGTGGCCCTTGGCGCCACGACCGTTCTGCTTCATGACCTCGACCAGCGAATCGTTAAAGTACGAAACCGGGGTCTCGATAACGGGCAGGCCCATCATCGTCGAGAACAGCTCCGCGATCTCCAGGGCATCGGCCGGGTCGGTGGCGTTGATGCCCACGTGAGCGACGCGCATACCAAAGAGCTCTACCGGATTGGCGTTCTGCTCACTCATGCAGTCAGCGCCTACTGAGCCATGACGTCGAGAACGGCCTTCTCGGCAGCGACGCGGTTCATGCCGGTCATAAAGGGCACGCCGCTCACGTACGGGCAGGCGAGGCCCTCGGGGGCAACGGTGGTGGCGATCAGCAGGTCGGCGCCCTCGTCGCAAACGTCCTTGGCCTCGGAGATGGCGCACTGCACGATCTCGTACTTGTCGGCGTAACCGTTGGCGTCGAGCAGGGTAGCGACCTTCTGGGCAACGAGCGTGGAAGTAGCAGCGCCAGCACCGCAAGCCAAAACGATCTTCTTCATAGGTAATGTCTCCCTTCGTGGTTTACTTTAGGTAAGTGTACCGCAGCGAGCGATGGCACTCAGCCTCGATGAGCTTTTATGCCAGTTTGCTTGCGCGCTGCGTATAATACATCTAGTACGTGTTGTCATACCGCTCGCTTTATGAGCGACTAAGGACCCCAATATGCCCGATTCCCGCACCCTCTGGACCGCCGTCGTCATCATCTGTATCGCCGTGTCGGTGTTCTTTAGCGTCAAAAAACGCACCACGTTTAAGCGCCTGCAGCAGCTTATGGCTGCCAAGCAGTGGGACGAGTTCGATCGCTTGCTCGATGGCAAACTCACCAGCATGCTGTACCCGCGCTACAACCGCGACTACCTGCGCCTGAACTCCTATCTGCTGCGCGAGGACCACAAGCGCGCCGACGAGATGTTCGATTTGCTGCTGGGACTCAATCTGCCCAAGATGCAGCGCGTCGACCTGGTGATTAAGGCCTTTAACTACTACGTTGGCCAGGAGGACCGCAAAAAATCCAAGGAGCTCCTGCACGAGATCAAGGGCTTTGAGGGCGGTCAGGCCGAGGCAGTCGCACACGAATGCCAGCTGATGTACGACACGATGATCTTGAAGCGCCACAACGACATTCCCGAGCTGGAGCGCATGCTCAAGGAGGCCGGTGACGACAAGGTCAAGAGCTGCCGCCTGGAATACCTGCTGGCCCTGCAGTACAAGAACAAGGGCGACGAAGCCAAGTTCCAGGAGTTCCTGGAGAAGTCGGGCCAACACTCGATGGCCGTCAACGCGTAACGGACGGCTTATGCTAGACTTCTAGTCTCACGGGGGCGTGGCGGAATTGGCATACGCAGGAGACTTAAAATCTCTCGCCGCAAGGATTGTGGGTTCGAGTCCCACCGCCCCTACCACGTATTGTTTACGAGCCCGTGTTCCCCAGGGATGCGGGCTCGTTTCTTTTGGACGCCGGTGGGACTCGAACCCGCGAGGGGGCGAGCGTCAAGCGGACGCGCAGCGTCCGCAGCGAGCCGGCGAGGGCGCCGGCAGGCGGCCGAAGCCGGTGCGGATTTGCGCAGCAAATACGCGGACGTCCCACCGCCCCTACCATTTGGCTTTTACGGGCCCGTGTCCCCCGGGGATGCGGGCTCGTTTCTTTTGGATGCCGGTGGGGCTTTAAGTTGCGGTGGAATAGTTCCTGTTTTGGCCGTTTACCGGCCCATTTAGGAACTATTTCACCGCAACTCAGAGGGAGACGGTTAAAGAGCGCTCAGACTCGGGGTCCAGGCGATGGTGGGAGTCGTACCGTCGAGAGTCTCGTTGATGGTGGCGGCCATACCGGCGAGTAGGCTATTCTCGCTTACGGTGAGCGTCTTGTAGCCGCCGGCACGCATGAGCTCGCGAATCACCACGGCGCCAGCCAAGATCACGCCCGCGCGTTTGGGCTGTACACCCGGTAGCGCGGCGATGCCGTCCGCGTCCAACACAGACATGCGCTCGATAGCGGCCGAGACCTGCTCCAGCGAAAGCTCGCGCAGGTGCACGAAGCTCGAATCATACGGCTCCAGCTCGTGAACCAGCGCCACGAGAGTGGTGACGGTGCCACCCACCGCGACCAGGCGCTCTGCACGCTCAAAATTGCTCGGCAGGCCCTCAAAATAGGCGGCGAACTGCTCGCCCGCCCAGTTGGCAGCGGCAGCAAGCTCGCCGTCCGCAGGCGGCAGTGCCGAGAAAAACCGCTCCGTCACGCGGCGACAACCGATGTCCAGCGAACGCGTACCCTCCAGCGCGAAGACCCCACGCTCCGGTGCGTACACACCCGTCGCGAGTTCCGTGGATCCGCCGCCCGAATCGGCAACAATGATGCGCTCGCCGGCAAAGTCGTGCGCCACGCCAAAAAACGTCAGGCGCGCCTCGACCTCGCCCGGAATCACCTGCGGTTCGAGCCCCAGCTTACGCAGGCCGTCCAGCAGCAGGGCGGCATTGGATGCATCGCGCGCGGCGCTCGTGCATGTGGTGCAAATGCACGCGGCCCCAAAGGCACGCGCCTCGTCCACAAACATGCGGCATGCAGCGAGCACGCGCTCGACCGCCGCCTCGCAAAAGCGGCCCGTCGCGTCGACGCCCTCGCCCAGATCGGTAATCTCGGTGTGCTTGGACGATTCCACGATCGCCCCGCCCTCGACCTGGGCCAACACCAGTCGCGACGACACCGTTCCCAGGTCGATCGCCGCCACCTTATAGCGTTTGCAATTTGTCATTGCGGCCCCCCTCCGGGCGCTATTTGCCGTTGGACACGACCGCCTGGCCCTCGACACCGTTAAACCCAAACAGCATGTCGAGCGCCTGGATGTACCACGGCGCGTCCTTACCGACTTCTTCGATTTCCTTGGCAACTTCGCTGGCCTTCTTGGCGTTCGACGACTTCTTGCTCGAAGACGAATCTGAATCGTCATCCAGACCCAGCACGTCAATCTTGGTCTCGCCGGGCATCACCAGGCCCAGGTCCTCGGACGCCGCGTCCTTAATGCCCTCCTCCGAGAGCAGTTTGTCGACGCTTTTTTGCAGCTCATCATTGTATTGCTGACGAATCTCGACCTGCTTGGCCAAGATATCGCTCGAACGCTTTGCCACGTACAGATCGCGCACAGGGAAATACAGGCTCACGAGCACCAGGGCAACGACAATGCCGATGAATAGCCCTCGCTGAGGACCGTGGGTAAAGTCGTAAATTGCCTTGACCACTGCGTTGTCGTTGGCGTAGTGCATAAAGTCCGAGCCGGAAAGACGGCTTGAGGGCCTGGTCGACTTTTCGTGCGTTTGAGCCGAGGGGCGCTGCGTACGCGAAGCATGCGTCGGGCGCGCCGAACGTGACGGGCGGTCCGTCGACATATTCATTTGAGCATGGGAGTCCGAATTGCCTGCCGTGCGATGCGTGGGACGGGCAGCGCCCGTATAATCGGGCCCGCCAAGCTGCACCGAATGCGCACGACGAGACGACGGCTCACGCGAACCGGCGGAATAGTACCTGTTGTCGTAAATCTGATCCATGTGCGCCTTGTGCGGTTGAGGTTTGTTTGCGCTAAGTCCTTTAGTTATAGCACGAGCGCCCGCACCGCCTTCGCCAGCCTTTGCTCGACATAAAAAAGGCGCTGAGCCACACGGCCCAGCGCCAATAGTGCTTTGCGGCATCCGGCCAAGGCGGGGCGGAACCGAGTCCACCCCCTCCCCGCCAGGCTCATCTGTCTAGCGGATGTTGTAGAACGCAGACTTGCCGGCGTAGCGCGCGCTGCCCTCGAGCTCGTCCTCGATGCGGATGAGCTGGTTATACTTGGCGATGCGATCACTGCGGCACGGGGCGCCCGACTTAATCTGGCCGGCGTTGACGCCCACGACCAGGTCGGCGATCGTGGAGTCCTCGGTCTCGCCGGAACGGTGGCTCACGATGCAAGCATAGCCGGCCTCCTTGGCGGTTTCGATGGCCTCGAGCGACTCGGTGAGCGTGCCGATCTGGTTGACCTTGACCAGGATCGCGTTGGCGGCGCCCAGCTCAATGCCCTTCTTGAGGCGCTCGGTGTTGGTGACGAACAGGTCGTCGCCTACGAGCTGCACCTTATTGCCAATGCGGCGGGTAAGCTCGACCCAGCCGTCCCAATCCTCCTCGGCCATGCCGTCCTCGATGGAGATGATGGGATAGGTGTCGACGAGCTTCTCCCAGTAATCAACCATCTGGGCACTCGTGTACTCCACGCCCTCGCCCTTGAGCTCGTACATGCCGGTCTCGGCGTTGTAGAACTCGGTCGAGGCCGGGTCCATGGCGTACATGAAGTCGACGCCGGGCTTAAAGCCGGCCTTCTCCACGGCCTTGGTGATGTACTCGAACGGCTCGGCATTGGTCTTAAGGTTGGGGGCAAAGCCGCCCTCGTCGCCCACGCCGCCGCCCAGGCCAGCCTCGTGCAGCACGCCCTTGAGGGTGTGGTAGACCTCGGCGCACCAACGCAGGCCCTCGGCAAAGCTCGGGGCGCCCACCGGCATGATCATGAACTCCTGGAAGTCGACGTTGTTGTCGGCATGCACGCCGCCGTTGAGGATGTTCATCATGGGCGTGGGCAGCAGATGAGCGTTGACGCCGCCCAGGTACTGGTACAGTGACAGGCCCGCCGACTCGGCAGCGGCGCGGGCGACGGCCAGCGACACGCCCAGGATGGCGTTGGCACCGAGCTTGGTCTTGTTGGGGGTACCGTCCGCGGCAATCAGCGCGGCATCGACGGCGCGCTGGTCGAAGGCGTCGAGGCCCACGACGGCGTTAGCGCACTCGTTGTTGACGTGCTCGACGGCCTGCGAAACGCCCTTGCCCAGGTAGCGGCCCTTGTCGCCATCGCGCAGCTCGCAGGCCTCAAAGGCGCCGGTCGAAGCACCCGAAGGCACCATTGCGCGGCCAAAGCTGCCGTCCTCGAGCACGACCTCGACCTCGACGGTGGGATTGCCGCGGCTGTCGAGCACCTCGCGACCGTAGACGTCCAAAATATCGCTCATGTTGTCTCCCTCTCACTTGGAAACGTAGTGGATGCAAGCGACCGGCTGACCGTGCACCATCGGTGCGTCTCCGTAAGTTAGCCATGTCGCACTTTTTGCATTATGCCCTAAGTTAGCCGAGGGATACACTTGATTTTCGAAAAATTTAGCGGGAACGATGAGGCGTGTCAGCCCGTCGTTCCCGCAGTCTTACTCCTCCGCCTTTGCGACATCCCACAGGTCGTTGAGGCCGTGGGTCGAAAGCTCGGCAAGATCCACGTGAGCATCGGCCGCCATCTGCTCCATCGCGGCCCAGCGACGGCGGAACTTTGCCGCGCTGGCGCGCAGGGCGCTCTCGGCGTCGATCCCCTCTTTGCGCGCGACGTTGACCAGGGCAAAGAGCAGATCGCCAAACTCCATTTCGCGCTCGGGCGTTCCGGGGGCCTCGGCCTCAAACTCGGCACGTTCCTCGGCGACCTCGTCCCACACGTCCTGGACCGTCTCCCACTCAAAGCCCACGGCAGCCGCCTTGCGCGACACCTTCTGCGCCTGCATCAGCGCCGGCAGATGCGTGGGCACGCCGTCAAGCAGGCCCTCGGGCGCAGCCTCGCCTGCCGTCACGGCCTTGTCCTTGGCGGCCTTCTCGGCAAGCTTGACCTCGTCCCAAATCTTGAGCACCTCGTCGGAGTTGTCGGCATCCGCATCGCCAAACACGTGTGGGTGGCGGCGGATGAGCTTGGCGTCGATATCGCGTGCCACGTCGGCCAGCGTAAACTCGCCGGCGTCCGCCGCGATCTGCGCATGCAGCACGACCTGCATGAGCACGTCACCCAGCTCCTCGCGTAGGTGAACCGCGTCGTCCGCCTCGATGCAGTCGAGTGCCTCGTAGGCCTCCTCGATCATGTTCTTGCCGATGCTGCGGTGCGTCTGCTCACGGTCCCACGGGCAGCCATCGGGCTGACGCAGGCGCCAGATGGTCTGCACCAGATGCTGCAGCTCGGTCGACGCGTCTACCAGCGTGGACAGATCGCGCGAGCCCTCGGCATTCTGCTGAGCCATGTGCTGCGCCATGGTTATTCCTCCTCCAGGATCACATGGCGGAACGCGCCGCCCTCGTAGATGCCGTAGCTGTGCGTGCCGTCTTTGGGAATGCTCACGCTACCGGGGTTGAAGAGCCACAGGCCCGGGTGCGCGGCGCTTTCCTCGTTGACCTTGATGTGCGTGTGACCGTAGACGAGCGCGGAGCCCTCGGGCAGCGCGGGCGCGTGGTCGACGCTGTTGTGCATGCCAGCGCCAAAGACATGGCCGTGCGTCAGGAACAGCTCGCGGCCGGTCTCGTCGAACAGCGTGGCGTAGTCGGCCATGACGGGAAAGTCGAGGACCATCTGGTCGACCTCGGCATCGCAGTTGCCGCGTACCGCGATGATGCGGTCGGCCAGAGCGTTGAGCAGCGGAATCACGCGCTTGGGGGCGTAATCGCGCGGCAAGTCGTTGCGCGGACCGTGGTAGAGCAGGTCGCCCAGCAGCACGATGCGGTCGGGGTTCTCGCGCTCGATGGCGGCGCACAGGCGCTCGGTCCAGTATGCCGAGCCGTGGATGTCGGAGGCGATGAGGTATTTCATGGGGAGATCCTTTCGAATGGGGTTGATATGGCTGGGCGCAGGATGTCGCCACCAGCCGCGTTATTCAAATCGCAGTGCCACGGCTTGTGCCGCCTGCATCACGCGCTGGAGCGGCACGTTGTGCTCACGGGCAAGGCGGGCGCAGTCCTCGTACTCGGGTGCTGCACGCTCACTGCCGTCGGGCAGGGTGGCCACCTTGACGGACACCTCGCCCCATGGCGTCGTTACGCGCTCAAAGCGGCGTGGCAGGCAAACGCGCTCCATAACCTGGCGACGGATACCATTGGTCGTGGTTTCCAAAAAGATGATCGTCTGCAGACGCTCGATATCCTCGTGAGCACAGATTACCTGTAGCTGCCAGCTGGGGCGGCCTTTCTTGCAATAGAGGGGCAGCCAATGCACCTCGCGCGCACCCGCCTCGCGCAGGCGGTCGGCAGCGTAGGCGAGCACCTCGGGCGACGCGTCGTCGATGTCGCATTCCAGCTTGACGATGGTTTCGGGTGCATCGGTCTCGCGGGACAGTGGGAATGTGCTATCGCATTGCATACGGTCCGGATCCTTTCCGCGCGGGCTCGTTTTGTTCATCCAAACGCTAGCACATCGCGGGCGGCGCAGGGGCGGCGTCATGGGATAGGTGCGACTTTTGCTGGGCGCAAGTGCTGGCGCGCTCCAACGCCGGCCCGCTCCACTCAAACGTGTACGTCAGCCTCCAAACATGTCATTTTTTGCAGCTTTTGGAGGCTGATGTACATGTTTTGAAAGCGCAAGCGAGGCCGCACCACGCGCCGCGCAGCCTTTCCAATCGATTTCGAGCTCCGGCATGCCCGGCGTGTTGAAAGCTGCACCATTACAATGGAGCGGATTCGCCAAATGCAAAGGAGTCGCCATGTCTGCCTGCCCGCTGGTCGATTGCCATACCCACACCTCGTTTTCGGACGGACATGCCTCGTTTGAGGACAACGTTCGCGCCGCTGCTGCGGCCGGCTGCCGCGTCATGGTCTCGACCGACCATCTCACCCTGCCCGCCAGCATGGATGCCAACTGCGAAGTGCAGGTTACTGAGGGCGACCTGCCGGCACATCGTCTGGCCTTTGAGGACGCCCGCAAACTCGCCGCGCAGATTGCGCCGGAGCTCGAGCTTATCTATGGCTTTGAATGCGATTGGTACGAGGGCTGCGAGCCTTTGGTTGAGCGCTGGTCCCAGAGCGCCGTGGTACGCCTGGGCAGCGTGCATTGGATTGGCAACCCAGGCGATATCATGGCCGGTGCCGCGGGTACGGCGGGAACGGAAAACGTCGCTCGCCCCGATACACCCGATTCCCTTTGCGGTTGGATCGACGATAACACCGACCTGCACGTTTGGGAAAACCTGGGGGTACGCGGCGTGTGGGAGCGCTACGTCGACGACTGGTGCCGCGCTTGCGAAAGCCCGCTTAACTTTGATGTGATGGCTCACCCCGACCTGTTCATGCGCTTTTCGAAGGAAGGCTTTGCGCCCGATTTTGATACGGCACCGTTTTGGGAGCAGATGGCAGAGTGCGCACACGATACAGGCCGCCGCGTTGAAGTTTCGACCGCCGCGCCGCGCAAGGGCCTCGACGACTATTACCCCTCGACGGGGCTGTTGCGTTGCTTTGCCCACGCCGAGGTACCCATCACCTTTGGCTCGGACGCGCACCGCGCCTGCGACATCTGCTGGAATATCCGCGAGGCACAAGCCCACGCCTACGACTGCGGCTACCGAACCTTCGACATCCCCCACCCCACCGGCGAATGGGAACCCACACCCCTCGACTAAGACTAGTGGCGGCGGGCGTTGAGTTCGCCGGCCAGCTCGTCGAGGGTGATGCCGTAGCGCTCGAGCGTCACGAGCAGATGGTAGACCAGGTCGCCGGCTTCGTAGCGAATGTGGTCGTGGTCGTTGTCCTTGCAGGCCATGATTACCTCGCTCGCCTCCTCGGCAAGCTTCTTGAGCAGCTCATCCTCGACGTCGGTCAACAGACGAGCGGTGTAGCTCTCCTGTGGCGACGCATCGCGACGACCGTGAATCACCTCGGCCAGACCTGTCAGCGTCTCACCGATATTTCCATCCTGAACGTTTGCGGTGCGCACACCCATGGTTCAATCCTTTCTGGTGGCCGAGCGTCTAATCGAGCGCCCGCCCTACGCGAGTTTTTTAAAGAAGCAGGTACGGTTGCCGGTATGGCAGGCCGGACCCGGCGAGTCGACCTTGACCAGCAGTGTATCGTTATCGCAGTCGGCCCAGAGCTCCTTGACCTCTTGCATATTGCCGCTCGTCGCGCCCTTGTTCCAGAGCTCCTGACGGCTGCGGCTCCAAAACCACGTGGTACCGGTCTTGAGCGTCAGCCCCACCGACTCCTCGTTCATCCAAGCAACCATAAGCACCTCGCCGGTGTCATACTGCTGAACAACACAAGGAATCAATCCTTTGGCGTCGTATTTAAGATCCGCTGGAGTAGTAATTTCTCTCATTTCAATTCCCCAATTTAAACATCGCCGGTCGGCGAGGGTTGTCCAGGTGCCGCAGGTTGCCGCGAAAGAGGAGCGACGCGTACTTTGGTACGCGAGCGACGGTTTGAGCGGCAAGATGCGGTGCCTGGGCAAGCCGCAGCGAAGCCCGCAGCATTAGAAGTCCAACCTCACAGGAATACCCTGCGACGCCATATACTCCTTCACCTGGCGAATGCTGAACGTCCCAAAGTGAAAGACGCTCGCCGCCAGCACGGCATCGGCCTCGCCCTCGATCACGCCCTCGGCAAAATGTTCGAGCGTGCCCACGCCGCCGCTCGCAATCACCGGAATCGGCACCGCACGTGCCACGGCGCGGGTGAGCGCCAGGTCAAAGCCGGCCTTGGTGCCGTCGCGATCCATGCTGGTAAGCAAGATCTCGCCGGCGCCGCGACGAGCCGCCTCCTCGGCCCACGCCACCGCGTCGATGCCCGTGGCGTTGCGGCCGCCCGCCGTGAAGACCTCCCACTTGTCGGCACCAGATGCGCCGGGCAAACCGACGCGCTTGGCATCGATCGCCACGACCACGGCCTGGCTACCAAACGCCGCGGCAGCCTGGCTAATCAGCGACGGGTCGCGCACGGCGGCAGAGTTGAGCGACACCTTATCGGCACCGGCGGCAACCATGGTCCGCATGCCCGCCAAGTCGCGGAAACCGCCACCCACGGTATAGGGAATAGCGAGCTCCTCGGCCGCATGCGCCGCCATCTCGATAGTCGTCGCACGGTTGTCGCTCGTGGCGGTAATGTCCAGGAAGACGACCTCGTCCGCACCCTCGCGGTCATAGGCACGCGCCAGCTCCACCGGATCGCCCGCATCGCGTAAGCTCACAAAGTTGACGCCCTTGACCACACGGCCGTCCTTGACGTCCAGGCAGGGAATCACACGCTTGGTAAGCATGGTCTACTCCTCCCCTCGGGCGGCGGTCAGCGCCTGCACCAGCGTAAAGTTGCCCTCGTAGAGCGCGCGACCGGTAATGGCGCCTTCAAACGCGCCCTCACCCACCGCGGCCAGCGCGCGGATGTCGTCGAGCGTCGAGATGCCGCCCGAAGCCACGACGGGAAAGCCCGCGACCTCGGCCACATGGCGATACGCCGCCACATCGATGCCCGTCTGCATGCCATCGCGCGCGATGTCGGTATACACCAGATGCTTAAAGCCCAGCTCGGAAAGCTGCGCCACGGCATCGTCGAGCGCCACGTCTGCGCCGTCGCGCCAGCCGTTCACCTTGACCTGGCCGTCGCGCGCGGCAATATCTGCCACCAACAGCTCGCCAAAGCCTTGGGCCGCCACCTCGGCAAAACCCGGCTCGGTCACGAGCACCGTGCCCAGTGCGATGCGGCGCGCACCGTAGCCGGCCAACTCGTCGATGCGCGCGAGTGAGCGGACGCCGCCGCCCACGTCCACGGACAGACCGTCGACGCCGCAGATGGCCTTGATCGCCGCCGAATTGGCAGCGCATGTGTCCTCATCCTCGCCAAAGGCAGAGGACAAATCGACGACGTGCACCCAGCTCGCGCCCTGCTCGGCAAACGAGTGGGCGACGGCCACGGGGTCGTTGGAATATACCTTGCAGCGGCTGCGGTCGCCGCGCTCCAGGCGCACGACCTTGCCGCCGATCAGATCGATTGCGGGAAACAGGATCATCGGCCGGCCTCCTCGACGATGTTGACGAAGTTCTTAAGGATGCGCTGACCCAGCGCGGAGGATTTCTCGGGATGGAACTGGCAGCCCCACACGTTGCCATGGCGCACGATGCACGGGAAGCTCCGCGTATAGTGCGTGCGCGCCAGCACATCGGCGGCATCGGCGTCATCGGCCACCGCATAACTGTGGGTAAAGTACATGTTGGCACCCTCGGCAAAACCAGCAAGCAGCGGATCGGCCGCGCCGGCGGGCGTCATGTGCACCTGGTCCCAGCCCACGTGCGGCACCTTCAGGCGGCTCGACTCCAAGCGCGTGCACGAGCCGCGCATAATACCCAGGCCATCGACCCAGGGACCGCCAGCCTGCTCGGAGGCGTTGCCGTCGGCGACCGCGCCCTCGTCCGCAGGCACGCCCTCGTTGCCGCGCTCAAAAAACAGTTGAAGACCCAGGCAGACGCCGAGCAGCGGAGTTCCGGCGGCGACGGCATCGAGCACCGCGTCTGCCTCGCCGCTCTGGCGCATAAAGGCGATCGCGTCATAGAACGCGCCCACGCCCGGGATGACCAGGCCGTCGGCGTTGCGGATCTGCTCCGAATCGTCCGACGTGCAGGCGGCGGCACCGGCGCGCGCAAGCCCGCGCGCAACGCTCGACAAGTTGCCCTTGTGGTAGTCGACCACCACGATCTTCGGTTCGCCCACGCGACCCTCCTCTTCCCATCATCCAAAACCACCACAAAGGGGACAGGCACTTTCGTGGTGGTTTTTGCCTTTGTGGCGGTTACAGCGAGCCCTTGGTGCTGGGAATGCCCTGCACGCGGGGGTCCAGCTCGCAGGCGCGGCGCATCGTGCGGCCCACGGCCTTAAAGGCGGCCTCGATAATGTGATGCGAGTTGCCGCCCACCAGCTCGCGCACGTGCAGCGTGAGCTTGGCATCGCGCGCAAAGGCGTAGAAGAACTCGACGGCCAGCTCGGTATCGAAGCTGCCCACGCGCTCGGTCGGCACGGGCAGCTCGCAGTAGGCCTGCCCGCGGCCCGAAATATCAACAGCAGCCATCACAAGCGTCTCGTCCATGGCGATCGCCGCGTCGGCAAAGCGCGTAATGCCCGCCTTGTCGCCCAGTGCCTGGCAAAACGCCTCGCCCAGCACAATGCCCGTGTCCTCGACGGTATGATGCGCATCGACCTCGACGTCGCCCACCGCGTGCACCGTCAGATCGAACAGACCATGGCGGCCAAAGGCGTTGAGCATGTGGTCGAAAAACGGCACGCCGGTCGAGATATCGCACACGCCACTTCCGTCCAGGTCGAGCTTGACGACAATATCGGTCTCCCCCGTCTTCCGGGTTACCTCGGCATAACGGCCCATCTACATCTCCTCCTTCACCAGCGCGGCAAACGCAGCCAGCACCTCGTCGTTTTCCCGCGGCGTACCCACGGTAATGCGAAGACAGTCCGCGAGCCCCGGCGCATAGCTAAAATCGCGCACCAAAATCGAATACTCATCGCGCAGACGCTCGCGCACGCGCGTGGCATGCGGCGTGCGCACGAGCACAAAGTTGGCCGCGCTCGGCCACGCCTCCACGGGCAGGCCCTCGGCAGCCATCGCGCGCAGGGCGCACAGCTCGCGCTCGCGCTCGGATGCGACCTGCGCCACCACGGGCGCGTAGGTATCACGGGCACGCACGCAGGCAAGTGCTGCCGCCTGGCTCAGCACGTTGACCGAATAGATCTGGCGAATCGCCGAGAACACCTCGATAACCTCGGGCGCCGCGATCACGTAACCCAAGCGTGCGCCGGCGGCGCCAAACGCCTTGGACAGCGTATGCAGAATCACCAGGTTGGAATGCTCGGCGATAAGGCCTTGCGCCGTGGTGGCCGCGCCAAACGAATCGTCGGCAAACTCAACGTAGGCCTCGTCGACCATGACCATGCCGGGACACGCATCGCACAGGGCCGCGACAAAGTCGAGCGGCGCCACGTCGCCCGTGGGATTGTTGGGCGAGGTCACGATCGCCAGGCTGCACTCGGGCGCCGCCGCAAGCACGGCTGCCTGGTCGAGCTCAAAGCTCGCCGGGTCGCGCCACACGTCACGCACCTCGGTCTGGGACAGAGACGCAAAGAAGGCATATTCGCTAAAGCACGGCGGGCAGTTGAGCAGGGTCCGCCCCGCGCCGCCAAACGCCAGCAAGTAGTTATAGAGCAGCTCGTCACCGCCGTTGCCCACGCAGATATTCTCGCGCGTCACGCCATGCCAAGCGGCAAGCTCATCGCGCAGGTCGTTGGACATGGGGTCGGGATAACGGTTGAGCGGCGTGGCAGCCAGGGCTGCATCGATTGCCTCGCGCACGCCGGCCGGCACGGGATAGGTGTTCTCGTTGGCCGAAAGGTTGATGCGCGTGGGCGTAAAGTTAGGATCATAGGGCTCAATACCGGCCAGGTAGGGCTGGACGAGCTCCTTCATACGGGGCGTCAGCTCGGCCATATTAGGCCTCCTTGCCGGTCGGGCCAACGCCATCCGCGCTCACAGCCGCCAGGTCAACGCCCTCGGCAACCGTCGCTACGGCGTCGCCCGGCCAGGCAACCTTGGTCAGGTCGGCCGCGGCGAGCAACTCGGCGCTCACGGCATCCTCGCCCTGCTCCAACACGCGACGGCGCAGTGCGGCAGAAAGCGCGTGTGCCCACAGGCCCTCGGCCTCGGCCAGGCGCTGTGTGGCGGGAGCGTCGGAGAGCAGGCCCTCGGGCGTATAGCAAATGACGCTCGAGCGCTTAACGAACTCTTCGACCGAAAGCGGGTTGGAGAACATGGCCGTGCCGCCGGTCGGCAGCGTGTGGTTGGGGCCGGCAACATAATCGCCGAGCGGCTCGGAGCTCCAGGCGCCCACAAAGATGGCGCCGGCGTTGCGGATACCACCGAGCAGGCCCATCGCGTCCTTGCAGTGCAGTTCCAGGTGCTCGGGCGCCACGGTGTTCACGGCCTCGACGGCGGCAGCCATATCGGCGGCGACCACGATGGTGCCCTCATTGCCGAGCGAAGCACACGTAATCTCGGCACGCGGTGACTGCGCCACCAGGATGTCGATACCCGCCTCGACCTCGCGCGCAAACTGCTCGTCGCAGGTCACCAGATAGCAGGCTGCCAGCGGATCATGCTCGGCCTGGGCCATCAGGTCGGCCGCGACCACCATGGGCTTGGCCGTGGCGTCGGCCAGCACGCAGACCTCGGAGGGACCGGCAACCATATCGATTCCCACATCGCCCGAGACAATCCGCTTGGCGGCGGCAACAAAGGCGTTGCCCGGACCGGTGATCTTGTCGACGCGCGGAATGGTCTCGGTGCCGTACGCCAGCGCGGCCACGGCCTGAGCGCCGCCCACCATATAGATCTCGTCCACGCCGCCGAGCTTGGCAGCCGCGAGCGTATACGGGCTGATCAGGCCGTCTTTTTGCGGCGGGGTCACCATAACCACGCGCTTGACGCCGGCCACCTTGGCGGGGATGGCATTCATAAGCACGGTGGAAGGGTACTGCGCACGACCGCCCGGCACGTAGATGCCGGCCGCCGCGAGCGGGGTCACCTTAACGCCGAGCATCGTGCCGTCCGCGCGCGTGGTAAACCAGCTCTGCTCGACCTCGCGCTGGTGGAACTCGCGGATCTGGCGTGCGGCCTTCTCGAGCGCGGCGACAAAGGCCGGGTCGAGGCCTTCGAGCGCGGCATCGATTTGCTCTTGCGGCAGACGGAAGCTCTGCAGCTCAACGTCGTCAAAGCGCCGGCAATACTCGCGCACCGCGGCATCGCCGTTAGCGCGCACGTTGGCCACGATATCGCGGGCGGCGTCGACGATGTTCTGCGGCAGCACGCCCTTGCGGTTGAGCTGGTTGGTAACGAGGCGCTCACCGGGAGCAAGCTTGATGGTCTTCATATCGGTATCCCCTATCGGTTGAGGTTGCGTTTGAAAAACGAGAGGCCAGGCGGCGGCGCCAATCGGCCCGCAGCCCGGATATGGGGGCGCCCGTGCGCGCTCGCGCTATTGTGCCGAGCCCGCGACGGGCTCAAAATGCTTGTCCTTCACGGCAGCAGCCAGACGATCGGCCAAGTTGCGAACGCGCGGATCCAGGCGCGCGGCACCCGGGTTGACGAAGAAGCGCGCCGTGCAGTCCATAATGCGGCCGGTGATGACCAAGTCGTTGTCGCGCAGCGTGGCGCCCGTCGCGGTAATGTCCACGATGCGATCGGTCATGCCGACGATGGGTCCCAGCTCGATGTTACCGTGCAGGGAGACGATATCGGCGTTCACGCCGCGCTCGGCATACCAGGCGCTCGCGATGCGCGGGTACTTGGTGGCTACGCGAAGCGACCCGCGGCGGGCATAGTTGCGCTCGGCCTGGCCGGCGCGCCACGCGGGCTCCGCCTCGATGAACGTGCACAGGCCGTAGCCCAGATCGACCAGCTGCAGCAGGTTGAGGTCGGCCTCGATAAGCGAGTCCCAGCCGCAGATGCCGCAGTCGGCGCCGCCGCAGCCCACAAAGGCGGGCGCGTCGCTGGGGCGCACAATGACAAACTCGATATCGCCGACCGTGCCCTCGCCGGCACGCGTGTCGCGACCGCGCACGATCAGGTGACGGCCGGGATCGCGCAGCTCAGAGACGTCTAAGCCCGCTGCCTCGAGCACGTCAAGCGTGTCGGCCTTAAGCGAGCCCTTGGGCACGGCAATGCGCAGCGGACCCTCGGCACCACGGCCCGCGGCGTGATCGCCATCGGAAGCAGCGTCCTCGGCCGAGGTGCGCGCAGCCTCCAGGCGCTCGAGCGAAAAGGCAAAGCCCGCGGCCGGCACCTCGATGCCGTCGCCAAATGCACCGGTAAAGATGGAGTCGTAGCGTCCGCCCGAACCTACCGGATCGGGCAGGCCGCCGGCATAGGCCTTAAAGACCAGGCCCGTGTAGTAATCGAAAGAGTTCATGATGGAGAAGTCGAACGACAGCACCTGGGCGTCCTCGGGAGCCAGGCCCTCGACCAGGGCACGCAGCTCGCGCGTGAGCGGCGCGACAATGCCCGCCGCCGCCAGAAGCGCATCGACGCGGTCGAGTACCTCGGCGCCGCCGTGCAAACGCGGTAGCTCGCCAATGGCGGCCTTGACGGCATCGGGCTCGGCGCTTGCCGCCACGCGGGCATCGAGGCCCACAAAGTCGTTGGCATGCACGCAGCGCAGCGCCTCGGCAGCCAGCTCGCGATCTTCGCACGCCACAAGCAGCTCCTTAAACGGGCGCACGCTACCTGCGATAATGCGCGCATCGGGCAGCGCCAGCTTGCGCACGGCCTCGGCCACGAGTGAGACGATCTCGACATCGCCCGCGGTATCGCCCGCACCAATAAGCTCAAAGCCCAACTGTGTAAACTGGCGCGAGCCGCCGGCGTTGCGCTGGCACTCACGGACCACCGGCGCCTCATAGCGAAGGCGCAGCGGCAGATCGGACGCGCGCATGCGGGTCGAAACCAAGCGCACGATCGACAGCGTGTTGTCGGGACGGACCACCAGCAGGCGACCATCATCATCAAAGAGCTTAAACGGCGTGTCCGCAATGCGGCCGCCTTCCTCGAGCGAACCCTTGTCCTCGAGTAGCGGCGTCTCGATCGGCAGGTAATGATGCTCCCTGAAACAGCCCTTCACCGTCAGCGCAATCTCCTCGCGCGCCTGAGCCTCCTCGGGCAATATGTCCCGGAATCCCCACGGTGTGGCTGTCATCTGGTGAGCCTCCTCATGCTGTGTTTCATATAGAACGAAAGACCGGCATAGCTCCGCCGGTCTTCTGGGTACTTTAGCATACTAGAGTGCTTGCGGGGAGAATCCGTCGCAACCGCTCACGCCGTATTCATTTAGAAACATACGGAAAGTGCATCCCATTTCGAGCGGCCATTCCGGGACGTAGTTTCCGCTTGAAGCCTCAACGGGAAACGGCATCCCAGAATAGGCGCTCAGAACGGGACACGCTTTCCGAGACCCACCCCATCGGGAAAGCGCGTCCCAGTATTCAGCCGAAAACCGGGGCGCATTTTCCGCCAGAGGCCTCAACCGGAAAGCGCGTCCCGCTTCCAACCACGGCTGAGACCCCGAACGACGTCCCGCTTCGCCCTAGGCGCCAATCGCGCGTCGATACACCGCCATGACCTGGGCATCGGCTGCCGCCGGATTGGCAAAGTACTGCTCGTCGTAGGTCTCAGCCGAAACCACTCCACGATATCCACGCGCCACCAGCCTATCCAGGTCGGCACGCATATCGCGGTCGCCGTCGCCCCAGGCAAGATGTGTGGTGCCATCTGCCGCAACATCGACAAAGTGCACGTGGGCAACATCATCGCCGAGCGTATCGAAGTAATCGTCGATGGTATCCCCCGCCACTGCCATGGCACCCATATCAAGGCACGCCTTGAGCGCCGGATGGTCAACCGCGTCAATCATGCGCTTCGTATCGGCCGCCGAATTCACGATCATCGACTCAACCGGCTGCAGGGCCTCAAGCACCAGCCGCACGCCGCGTTCGCCCGCATACTCGGCAATCGACCGCAGCATCGAGGCGCTACGCGCCCACGCGTCCTCGATCGGCTCATTCAAAAACGCCCAGCCGCTCGAGACCATGACCTGCTCGGCCCCAAGCTCCACCGCAATGTCGACGACGTTCTTAAAGTACGCGAGCGTACGGGCACGCGACTCCTCCCCGCGCGCCGCGATATTCCACGGCTTGGGATTGTTCTGCTCGGGGCAAATGCCGACAATCCGAACCCCATATCGCTGCGAAAGTTCCCTCGCCTGCTCGAGCGAATCAAAGCCATGGCAATCGACATACAGATGCATCGCACCCGTCCAAAGCTCGCAGCACGTGTAGCCCGATGCCGCCGCCGAAGAAAAGAATTCCTCCAGGTCAAAATAACGATGGCTGATATTCATAACAGCAAGCAGGGGGTAGCTCATAATTACTCTCCAACCCAAACGAGGTCCCGTTCCATATAGGAGCGGGACCCAATTACACAAACGTAATTTGCTCTTAGTAGTCGAACTGGTGATAGTAGCGACGGTAGTTGAGGTTGTGCTTGGTGACTGTCTCGTAGTAAGCGGCAAGGCGATCGGTGATCAGCGAGGAAAGGATCCACGGGGAGACGATGACGCGGAACTCGTCGTCAAGGCCGGGGATCGCGAACTCGGCGGTGTCGATGATGTTGATGTCGGTGTCGCCGGTCACGCCGCGGGTCAGGAACGCGCGGACGCGCTCGTCGAGCTTGCGGTTCTCGTCCTCGCCCATGAACAGGAACACGGGAACGCCCGGCTCCACGAGCTCGAGCGTGCCGTGGAAGAAGTCGGCCGAGGTGATGTAGCGGGTGCGCTTCCACTGCATCTCCTCCAGGATGCACATCGAGAACAGGATCGTCTCGCCCCACAGGGCGCCGGAGCCGATGAACATGGTGTAGGGGGCCAGGGCGTACTTCTTGGCGAGCTCCTCGGCGCACGGCTCGAAGCGCTTGCGGATGTCGAGCATGTCCTTCCAGATGTCCTTGGTCTGCTCGATAAACAGATCGAACTTGGGGAAGCAGCCGCGGCGGTTGAGCAGGCGCAGGCCGAAGCAGTCGGCGAGGTAGTAGCCCTTCTCGCAGCCGCCCGAACCGTGGTCGGAGGCCATGGCGACGCAGTTCTCAGCACCCACAGCCCGGCCGATGAGACCCTCGGGCTTGGTCATGGCGTAGACACGGATGCCCTTTTCCTTCATCTTCTTGACGGCCTCGAGGACCTCGGGGGTGGTGCCGGACTCGGAGGCGGTGAGCACGACGGACTTCTCGGTCATGCGCTTGTGGCCGGAGACGTTCCACTCGGCGGCGTGGATCAGGTAGACCTCGAGGTCGCGGTCGCCGAACTTGTTCATGAGGTACTCGAGCTGCATGAGCTCGTCCCAGGTGCCGCCGACGCCCATCAGGAACACGGCGTCGTATCCCTCGTCGGCGACCTTGTCGGCGAGCGCGGTCATCTTCTTGCCGGTCTCGTAGAGCGCCTTGCCGTCCTCGAGGTAGCCCTCCTGGTCGAAATGCATGATCTCGATCTTCTCGGTTTCCTTCATTTGTCTCTCCTTTCTGGGGTTGTCTCCACATCCCCCATGCCAACGGGCATCAAAGCCCGCTTACATTCCGTAACACTCAGCCGCTTTGGCTTTAAGCGCATTGACTGACTCTTCGTAGCCCTCTGCCTTGACCTCCATTTGCTTGGAGACGGCATCGAGATACGGGTGCACGTCCCATGACTTCAGACGCTCGGTGATCATTGCCGCAATCGTCTGGAAGAACACAAGATTGGGAATTGCGCTGAGCAGCGGAGCCACCTGAGGCACTGCAACCTCGTGAGCCCTACCCCTGGGATGGGCCGTGAGCAGCACCGTTTTTGTCGTAACGTTCGATAGCGCATCGGCGATATTCGCAAGACGCTCCGACCCTTGTGGATCGTCGACGATAAACACCAGGTAGCCTGGGGTTATCTGCATCTCGGGACCGTGAACGAACTCCTCGCCCTCGTGATGCATGGCAGAAATCTTGATGGTCTCGTTCAGCTTGAGGGCCGCCTCTTCGGCAACGCCATAGTTGGGGCCGTTGCCGACGACCATGGCGGGCATGCGCTCAGAAAGCTCGAGCATGTGGTCTTGGACATATGCCTCGGCGGTCTTGCACATCACGGCATTGCCCTGGATAGCCTCGCGCAGGTCGTCAAGACGCTGGGCAACGCCCTCGGCGTCAATCGTTCCGCGCGCTTGACCGCCGTAAATACCAAAGAGCACCAGGTACTCAACGAGAACCTCGACGCCCAGAGTCACAAAGTCCACCGACTCGACGCCCACGCCGTAGTCGAGAACGATATCAGCGTGTTCCTTAATAGGCGCTTCGACGTTTGCCGTGAGCGCAACTGCAGGCATATCGTGCGCGCGCATGTAATCGAGCGCCGCAATCGTATTGGTCGAATAGCCACTCTGCGAGACGGCAATGTTGAGCGCATGCTGCGGATAGGAGTGCTCGAAATCGACGAAGGCCTCGGGCGTCACAACGGACACCTGCATCTGCAGCGCATCCTGCAGGTAATCGCGAGCGCAATCGGCGGCATGACGGGACGAACCCGAAGCAACGATGCGCAGCGCGTTAAAAGAACCGGACTGGAAAATATCAACGAGCTGCGCTACCAGCTCAGACGAACGCTCGAGGTTCTCCCCCATACGCACATGGGCAAGCTGAACGTAATCGAGCATCTTCATCGTCTCACCTCGTAACAAATCATTAGTATTTGATACCAATCACAGTTACAGGTTACGGCTTTTTGATACCTCTTTGTCGATTAATTTATCTCCTTCGGCGAACGGTCGATTTTGAGCCATGTATGGTTGTATATACAGTCGGTCAAATTGCCCAAACAGACCGGCTGTTACCGCGCGTGATGCAAAGCCCCAGCTAGTACGTATAGGTGTAGCCACCCGCATCGCCACGATTGAAGGACTTTACGTACTCGATAGCCTGACCGCTCGCGTCATAGCTCACGCATTCCAAAAGCAGAACAAGATCCCCTTGTTCCAAGCCAAGCAAGCCCGCGTCGCGTGCACCCACCGCCTCGATATCGAGCTTCTCCTGCGCCATGACCGGCTTTCGGCCCAGCATCTCATAGGTCTCGTACAAACTGAAAACCGACACGTCGATCTCTTCGATTGTTGGGAACAGCAGGCAGGGAATCAGCGCCATCTCAATCGATACGGGATCGCCGTTAATGCAGTTCAAACGTCGAATGGAATAGAGCAGGTCGTCCTCGGCAATGCCAAACAGGTTGGCATAATATGGACCCGCATAACGCTTGGAACGCGCGAGGATGCGGACGGACGGCTCGCCGCCCGAAGCACGAACCGACTCGCGAAAGCCTCCTGTTCGCTCGTAGGCAACAGGCACTTTCTGTGCCACAAACGCGCCCTTTCCGCGGACGCGGCGAATCTGCCCGCGCCGAACTAACTCGTCCACAGCACTCCGGATAGTCAGGCGTGTTGTGCCAAACTCCTCGGCAAGTTCATTTTCGGACGGAATCATGGAACCCGTGGGATATATACCGCGCTCGATGCACTCTTCAATTCGACGTCGTATGCGCATATAAACCGGGGTGGCATCTACTGTTTCAGCCATTGTTCACCTGCCGCGCTCTTCTTGCCGTTCTTTTCGCCGTTATCGGCGAAGCGATACTTTGTGGGCAGAATTACCGATTTGCAATGTTCCACAAAACGCATGTCCTTATCGAACTCAATCGAGCTCTGATAGAAAACAGGCGTCCCCTCGTCCTGCTGAAGCAGTTCGGCCTCTTCGGCATTCAGGCGCGAAATCGAAACATGTTCACACCCATGCTCCACGCGCACGCCGCCTTCTTGAAGCAAAACATCGTACAGGCTTTCTTGCGCATAGTCGTGATTGGGAAGCGACGGGCACAGGGACAGGTTGACGTGAGCCGTCTCGATTGACGCCGGCTCGCCCTCGATAAGTCGAACGCGTTGCATGCGGAGTAAAGGAGCGCCTACAGACACCCCAAGCTTGTCGGCAAGCGCTTCATCCGCCTCGATGGTCCCGGTGGAAACCAGACGAGAAGAGGGATGCAGGCCGGCAGTCCGCACAGCATCGGAAAAGTTATACGTTTCCTGGAAGATGTTCAGCGGCTTAGGAGGACACAAATACGTACCCGATCCGCGACGGCTCTCGAGCGTTCCGCACGAGATGAGCCGCATGATACCGGCGCGCAACGCCGTACGCGAAACGCCGATCTCTTCGCACAGCACGCGCTCGGCCGGCAGGCGTTCGCCGCCGGCAAGCTGATGGTGCTGGATATACCAAAGAATTCCCTCAACAGCACGATCTTTGGGGGGAATTGCATAAGATTCGCCTGCCATTGCACAGACTCCTCATTCAGAAACGTATGTCGCCAAAATTAGGCCAGCCCTCCCATGGCATCAAATTCGGCCTTAATCTTCTCGGCGACATTCCGATACGACTTATATAGACTTGAATCGCGTTTGACTTCGTCGGTCATAACGGGAATCTCTAATTTGGAAACCTCGTCTTTTCCCGTCTGAACCGCCACAACAACGCCCATACCAAGACACATATTACGCTTGGCAGCGTTCATTTTTGCCGCCTTAGCGGGATTTGCCAGAATACGCTGGGCAAATTCCTGTTTTGAGACCGCTTCCTCGGCCTCCGGATCGCCTGCCTCGGCCACCTCGCACTGAAGCACGTCCGCATAGTCAAAAATCTTCGGATCGCCACCGCGTTGATGCACAGCCCACTTGCGGCGCGTGGCATCCTGGTAGATAGCCGGCAAAAATGTAAACCGCGGCGGGTCCAAAATCGTATCCGTGATGGTAAACACATCGGGATCAAAGGCATCCTGCGGGTTTTTTTTCTTGAACAGCCCCATATCAGCCTCCCGTACTAGCATTAAACAACTCAAGCTGAATATAGCACCAATTTCAAGCCGCCGCCTTACCCTATCGGTACGCGGCGTCTATGGCTCGCTCAGCGGGGTAACACGGGCGAGGGCCGGGGCGCCTGGGACCCGCGCGGAGTCGAGCCATTACGCGGTTTGGTAAAACCGCGTAACTAAGTTATTCGTTGTCGCCGGCAGTTAGCTGCGTTGCGGAGAGTGCGCCGTCGGCAGCAGTTGCGGCTGCGGCGTCGGGCCAGACCCAGTCGGTAAAGGCCGGGTGATCGAAGCCCTCGTCGCACGCGAACTCAAAGGCCTCGGTGCGGAAGGCCTCCCACTCATCAATCTGCTCGGCAAACTTATCGGCGTCGACCATGCGCAGCACGTCGGCGGCCAGGGCCCAGCGGTCCATATTGTTCAGGCGCAGCATGTCGAACGGCGTGGTCGTGGAGCCCTTCTCCTCGTAGCCGTGGACGCGGAAGGCATCGTGGCCGGGGCGGTTCCAAATCAGACGGCGAATCGTGCCGGCATAGGCATGGAATGCGAAGAGCACGGGCTTCTCACCGCAGCCAAACAGCTCAGCCCAACGCTCATCGCTGATGGCCTGGTCGTTCTCGCAGACGTTCTGGATCTTGAGCAGGTCGACCACGTTGACGAACCACACCTTAATGCCTAGCTCGCGCAGCATATCGGTTGCAGCCAGAGCCTCGAGCGTCGGTACGTCACCGCACGTGGCGACCACGACGTCGGCCTCGGCGAGCGAGTCGGCAGTCGATGCCCACTCCCAGGCCGCAACGCCCTCGGCGAGCTCGGACTTGGCCTCGTCGACCGTCTGGAAGGTGGGGGCGGGCTGCTTGCCACAGAAGATGGCGTTGACGCAGTCGGTGGACTGGTAGACGCGCTCAGCCACAGCAAGGGCCATGTTGGCGTCGGCCGGATAGTAGGCATTCACGATATGCGTGTCGTTGGCTTTGTTGAGCAGCAGGTCGATAAAGCCGGGATCCTGGTGCGAGAAGCCGTTGTGGTCCTGGCGCCACACATGGCTCGACAGCAAAATGTTGAGACCGCTAATGGGGGCACGCCACGGAATCTCGCGCTTGGTGGCCTCAAGCCATTTGCAGTGCTGGTTGACCATGGAATCGACGACGTGGACAAAGCTCTCGTAGGAGCTCCACACGCCGGAGCGGCCGGTGAGCACGTAGGCCTCGAGGAAGCCCTCGCACTGGTGCTCGGACAGCTGCTCGACAACCTTACCGGAACCAGCCAGCAGCTCGTCGTTGGCCTCGTCCTCGTAGAAGCCGGCATCCCACTGTTTCTTGGTCACCTTGTAAGCGGCCTGCAGGCGGTTAGACGCGGTCTCGTCGGGACCAAAGATGCGGAAATCGTCCATGTTCTTGGCCAGGACGTCGGCAGTGTACTCGCCAAAGACGCGGGCGGCCTCGGTGGAGCCCCAGCCGTGACCCTTACTTGCGACGGGAATCTCGTGGGCGTGAATATCGGGGAGCTCGAGCTCGCGACGGACCTTGCCGCCATTTGCGTTGGGGTTGGCGCCGATGCGCAGCTCGCCGGTCGGCATAAAGGCCGTTACCTCGGATCGCACCTGGCCCTCGGGCGTAAAGAGTTCCTCGGGCCTGTAGGAGCGCAGCCACTCGCGCAGCACGCGGAAGTGCTCGTGGGTGTCCTTGGCACTCGCCAGCGGTACCTGATGGGCGCGCCAGGAGTCCTCGGTCTTCTTGCCATCGATGTGCTTGGGGCAAGTCCAGCCCTTGGGTGTACGGAACACGATCATGGGATAGGCCGGACGGACCACGGTCTCGCCCGCGGCGGCCTGGGCCTGTGCAGTGGCCTTGATGTCACAAATTTCGTCAAAGACCTGTTCAAACAGGGCAGCGAAACGCTCGTGGATGCTTGCATGGCTCTCGTCGTCAAAACCGGCGACAAAGAAATGCGGCTTATAGCCCATGCCCTCAAAGAACTTGGTGAGTTCTTCGTCGGACACGCGGGCAAGAATGGTGGGGTTGGCGATCTTGTAGCCGTTGAGGTGCAGGATCGGCAGGACGATTCCGTCGGTTGCCGGGTTCACGAGCTTGTTGGACTGCCAAGAAGTCGCGAGCGGACCGGTCTCGGACTCGCCGTCGCCCACCACGGCCACGGCCAACAGGCTCGGGTTGTCCATGACGGCGCCGTAGGCGTGGCTGAGCGTGTAGCCGAGCTCGCCGCCCTCGTGGATGGAGCCGGGCGTCTCGGGCGCAAAGTGGCTCGGGATGCCGCCGGGATAGGAGAACTGGCGGAAGAACTTCTGCAGGCCAGCCTCGTCATTGGTGATGTCGGGGCGGATCTCACGGTAGGTGCCGTCGAGCAGCGACTGGGCGGTGCCGGCGGGGCCACCGTGGCCCGGGCCCATCAAGAAAATGGCGTTCTGGTTGTGATCGGCGATGAGGCGGTTGACGTGGCCGAACAGGAAGTTGATGCCGGGCGTGGTGCCCCAGTGACCGACCAGGCGGTGCTTAACGTCCGGACGACCAAAGTCGCGCACCTCACCGGTTTTCTCGTCAACAAAGTCGGGGCGCATCAGCGGGTTGGAGCGAAGGTAAATCTGGCCGACGGACAGGTAGTTCGATGCGCGCCAATACAGGTCGACGCCCTCGAGCTCGGAAGCCGGCGCCTCGTGGCCCAGCTTTTGCCACGGCGTTCCCAGAGTTTTAGCCATTGTTTATGTCCCTTCGCTGTATGGTCACCCTCCAATACGGCAACCTTTCGTTGGGACAAGTATATTTGCTAAAACGTTTTATCAGTATGGAAAAACGTTTTACCATCCTGATTTACCATGTTGACAGGCAGAAGCAGACATTCACCTGCGGCATTGCCTGTCACAGGTGCTCCACATTCAGTCTCTGCAAATTGATAAACGTGTTTAGTTATGTTTAGTAAGCTCGAGCACGCTGTCCTTAACGATAAGCGCCGGCTCTAGAACGACCTCTTCGGCGCGCCTACCGCCCCTACCGGCAAGACGCTTGGACATGCAGCCAAAAGCATGCTCCGCAAGGACACCAGGATCCTGCTCAATCGCGGTCAGCGCCGGCTCAAAGAGAACGTCGGCCGCCGAGTTGTCATAGCTCACCACCGAGATATCGTCCGGAATGCTCTCACCCATCTCGTGCAGGCGCTTGAGCAAACCGAGGGCAATGTTATCCGAGCTTGCGAACACGGCGGTGGCGTCGGTTGCGAGCACCGCCTCCGAGGCCTCGTAGGCGCTCGGAATGTAGTACTCGCTCTCAAACTCCAAACGCGCGTCGATCGGCAGGCCAACCTCGCGCAGCGCGCGCTCATAGCCGGCAAGTCGCTTGCGGCCCGTATTGGAACGGCGCGCGTTAACCAAGCAGGCAATGCGACGGTGGCCTTGCTCGATCAAGTAGCGGGTAGCCATGTAGCCACCCATCTCGTGGTCGAACATCACCTTGTCGCACTCGAGTCCCTCAATGGCACGGTCGACCATAACAGCCGGGATAGGCAGATGGCTGACCTCTTCGCGCAGGGCGCGGTCGTCCGAGAACTCGTCGCCCACGACCAAGAACACACCGTCGACGCCACGCGTCACCAGCTGGCGCAGGAGCTCCAGATCGTCCTCGGCACTTCCACCCGAGCTGGTAATAAAGAGCGCGTAGCCGTCCTCGCGGCAGCGCTTTTCCAGGCTGCCGGCGAGCGAGGCAAAAAAGCGGCTCTCGATGTTGGGAACGATAAGGCCCAGCGTGCGCGACTCGCGCATGACCAGGCTGCGCGCGATCTGGTTAGGAACATAGTGGTTGCGCGCCGCGACCTCTTTGATGAGCTTGCGGTTTTCTTCCGAGATGCGACAAGGCCGATTGTTAAGAACAAGCGAGACCGACGAGGGGGAAAGCCCCACCTCCTGGGCAATCTGCTTGAGAGTAACTTTGTTGCCCATCTCGCTCCTTCCGAGTATTCGCGCAATCTCTTGAAAGTATAGCGACCGTCCCTTTACCTCGATGATAAACACTTTACCAATCCGGTAGACGGCTGTTTTATCGCCGTGATTGGTGCAAAGTAACCTGACCTCTTTGCACCATGTGATGTATTGGGGTCAGGTTACTTTGCACCAAATCCATCCGGGTGGGGTATATTGCATTCGTTTAATGAAAACGACCACCATAAGGCGGATATTCGTATGCACGAGAATGACTTTTTTAACGAGGACCTGCTCTGCGCGCTCGCCGGTGTTGCCGGCGAGGACAACGTGCTCATGAGCGAGCCCATGCGCGAGCACACCACGTTTAAGATCGGCGGCCCGGCCGATGTCTTTGTCACGCCCGATACCGAGCAGGGACTCGTCGCCACGCTTGATACCTGCTACCGCTGCGATCTGCCGCTCACCATCGTGGGCAACGGCTCCGACCTGCTCGTCGGTGACAAGGGTATCCGCGGTGTCGTCGTGGCACTGGGCGAAGGCCTCTCTAACATCACCGTCGACGGCACGCATGTTACGGCAGCAGCCGGCGCGCTACTCTCGGACGTAGCGGCCGCGGCAGCCGAGACTGGTCTTACCGGCATGGAGCCCCTCTCGGGCATCCCCGGCTCGGTCGGCGGCGCCTGCTATATGAACGCCGGTGCCTATGGCGCCTGCATGGCCGATGTTTTGGAGTCCGTGCGCGTCTATAAGCCCGCCCGCGTGCTCGACGACGGCACCCGCGGCAGCGGCAATATCATTGAGTTCGATGTCGACGAGCTTAACCTGGGCTATCGCAAGAGCCGTATCGCCGACGACGGCCTTATCGTGCTCTCTGCCACCTTTAACCTTGCCCCGGGCAACGCCGCGATGATCAAGGCCGACATGGACGACTACCGTCAACGCCGCGAGGACAAGCAGCCGCTCGACATGCCGAGCGCCGGCTCCACTTTCAAGCGCCCCGAGGGCCACTTTGCCGGCAAGCTCATCATGGACGCCGGACTGCGCGGCCACGCTGTCGGCGGTGCCCAGGTGAGCGAGAAGCACTGCGGCTTCATCGTCAACGCCGACCGCGCCACCGCCGCCGACGTCGACGAGCTCATCCGCCACATTCAAGCAACCGTCAAGGACCAATTCGGAGTAGACCTACAACCCGAAGTCCACCGAATCGGCGAATTTATATAAAAAGAAGGCCCCGAAAGGGGCCTTCACTTTCTTTTATTCAGACAACCAGTCCGGTGAGTCGTGCTCAGGACCCGAGAGAACCGCGTGCCCGCCCGCAATACATTTGATTGATCGCGAGTTCCGCACGCAAAGAAGGCCACTTAATGTGGCCTTCGTCTTGCGCAGGACTGCCCGAGCAGGCAATCAAATATATTGCGGACGGGCACGCAGCCCAGTCTGCTTTACGACAGCGCAATACCGCCGAGCCAGCCCCAGCGCACGCCAGAACCAGTACCGTAAAAGCTAATGAACGAATCGAGCGACTTCGATGTAATGGCGCCCTCGTTGCTCATGACGATACCACCGCCGACATAGATGCCCACATGGCCATACAGCAGGCCCGGCGTACCGGTGCCGCTATGCGAGGAGTCAGCCACAATCATGCCCACCTGCAGCGCCGAGCGGTCGGAGCTATAGCACCAGGCGTTAAACATATCGCACGCATTACCGCCAAAGTAGCCAACGCCGGCGTTACGGAAGACATTGGTAACCCACGCCG
>CAUDVX010000016.1 GCA_958452935.1 uncultured Collinsella sp. | reverse complement strand
GCTCGCAAAGAGCAGCAAAAAGCTCCTCCATAGCAGCCTGCTTAGCTGCCAACTGCTTCTTATAAGGACGATTAAGCGCCGTGCACCCACCGCAAGACTTCATGATCGAACAGGGAGACTTGGGGTCCACAGCCTTACGTGCAGACGAAACCGGATCATTATGCGGGCGCTTGGTGCGAGCCTGAGATGCCTTGTCCTCGCTCCGACGAGAGCCGGGGCGCTTAGCCTTAGCCTTGCCCTTGACCGACTTACCCTTCGCATCCTGAGACGACTTTGATTTCTTAGAAGAATTCTCCTCTTTCAACCCCTCAGCCGCCTCCACCAAAGCACGACGAGCCCTACGCTCCGCACGAGATTCTGCCATGAATTAACCCCACTAATTTATAAATTGAAATCTGAAAGCATTGTACCGTGCCAAGCTAGCAGACGATATACAAGCGTCCACTTCACGTCAGTGATAAGTCCAATGACGTTTGCCCGGCGTGGGCGGGGAGCGGCGCGTAATTAAGTTTATCGCGAGTTCCGCACGCAAAGGAAAGCACTTAATGTGCTTTCCGTCTTGCGCAGGACTGTAGAGCAGGAAACTTAATTACGCGCCGCTCCCCGCCCACGCCGGGCAAGCTCTCCCTTGTACTCCATCTCACTAAAGTGTATGATTCTGAACGTTACATGACTCACTTTACCTAACTAAAGTGCCATCAAGGGGGATACCATGAATGCCGATATGTCTCGTCGTCAGTTTGTTGGTCTAGCCGGTTCGCTTGCCACGGTGCTTGGCCTCGGCCTGGTAGGCTGCGGCGGTGGTGCCGATAAGGGCTCTGCTGCCGGATCTACCGCAGCCAAGGACGTGAAGGGCGCTGCGGAGTCCAAGAAGCTCAACGTGGGCTTTGACAAGTCCTATCCTCCGTATGGCTTTGTAGGCGACGATGGCGAGTACACCGGCTTTGACCTCGACCTTGCCAAGGCCGTTGCCGACAAGCAGGGTTGGGATGTTGAGTATGAGGCTATCGACTGGGATGCCAAGGACACGCTGCTCAACTCGGGTGCCATCAACTGCATCTGGAACGGCTTTACCATGGAGGGCCGCGAGGACGACTACACGTTCTCCGAGCCTTACATGCTCAACGAGCAGGTGCTCGTGGTCAAGAAAGACGCGGGTATCAAGAGCTGGGACGATCTTGCCGGCAAGACCGTGATTACCCAGACCGATTCCGCCGCACAGGATGTGCTCGAGGGCGACCAGAAGGATTTGGCGGCGACGTTTGCCACGCTCGATACCATCGGTGAGTACAACACGGCCTTTATGCAGCTCGAGAGTGGTGCAGTCGATGCCGTTGCCTGTGACCTCTCGATCGCTCAGTATCAGCTTGCCGCCAAGCCCGATGCCTATACGCAGCTCGACAAGCCGCTGTCCAGCGAGCACTATGCCGTCGGCTTTAAGAAGGGCGACACCAAGTCCGCCGATGCCGTGACCGAATCGCTCAAGGCACTCTATGAGGACGGCACGGTCAAGGACCTGTGCGACAAGTATTCAAGCTATGGTCTATCTTTCGATAATTGGGTTTTGAAATAGCCACAGCACCCAACCTTGCGGCTCCAACCCTCCTCGCGTACCAAAGTACGCTTCGTCGGGCTTGTCGCTCGCAATCTTGGGCACTGTGCCTATTTCAATTAACGCCCGCTGTTCTGTTGCTGTGAAAGAGAGGGTAGGTTGTCTATCCAAGTCATGATGCAGATGCTTGGCCAGGGATTCTTGGTCAGCTTGCAGCTGTTTGTGCTGACGTTGCTCGGGTCGATTCCGCTGGGAATCCCCGTGGCGTTCATGCGCATGAGCAAAATTGCGCCGCTTCGCTGGATCGCGCGTATCTATATTTCGGTGATGCGTGGCACGCCGCTCATGCTACAGATGTTCGCCATCTACTTTGCCCCGTACTACGTGTTCGGCATCTCGCTCACGCCCGATTCCAAATGGACGGCATGCGTCGTGGCGTTCATCATCAACTACGCCGGTTACTTTGCCGAGATCTATCGCTCGGGCCTGCAGTCCATTCCGCGCGGTCAATACGAGGCCGCCGAGGTGCTGGGCTATTCGCGCACGCAGACGTTTCTGTATATCGTGATGCCGCAGGTCGCCAAGCGCATTTTGCCGGCGATGGGCAACGAGATCATCACGCTGGTCAAGGATACGTCGCTGGCGTTTGCCATTGGCGTGGGTGAGATGTTCTCGACGGCCAAGGCGCTGGTCGCCTCGCAGGTGAGCATGGTACCGTTTGCGATCGCGGCACTGATTTACTGGGTCTTTAACTTTGTAGTCGAGATGCTGTTAGGCGCTGCCGAGAAACGACTTGACTATTACCATGACTAGCCTGTCCCGTTGTGCTTTTCAAACACGTGGAGGTTCCTGTGTCCGGAACGGTTATGAATATATCGAACGCGCGTAAGGCGTTTGGCGGCAATGAGGTGCTCAAGGATATCTCGCTTGAGGTGAAGCGTGGCGAGGTCGTGGCGATTATCGGACCTTCGGGTGGCGGCAAGTCCACGCTGTTGCGGTGTGCCACGCTGCTCGAGACACTCGACGGAGGCTCGCTCTCGTTTGGTGACCTTGCCGTTGCGACGGATGCGGGTTCGGGCGCGGTGTACGCAAAGGGCGATGTGCCTAAACAGGCGCGCTCGCGGTTTGGTTTGGTGTTTCAGAACTACAATCTGTTCCCGCACTATACCGTGATGAAAAACATCACCGATGCACCGATCCGCGTGCTTAAGCGCCCGCGCGAGCAGGCGGAGGCTCGCGCACACGAGCTCATTGCACAGATGGGGCTTACGGGTAACGAGAACAAGGTGCCCTGCGAGCTTTCGGGCGGTCAGCAGCAACGCGTAAGTATTGCCCGCGCCCTGGCGCTCGACCCGGAAATCTTGTTCTTTGATGAGCCGACCTCGGCGCTCGATCCCGAGCTGACGGCCGAGGTTCTGCGCGTCATCAAGGATCTGGCCGCGCAGAATATGACGATGGTGATCGTGACCCATGCGATGCAGTTTGCGCGCGATGTTGCCGATCGTGTGGTCTTTATGGACGGCGGCCGCATTGTCGAGGAGGGGCCTGCCGAGCAGGTCATCGATCATCCGCGCGAGCAACGTACCCGTGAGTTCTTGAGCCGTATCGAGGGGTAGGCTCAGCTATTTGCTCAACTATTAATTGAGGCGAAGCCGCCGCAGGTCTTGCGGCCTGGGGCGGCATTTTATTTGCATCCGTGGGGTTCAATAATCGCCTCGCAAGCTCGCCCCTTCCTCTCGCCGCCTGTATTCATACGTGCGCCGAAAGGTGTGCATGGACAGTCGCCTGTGAGGGTAGGGTGGTGGCATAGGACATTTGGAGGGTGAGTCGGCTCGGCTGCCGACCATGCTGCTCCCGGGACGGCACCGACCGCGAACTCTCCCCGTTGGCGTCGCGCATTGCGCGCGGCCCTGCAAGGAGGTCATCATGGGTGCTCCCAAGACCGGCAACGTAAGGAACGTGGTGCTCGTAGGCCAAGGCGGGGTGGGCAAGACTTCACTCGCTGAGGCCATGCTCCACCTTTCCGGTAAGACCGCCCGCCTGGGCGGCCACGACGGCACCAAGCCCACGCTCGACTATGACCCCGAAGAGGTCAAGCGTTCATTCTCCATCTCGACGACCATCGCGCCGATCGATTGGAAGGGCGCCCGCATCAACGTGCTCGATGCCCCGTGCTACCCCGATTTTATCGGCGACGCCTTTGCCGCGATGAGCGTCTGCGAGACGGCGCTGTTTGTGGTCGACGCCGAGGCCGGCCCGCAGCCGACGACGGTTAAGCTTTGGTACGCCGCCGAGGACCTGCGCCTGGCGCGCGCGGTGTTCGTAAACCGCCTGTCGCGTCCCGAGGCCAGCTTTACGACCACAATGAACCTGCTGCAGGAGCGCTTTGGCACGCGCCTAGGCGCCGTGACCCTCCCCTGGGGCGAGGGCGAGGACTTTGACGGCATTATCGACCTGGTGCGCATGAAGGCGCGCCATTGCAACGGCACCGAAGCCGTAGAGTCGGAGATTCCCGAGGAGTATCGTGCCCAGGCTGAGGAAGCCCATGACCATCTGTGCGAGTTGGTGGCCGAGGCCGACGATGAGCTGATGATGAAGTACCTGGAAGGCGAGGAGACGCTGACGCAGGAGGAGCTTGAGGGCCTGTTGTCCAAGGCGATCGCCGAGCGCATCTTTGTGCCGGTCTTTGCGGGCGATTGCATTAAGGAGCAGGGCGTCAACTCGCTGATGGACGACATCGCCACGTACTTCCCGGCGCCGACTGACTACGGCGAGATGCCGCTCATCGACGGCGACTCGCTCAAGATCTCGAGTGACGATGACCGCCCGGTGGCCTTTGTGTTTAAGACCCTGGCCGATCCACAGCAGGGTCGCATCAGCTTTATCAAGGTGCTGACGGGTACGCTTGAGCCGGGCCTTGAGCTGATCAATGCGCGCACGCGCAAGAGCGACCGTCTGGCTCACCTGTATGTGATGTGCGGCCGCGACATGACCGAGGTCGGCCACGCCTATGCCGGCGACATCATCGTGGCGCCCAAGCTGGCGGCCGAGACGGGCGATACGCTCTCGATTACCGGCAAGGTCGAGGCGGCGGCGTTCAAGTTCCCCAACTCGCAGTACCGCATTGCCATCGAGGCCGAGAACCGCGGCGACGAGGAGAAGCTCTATACGTTTATCGAGAAAGCCTGCAAGGCCGATCCGACCATGAGCATCGACCGCGACGAGGAGACGGGCCAGACTATCATCTCCGCCGTGGGTGAGGCGCAGGTTTCGGTGCTGCTCAACCGTTTGGAGGATCGCACCAAGGTCGTGGCCAAAAGCGTGCCGATCCGCATTCCGTATCGCGAAACCATCCGCCGCACGGCAAGCGCCCAGGGCCGCCACAAGAAGCAGACCGGTGGTGCCGGTCAGTACGGCGACTGCTGGCTACGCGTGGAGCCGCTCATTGGGCCCGACGGCACGAGCGACGGCTACGAGTTTGTGGATGAGGTCGTGGGCGGCCGCATTCCGCGCTCGCTGATTCCCGCCGTGGACAAGGGCGTCCAGGAGACCATGAAGGACGGCATCATTGCCGGCTACCCGCTCACGGGCATTCGCGTCGCGGTGTATGACGGCTCGTATCACAGCGTCGACTCCAACGAGATGGCGTTCCGCGCGGCGGCTCGCATCGGCCTGCGCAAGGCATGTGCCGATGCCGACCCGGTGGTGCTAGAGCCCATCGAGGAAATCACGGTGACTATCCCCGAGAGCTACGCGGGCGCCGTGATGGGCGACATCTCGGCCTCGCGCGGTCGCGTGACGGGCATGGAGACCGATGAGCGTGGCGATACCGTGGTCATCGCCCAGGCGCCGCTGGCAGAGCTGACGGATTACTCGACGCGCCTGCGCTCTATCACGCGCGGCACGGGCGACTTTACCATGAAGCCCGCCGGCTACGAGCAGGTGCCTTATGACGTTCAGGCCAAGCTGGTCGAGCGCTATGAGGAGGGCCGCGCCAAGTAGCGCGTGGCGTTGTCTGCAATGTAGGTGCTGACGAAAAGGCCGTCCTGGGTAACCGGGGCGGCCTTATTTGATTCCTTGGGGACGGAGGAAAACGGATCATTTTTTGGGCTACGGGAGGCGCGGTCGGCACTAGTCTCCGGATGCCTGGTTGCGGCCGGTGGCGTAGTCGATCTGCACATGCGGCTGCAGGTTGTAGCAGTACACGTGGAAGCAGAGGGTCTTGCCGTGGTCCTCGACCGATTGCGCCTCAAGGCGCACGCCGCGGCAGACAAGCTCCTCTTCGTTATACATGGGCGTGACGCGGTAGAGCACATGGTTGCCCGTATCGCGGATGTAGCCGAGAATCTGCTCTTCAAACGGTAGCATGCCCGTCTCGTTGAGATAGCGCGTGCCGGTGAGGAGATTCTTGCGGTTGGCGTTTTCGCCGCAGAGCGACCAGGCGATGAGGTGGCAGCGATTGTAGAGGCTCTGGCCTGGAATAAAGTCGTAGCGCTGCTGGTGCCAACCGGCAGGATGGATACGCGAGATATCACCGCGCTTGCCCTGGCCGAGCGATTCGGGGCCTACGCAGGCGAGCGCCTTGCGGGTGCGACCCAGGCTGTCGAGTTTGGAGAATTTCTTAAAACAGCCCTCTTCGGTGGCACGCTCATATTCGTCGAGCGTGAACGACGGCATGCCCAACGAGTGCGTGCTGTCGGCGCGAAGGGCAACGTAGGGGTTGCCGGCGTAGTCGGGAATGCTGCTGAGATAAACACCGCGGGCGCGGTTGAGGTCGGGGTTTTCGACTTCGTCGATGGGGGTGGCGGCGCTGTTCGTGGAACCGTCGTCACCGATGTTGGTCGCGGTGGATTCGGAGCCATCGCCAGAGTCTTGGCTATTTTGAGAGTCCTCGGAGCTCGCTGTTCCCGATTCAAGCCGGGCAACCAAGTCTGCCTCGTCGTCGGTGCGGCTGCGACTCTCGTTTTGTTTTTCGGCCAGAGCTGCTGCCTGCTCATCGCTTTGCGGCGACAACAGCTTGGGCGCTCCGTCGAGCGACCCTGTGAACAGCGCAAACCCCAGCACAACGGCGGTGCCGATGGAAAGTACTTGCTTGTAGGCGGACTTGCGCGACATTGAGGCTCCTGGCTAGATGGTTGGGAATCTACCAGTCTAGCAGGAGCTAGCAGGGGCCGTTCTATCGAACAAATACTTAAGATTTGTGACAAACGCTACGGATTCATTTGCCTCATATGGAGCTGCGGCGGCTGTGTATATGAAGCTATTCGGCGCTTCCCCAGATAATACCTGCCAAAATAAACCTGTCCCTTTTTGGCAGGTCAGAGCAGTTACGCCGTTTGTAAAACGGCGTAACCTAAAGGTTCATGTTGCCGTGGATGTAGGGGGTGACCTCGGGGGAGATGTGGCCGCAGCCCAGCTCGCGCAGCGCGGACTCGATAGCGGCGGGCAATGGGGCCTTGCCCTCGCCCTCGACGGCGCCGCCGCCGAGGGCGGCGATCTTGGCGACATCTGCGGGCGCGGCCTCGATATGCATGCAGCCGCCGATCAGGCGCGCGCGTACCTGTGCCAGGTCAAGATCGTGCAGGTAATCCTCGCAGGCGCGGATTAAATCGACCTTCTCGCGCGTAAGCTCCTCGCCCGTGGGAACGCGCGTGGCAAGACAGGCTCCCGCCGGTAGGTTCCAAACGGGATAGCCCCATGCGCGCAACAGCTCGCGCTCTTCGTCCTTGGTAAAGCCGACCTCCATGAGGGGGGAGCGTACGCCGAGTTCTTCTGCCGCTCGCATGCCAGGGCGGTAGTCACCGCGATCGCTTGCATTGCTGCCATCGATGACGGTGGGAAAGCCGAGCGACTTGGCGTGGTTGACGATGGCGGTAAAGCCGGCGTGCTTGCAGTGGTAGCAGCGATTGGCGTCGTTGCAGGCTACTTGGGGGAGCTGCAACTGATCGACCGAAAGATTGAGCACAGGGAGCTTAAAATGTGGCTCCTCATTGGCTTGCCCGTCAACGGATCGCTCAAACGAAGCCTGCTCGGGCGTGCCGATGAGCGGCGTGGTGAGGTGGACGAGAAGCGTGCTGGCAGGCATGATGCGGGCGCAGACCGCGGCCAAAAAGCTGCTGTCGACGCCGCCGGAAAAGCCGATGGCGACGCGTCCGTATGCCAAAAGCAGCTGCTCGAGCTCTGCGAGTTTGTCCTGAAGCTCCTTTGCAGGTGCGGTGGTGTCTGAAAACATGAATCGATCCTTACCAATATGTACTCGGTCAAAAACTATAATCCTACCGGACTGCTTGTCATAATACTTCTACCTATGTAACGAAAGTGCAATATGGTATATACGTTATATACAAGTTGCCAAATGCGGTAGAGTTGCGGTAATGCAATAGCGAGAACCGATGGGGGACCGATATGATCAAGGCTGTTATTTTTGACATGGACGGAACGCTGGTCGATACCGAGCGTTTGGGCATTAAGGCATGGAAGGCGGGCGCCGCCGAGCTGGGGGTCGCGATTGATGAAGCGCTGATCCATCAGTTTATCGGTCGCACGCTGCCCGATGTTATGGACATCCTCGATAAGCATTACGGCAGCCATGAAACCACCGAGGCGGTCTATGCCCGCCACAAGGAGATTCGCGATGAGATGGTCAAGACCGAACTGGAGCTTAAGGCCGGCGCCGCCGAGTGCATAGACGAGCTGCTGGCTGCGGGCTATCACGTGGGCCTTGCGACGTCGTCGCGCCTCGCTACGGCCGAACGCAACCTTAAGATGGTCGGCCTCTTTGACAAGTTTGAGACGGTGACCTGTGGCGAGGACGTCGTGCACGGCAAGCCCGACCCCGAGATGTATCTGCTCGCCTGCGAGCGCGCGGGCTTTGCCCCCGAGGAGTGCGCCGTGGTCGAGGATTCGCGCAACGGCTGCGTCTCGGGTATCACGGCCGGCTGCCATGTCTTTGCCGTCCCCGATATCGTGCCGCTGCCGCAGGATGTGGTGGATGGCTGCGAGGCCGTGCTCGACACGTTGTTCGATCTGGCGGCGGTCAAGGCCGTACACTAGACAATTGCGGTGTTGAAGCGCGCGATTGGCCGTCTTTGCATTTAAGCAAAAGAGGTTCGGCAATGGTCGGGCCTCTTTTGCTTAGGCGGAGTTTTGGCATACTGGCCGACGTGCTATAGATACGCGCCGAGGTTGATGGCCGTAGCGTCGGTCTGGGTGCTTGCCTGGGTGCTGGCGCGCTCCAGTAGGAACGGACGTACCAGTTCTTGGCGGTTGATATCCTCGGCGGCGGTGACTGCGGTGACGGTGCGCGCTGCAGAGCCGACGCGGATATGCTTGGTCTTTGCTGGGGTCTTGTTCTCGATTTGCTCCATCAGCAGTTGGACACCCTTGCGGCCAATCTCGTAGCCCGGGGGCGCTACCGTAGTGAGCGGGACCGATCCGCTCCAAGCGAGTGGGTTGCCGTCGCATCCGGCCACGCGAACCTGCTCGGGGACGGAGATGCCTTTGTCGACCAATGCCGAGATAACGCCCGAGGCCAACACGTCGGTCAGACCGACGACAAAATCGGGGCGTTCGTTGGCGGGGCGCCCGGCAATCTGAGCGCCAATGCTGTAGCCGTCGGCTGCGGTATTCCACTCTCCGGCGTCAATGACTTCAATTTTGATATCGGGATGCAGGGCGAGGGCCTTGTGAATGCCAAGTACGCGCAGGGTGAGCTGCATGAATGCCGCTCTGCCCACAACGGTGATATGGCGTGCGCCGCGGGCGATGGCGAGCTCGGCGATAATGCGCCCCTGCGCCTCGTTGTCGGCGGCCACGTAGTAACCGGGCTCGGAGCAGTGGATGTCCAGATGGACGATCGGCACGGGCATCTTGGTCGTTGCGGGGTGCCAGTCGGGGGATGCCATGGGCTGAACCATGACGCCGGACATTTGCGTGCCCATAAAGTAACGCAGGTAATGGTCCTGGAGAATATCGTCGTTATCGGCATTGGCGATGAGCAGGTCGTAACCGTGCTTGCGGGCCTCGTTATGGGCGCCGCTGGCAATTTGGAGCGAAAAACCGTGGTCGAGACGGGGAAGGACCAGGCCAAAGGACTTGGTGGTGCCGCCCGCGAGCTGACGGGCGCTTTGGTTGGGCAGGTAGCCAAGGCGATTGATGGTCTCGTTGATGAGTTTGAGGGTCTCGGGGCGCAGCTTTTCGGGGTGGTTGAGTGCGTTGGAAACCGTGCCCAGCGAAACCCCTGCCTCGCGCGCGACGTCGCTGATTTTTACCTTTGCCATAGCGGCCCCTTTGATGCGTTTCAAGTACAAGCCAGATTGTAGCATCGCCCGCCCCTAGGGTGTCAAAACCTGCCAATTAGGGACAGGTTTATTTTGGCAGGTTTTATCTGGGTAAACGCTGGAGCCCAGGCCACCACAAAGGTGCCTGTCCCCATTGTGGTGGTTTGGACCGGCTGGACGTGTGTGTATCGAGTGGTATCCAAGTTGAGGTACCACTTCTGGTATATCAGCTTGCGCTTGCGTGAGTACAATACTCGAACGTTATGCGTCTCAGCGCCCATGTGCGTGGACGTTTTGCAGTCACGCGGACGAAGGGATTTATCCTATGTGCGGAATTGTCGGCTACACCGGCTCTGATATTGCAAAGAACATCCTGGTCACAGGCCTTAAGCGCATGGAGTATCGCGGCTATGACTCCTCGGGCGTCGCGCTCGAGGTGGGCGAGGGCGCCGCGGCGCACCTCGACGTTATCCGCCGCGTGGGTAAGGTTGCGGGTCTGGAGAGCGAGCTTTCCAATATCGATAGCGACGCTACCTGCGGTATCGGCCACACCCGTTGGGCCACCCACGGCAAGCCTTCCGTCGTTAACGCTCATCCCCACACCAGCTGCGATGGTCGCATCGCCATCGTCCACAACGGCATTATCGAGAACTTCGCCGAACTGCGCGAGGAGCTGGAGGGCCGCGGCCATCACTTTAAGAGCGAGACCGATACGGAGGTCTTCGCTCATCTGATCGAAGAAGCCTATGCCGAGACGCACGACCTGATGGCCTCTGTGCGCGAGGCCTGCACCCACGTGGTGGGCGCCTACGGCCTGGCCGCCGTGTGCGCCGACGAGCCTGGCGTAATCGCCGTTGCCCGCAAGGACTCCCCGATTGTGGTCGGCGTGGGCGAGACCGGCTCCTACGTTGCCTCCGACGTCATCGCGCTCATCGACGCCACCCGCGATGTCGTGGTGCTCGAGGACGGTCAGTTTGCCAAGCTTACGCCTGCGGGCGTCGAGTACACCGATGAGGCCGGCAATGTCATCGAGCCCAAGGTCACCCATATCGATTGGGATCTGGACATGGCCGAAAAGGGCGGCTATCCCGACTTTATGCTCAAGGAGATCCACGAGCAGCCGCGCGTCGTGCGCGACACGCTGGTTGGCCGTATGACCCCCGCCGGCGAGCTCGACATCGATGAGTTGGGCCTGTCCCTCGAGGAGCTCAACGACATCGACCGTGTCTACGTGATCGCCTGCGGCACCAGCTATCATGCCGGCCTCATCGCAAAGAACCTTATTGAGGGCTGGGCTCGCATTCCCACCGAGGTTGAGGCTGCCAGCGAGTTCCGCTATCGCAACCCCATCATCACGCCGACGACGCTCGTCGTTGCCGTGTCCCAGTCGGGCGAGACGGCCGATACCCTCGCCGCCATTCGAGATGCGCGCATCAAGGGCGCCAAGGTCTTTGGCATCACCAACGTAGTGGGCAGCCCCGTGGCGCGCGAGAGCGACGGCGTCATCTATACCAAGGCCAACAAGGAGATCGCGGTCGCCTCGACCAAGAGCTTCATCGGCCAGGTTGTGAGCCTGACGCTGCTTGCTCTGCTGCTGGCGCAGGTTAAGTACCGTCTGACCACCAAGCAGGCGCGCATGCTGTTCCGCGAACTTTCCGATACGGCCGAGCAGATCCAGTGGATTTTGGATACCCAGACCGAGGCCGTGCACGAGGCCGCCCTGCTGTGCAAGGACGCGCAGTCGGCGCTGTTCGTGGGCCGCGGTATGGGCGCTGCCATCTCCTACGAGGGTGCACTCAAGCTCAAGGAAGTCAGCTACCTGCATGCCGAGGCGTATGCTGCCGGCGAGATGAAGCACGGTCCCATCGCGCTGATCGATCCGGGTTTCCCCGTCATCGCCGTGGCCACCAAGAGCGCCACCTACGACAAGACCGTGTCGAACCTTATGGAGTGCAAGGCGCGCGGTGCCAAGGTCATCGTCGTTGCCACCGAGGGCGACGAGGAGATCAACAAGATCGCCGACTGTATCATCCGCGTGCCGGCCGTCCGCGACGTGTTCAGCCCCATCACGGCGAGCGTCCCGCTGCAGCTGCTCGCCCGCGAGGTTGCCATCCTGCGCGGCTGCGACGTCGACCAGCCCCGTAACCTGGCAAAGAGCGTCACAGTAGAGTAGTTGGTTCCGCTGTTCTAGCGACCAAGGCCCGGCTCCGTTGTGGCGGAGTCGGGCCTTGTTGCATTCGCCCAGATAAAACCTGCCAAAATAAACCTGTCCCTTTTGGGCAGGTTAGCGGAGCTTGCTGGTCTCGAAGTACTTGGGATATTGGTCCAGGACCTCGGTCTGGTTGCGGAACATCATATGCAGGTGCTTGCTGACCAAAAAGCTCGCCTCGATGGGGTCGCGGCCGGCGATGGCGCGGCGGATTTGCTTGTGCTCGTTAACAATCTCCTGATTGTCGAGCGTCTGCGTGGCGGCGCGCAGCCAGCGGAAGCGCTCCAGGTCGGCATTGGTCTCTTCGAGCCACGACCACACGGTGCTGCGGCACGCGATGCTAAAGATCATGCGGTGCATGAGGTTGTCGCTTAAAAAGAAGCCGATGCGATCCTCTTCGGCCATGGTCTTTTCCTGCAGCGCGATGGCTCGGTCGAGCTGCTCGATGCCTGCCGAGGTGGCACGGGCGCAGCACTCCACGATCACCTGCTTTTCCAGGTGCTCGCGAATGTAGCAGGCGCTTTCGGCAAGGGTGAGGTTGATGGGTGAGACGTAGGTGCCGCTTTGGGGCACGGTGCGCACCAGGCCCTCTTGCGCCAGACGCACCAGTGCCTCGCGCACAGGGGTGCGCCCCATATCCAGGTCGTCGCAAAGCTGCTTGACGCCCAGCTTTTCGCCCGGCTTGTAGTCCAGGTAGACGATTTTGCGTCGAATGGTGTGGTAGGACTGGTCCTGCAGGCTCGTTTCCTGCTCGCCGACGTGCATCGATTCTTCCATAGTGCCTCGCAACCGTTCTGTCACACTCATATATCAGCTGTTAATTATGCCGCGAATCAGCTCTCCGTGGTGGGTAATTCGGCTGTCGTCCGAGAACTATTGCGGCATCTTAGCCTTTGTTTGCGCAGGGCTGTGCTCAATATTGCCGTATCATAAGCCGTCGCAAACGTGAAATAGAAAGAAGGAATCCCATATGCAATTGGCGAATATCGTACGCGAGCGCTGGAAGGGTGTCTTGTTCTGCCTGATCATCGCCATCCCCGCGACGTTGCTCGGCAAACAGGTTGAGGTGGTCGGCGGGCCGGTGTTTGCCATCCTCTTTGGTATGGTTCTGGCGTTCGTCTTTCCCAAGAATCGTCGCGAACAGCTCGCCGCCGGTGTCACCTATACGTCTAAAAAAGTCTTGCAGTACGCGGTAATCCTGCTTGGCTTTGGCATGAACCTCTCGCAGATTCTGTCCAAAGGCGCTCAGTCGCTGCCGATTATCGTGGCAACGATCTCGACCTCGCTCGTCATTGCCTTCGTGCTCTGCCGCGTTATGAACGTGCCGGGCAAGATCGCGACGCTTGTGGGCGTGGGTTCGTCGATTTGCGGCGGTTCTGCCATCGCCGCGACCGCGCCCGTCATCGATGCCGACGATCGCGAGATTGCCCAGGCTATTTCGGTCATCTTCCTGTTTAACGTTATCGCGGCGCTCGTGTTTCCGACGCTCGGCGGCATGCTCGGGCTGACCAACGAGGGCTTTGGCTTGTTTGCCGGCACTGCCATCAACGACACCTCGTCGGTAACGGCTGCGGCGAGCGCCTGGGACAGTATGCATCCCGGCGCCAATGTGCTCGAAAGCGCCACGGTGGTCAAGCTCACCAGGACGCTGGCCATTATTCCCATTACGTTGGTTCTCGCATGCTGGCAGATGCATCTGGCGCGCAAGGCCGGCGGCGACGCCAAAAGCACGTTCTCGCTTAAACGCGCGTTTCCCATGTTCGTGCTGTTCTTTGTGCTGGCGAGCGTGATCACCACGGTGCTTCAGCTTCCTGCATCCATTACGGCGCCCATCAAGGAGCTGTCGAAGTTCTTTATCGTGATGGCCATGGCTGCTATTGGCTTTAATACCGATATCGTCGAGCTGGTCAAAAAGGGCGGCAAGCCCATCGCATTGGGCTTTTGCTGCTGGATTGGCATTGCGTGCATGAGTTTGGGAATGCAGCACGTGCTGGGAATCTGGTAGAGAGTAGCTTATTTGCGTGCTGCGTGCTGGCGAGCGCATGTCCGCGGTGGAGCGATAGGAGCTCTTGCGGGTATGGCTTGTCCGCAGGTTGATAGGTCCCGAAGAGCTCTTATCGCCCCGCCAGGATGGCGATGCGGGGCAACTCATATACTCGCAGGACGGCGGCTTCTGCCCTATAGTGTTTGGTGAGCAATATCGTTCAATTTTGAAACACTCGCCCGCGCGGCCGTCGCCGGCGGCGTGGCGCCGAGGACGGGGCGCAATATGAACAGTGACGCCAAGCTACAAATCTTGATCGAGGCCTTGGCTGCTGCCGGGGCCTCGGCGTTGGCAATCGATGGGCATGGACGCGTGGCGATTTCGACCATGGATGATGTCGCACTCGAGCAAGATGTCGCGGCATTTGTCGCCGAGCGCCTGGGGCGCGTGGGCAGCGGCACGCGCCTGGTGATGGGGCATGCGGGAGGGCGCTTGAGCCTCACGGTGCGTCCGGTCGCCAAGGAATACGGCGCGCTTTGGGTGGTCGTGGTCCGCGAGGTGCACGGTGCGGCGGCGCACGCGGGTATTGAGTGGCTTAATGCAGATGAGGTCGAGGCGCGCTACGAGGCAAGCGCGTACGGCATTGTCGAGGGTGCCGCCGCGGTCGCTGGCCCCGTCTGCGAAAGCTATGCCCGCGGCGTGCCCCTCATGTTGGAGGGCGAGCTGGGTGCTGGCCAGGCAGAGATTGCAAAACGCCTCTATCTGGATGGGCCTTATGCTGACGAACCCTTTGTGTCCGTGGCACTTGACGAGCTCACAGATCGCGGCTGGCGCCATCTGCTCAAAAGCTCGGAATCGCCGCTGTTCCAGGCAAGGCTGACCCTTTGTATTGGCGGCTGGCATGTACTTTCGCCGCATCGTCTGCGCGAGCTTGTCTCCACGATGACCGACACGGCGCTGGGCGCGCGTTGCCATGTGGTTCTGACGGCAAACGATATGCCGGGCGGTGGCGAAAGTGATCAGGCCGCTTTTGTAACCGAGCGCTTGGCGTGCGCAGTAAGTGTGGCGCCTGCGATTGCCGAGCAGGGTGGCGCATCGAAAAAGGTTGCGCAGTATTTGTCATATCTGTCAGATGTCTTTGGAACTGCCGCTCCGAGTATGTCCGAGGAGGCTGCCTCGACGCTCAACGGCTATCGCTGGCCACGCAACTATCTGCAGCTTCGCGAGGTCTCGGAACGACTCTATATATTAGTAGGGTCGGGTGTGGCGGAGCGCGCGGTGGCAGAGGAGGTGCTCGCCCAGGAGGACGTCATCAAAACCGCAACCTTTGGCGCTCCGACGCTCGACAGCGACCTGTATATCCTGCGTCCACTGGCCGATACCGAACGGGACATCGCGCGGCTGGTCGTAGGCCACCTTCAGGGCAACCGGACCCGCGCTGCCGAGGTGCTGGGAATAAGCCGCACGACCCTGTGGCGCTTGTTGAAGGACGACGACCGCTGAGCGAGGCGCCCGTGACCGCGTGCGGCGCGTGTGCTACAGTCCAAAGCAGTAATGTTTCGATTGTGTTACGGCGTGCGGGGGCGTATGGCGGAGACTTCAAAACCAAACCGGAATAGACGGAGCCCGGCTCCAGTTAACCGCCGCACGACGTCCCGGACGTGGGGCAAGCACGCGTCGGGGTTCGACGGTTCGTTCAAGCGCACCAAATACGGCTATCCTTCGGCAAGCGCTCGCTTGGCCATGCAGGCCGAGTCGACGCTGTGGGGGCGCAAGCGCGTGGTGGGCTCTAAGCTCAAGCACGACGGAACGCTTGGCTACATTAGCCGTGGCGCTGCTCGCCGCAGTGGGCTCAATCCTGCTGGTTGGCATCGTTATGTTCCGATTGCGGTCGTTGTTGCGGTGATTGTGATCGCACTTGCCGCACTCGGCTACGCTGGCGGCGGGGTCGACCTGAGTGCGATGTTCAAATCTGCTGAGCTCGCGCATGCCGGCACGGAGCTTGTCGAGGGCGCTCAGACACAGACGGGCGTGGCGCCTCAGCGCGGTATCGTTGCCGCTGCCGCAACGATCGCCGATGCCCAAAAGGGCGAGGATGCGGACAGCGAGGATAGCGAAACCGGTGCAAACGGCGTGGGTTCGCAGGTCACGCCCGTGGCACAAGGCCAATAAGTCACAGAACCATCACACTAAGTCGCTGTTTGGGGCCAATGAGTGAGCAAAAAAGCAGCAATGTTGTTTCATATAGAACTCATTAGTCACAATTTATAAAAAAGGGATATACTACTAGGAACTTAAAGGTCCACAAGCTGCAAGTTGAGGAGTACCTAACATGAAGAAGAGATTCATGGCAGCACTGAGCGTTCTCGCTCTTGCCCTGGCTCTGCCCGTGGCTGCTTTCGCCGCCCCGAGCCCTGCCAACACCACCGCCACCGGCGCCAACAACGTGACCGCCAGCGTTAACAACGCTAACGTCAAGGTTGTTTCCACCACCAAGAACGCCGAGGGCACCCCTGCCAACGCCAACGTGGTCGCTTCCTTTGAGATCACCGAGACCGTCGAGGGTACCGTTTCTGAGTCCAACCCGCTGACCGTCACCTTCACCCTTGGCAAGGCTTACGCCAACGCCAAGGTTACCGTCTATGTCCAGCACAACGACGGTAGCAAGGAGACCCTGAACCTCACTGCCGACAACAACGGCAATGTTACCTTTAAGGTCACCAAGCTCTCCACCTACACCATCGTGGCTGAGAAGACCGCTGCTGGCGCTGCTACCACCGACAACGGTGCTAAGTCCCCGGCTACCGGTGTGAACACCACCGCTGTTGCCGCTGTGGCTGCTGTTGCCGCTGCTGGCGCTGCCTGCGCTTTTGTTGCTCTTCGCAAGAACAACTAGCACTCACACGGTTTCAACCGTAAGATTTGAGGACCCGTACTTGTGCGGGTCCTTTTTTTGGCCGATTTACAGGGTAAGGGAACACCATGGCACAGCAGCCGCAGGGCAAGCATATGGAAGTTAAGCATATGGGCGACTCGGACAAAAAGCGTCGCGCCACGATGCTCAAGGGCGTTTTCGTAGTGTTGTTGCTGGTCGCAGTCGGCTGCAGCGGCTACGTGCTCTATATGAATCATCTAGAGCAGCAGCGCGCCGAGGAGATGAGTGCAACAGGCAAGCCCGCCACGAAGGTCGAATCAAAGGGCAAGGAGCTGCCGGACAACCCCATCGACTTCGCTCCGCTCATTCAAGAGAATGCCGATATCTATGCGTGGCTCTACATTCCGGGTGCGGATATCAACACGCCCTTGCTGCAGAGCACGACGGACGACCTGTTTTATCTGGACCACGACAAGGACGGCAAGTACGACCCGTATGGCACAGCATTTAGCCAGATGGCAAACGCGCGCGACTTTAGCGATCCCGTCACGGTGATCTACGGCCATGTGAACGGCGGTGTGTTCCACAACTTGCATAACTTTGAGGACGCGGACTTCTTTAACGAGAACACCGAGTTCTATATCTACACGCCGGGCCATATTCTGAAGTACAAGATTGTCTCGGCCTATCAATATGACGATCGCCACATTCTCAACTCGTTTAACTTTGCCGACCCTGCCGTGCGCCAGGACTACTTTAATTCGGTCTGTAATCCGGACGCATTGCTCAAAAATGTACGTGACGGCGTGACACTTGATGCAGATAGTAAGATTGTACAGTTGAGCACCTGCATGCTCGATAGTTCGCAGGGCAACTCGCGCTATATTGTGAGCGGTGTGTTAACAAGCGACCAGGAGACAAAATAGTCATGAACCCCCGTGGCAAGCACTTTATCGATGCGGTGGATCCCGACGAAAATCAAGTAAACAATCCCGAGCAGCAGGTTCAGGATGCGGCGGAGCCTGTCGAGCCTCAATGGGAGGCCAAAGACACTCCGACGCCTCAATCTGGCGAAAAATCCAAGAGCAAGGACGATGCTCCGTCCGACGCATCGGCAAAGACCGATGAAGCTGCGGCGCAGCCTGTTGATGAGGTAGAGTGGCCTTCGCTTGATGAGGCGGGACCTCAGCGTCGTCGACGCTCCAAAGAGTCGATCAAGCGCATCAAGCGCCGCCGCCGTATCCGCACGCTGCTGATCGTGCTGCTCGTGATTGGTGCGGTTGCTGCTGCCGGCTGGGGCTTTGTGAATCACAGCGTGAACCAAGGCAAAAAGAAGATTGAGGAAAAGACCGAAAAGGTCATTAAGGCCAAGGGCGACACCATTACCTATAACGGCAAGAAGTATGCGCTCAACAAGCATATGGCCACGGTGGCGTTTATCGGCTTTGATGGCCGCAACAACGATGACGGCACCCAGAAGGGCCAGTCCGATACCGTGATGGTCGTAGCGCTTAATACCGACACGGGCGAGGCCCGCGGCATTATCATCCCGCGTGACAGCATGGTTGCCGTAGATACGTATTCCAATGGTTCGTTTGCCGGTCAGGTGACCGAGCAGCTGTGCTTGCAGTTTGCCTATGGCACCGATGGCGACAACTCATCGGCGCTGACGGCCGCCGCTGCCTCGCGCGTGCTCGATAACATTCCGGTCGACTATTACTACACGCTCAATATCGAGGGCGTGGCTCCCATTAATGACTCCATCGGCGGCGTGACGCTGGTGCCTACGCAGACTGTGCCGGGCACGTCGGTTGTCGAGGGTCAGGAGACCACGCTGTTTGGTACAACGGCGGAAAAGTATGTGCAGTGGCGCGACACGACGAATCTGACGTCTTCGCTGGATCGTACAGCGCGACAGGTGAGCTACGTGCAGGCGTTTGCATCGAAGGTGCTCAGCAGTGCCAAGAGCAACCCCGCCATGCTCATCAGCCTGTATCAGGCCATGGGCGACTATACGTGGACCAATTTGGGTCTCGATGAGTTCAGCTATCTGGCGACCACGATGCTCGAGCACGGCCTGACTTCGTTTGATGTCGTGACGCTGCAGGGCACCATGCAGCAGGGCGACACCTTCGCCGAGTTCTACCTGGACCAGGACAACGTAAAGCAAACGGTCGTCGATACCTTCTATCATCCAGTCGACTAGATTGTTCCGCCGTTCGTTAGAACGGCGGAACTAATTACCCGACGTACACCACGTTGTCGCGGCGAGGCTTGGCCTCGGGGAGTGCGTCCTCGGCGTAGCCCAGAATGCAATTGCCTACACCGCGCAGGCTTCCGTCGGCGGGCAGACCCCACTTGGTCAGCAGTTCCAGTCCCTCGGGTGAGTCAAAGACCTCGTGCGCGCGGTGGATCCAACACGAATCGACGCCCAGCGCATAGGCTGCGTTGAGCAGATTGCCCATGGCGAGCGAGCCGTCTTCCAGGTGCGTGGGCACGCTGCGGTCGACGAGCACCACCACAACGGTCTTGGCGCCGTAGAAGGGATCTCCCTTGCTGCCCATAACTTGGGCGTTGAGCTGCGAGAGACGCTCGACGGTTGCGGGGTCGGTGACGGCGACGAACGTGACCGGCTGGCGTCCCATGCCGCTCGGCGCGTACTGGCCGGCTTCGATAATGCGTGCGAGCTTCTCGGCCTCGACGGGGCGATCGCTGTATTTGCGGCAGCTGCGGCGGTGGATGAGCGCTTCGATGGTCTCCATGGGTCCTCCTGACGTCGGTTTCGTTGCCTCGTTCTTACCCGTCGAACCAAAACCGTAATCGCGCAGTCGGCCCCAAACAATGCAAGCTACCAAGTGGAAAAGTTGGTTTGCATAAAACTTCGGCCAGAATGTGATAAACCGGTGGGATGGTTAAACGTTTTATCCCGTCTACCCTGCGGTTTTTTACCACTTGCCTAAATGATGTGCGCATAAGCTCTGATAAAGGTTTTACTAAAGGAGCACCAACGTTTATCAACGCGCCATGGTGGCGCCGGGCCAGGAGGTAAATCATGTTCCAGGCTGGAGATGTCGTCGAGACCGACTTCGAAGGATTTCTGAAGCTGCTGCGTTCCAAGACGCGCGCTTTCGTGTCGATTAACGATCACGAGTACTACATCACGCACACCGATGGCTATTGGCGTGTTCAGGATTGCGAGGCCCTCAACGATAAGGGCCACTTTACTGACTGCTCCGAGCTGGTCAACACGGTCTGCGAGGTCGTCGAACTGCCGTGGATCTGCGGCAAGAGCCTGCACGACAGCTTCTCGGGCGCCACGGTCTACGAGGCCGTCGCTGCTTAACAGCCAACACTCGATATTCTCTCGCAACCGCCGGCGCCGCCCCCCGCGCCGGCGGTCTTTTTTGCCGATATGCTTATGAAGAGCCGACCATAAACAACGAACTTGTTGACGATAGTCAAAACTCGGACTAATGTAGAGATATGAATTGGTCAAAACTCGGACTATCGAATGGCAGGAGAGATGAATAGTGCAGTTAGCCCGGTCGATTTCGACCGGATGCTCAACGGGCTTGACCGTATCTATTCGGAGTTCGCGCGCGCCTGCGGTCTTTCGGACTGTGCCTACTGGATGCTCGTCGACACGAGTGCAGCGGGCGGAAGCGTTGCCGTGAGTCGGCTGACGAGTGAATGGTTCTACAGCAAACAGACCATCAATTCGGCGATCAAGACGCTTAGGGCGCGAGGGCTTGCGACGTTGGAGTTTGCCGAGGGCAGTCGTAAGAATAAGGTTGTGCGACTGACCGAAGAGGGCGTGCGGTTTGCCAAGCGCTACGCGTTGCCGGCGCAAAAAGCCGAGCAACAGGCATTCGAAGCACTCGAGCCGTGGGAGCAGCGCGAGATTATGCGCTTGGTCGGTAAGTTCTCCCATGTTCTTAACGAAGAGTGCGAGGAATTTAAACGGCAAGTGGCTGCCGAGAACGAGGCTGACGATAAGGGCGAGGGGGACACATGCGACTCTTAATGAGGTTTATGAGGCCGTACCGCGGTCTGATTGCGGTGACGCTGTTTGCGGTGCTGATAGATAACGTCGGTACGCTGTTGGTTCCCACGATGCTGGCGAACATGGTCAACACCGGTATTACCACGGGCGATGTCGACTATATTTTACGCAACGGCCTGTACATGCTTATCGCGACCGGCATGGCCGGCGGCGGCACGGTGCTGGGCTGCTATCTTTCGGCGCGCCTGGCCGCCAACGTGGCCTGCGATATCCGCAATGCCGTGTACGACAAGTCGCTCGAGCTGTCCGCCAGCGACTTTGAGCGTTTTGGCACGGGTTCGATGATCACGCGCTCGCTCAACGACATCAACGTGATTCAGCAAGCTGTCCTTCAGACGATTCAGCTGGTGCTGCCGGTACCGTTCTTGGCCGTGGCGGGCATCATCTTTGCCTGGTTTATCGATCCTGCCATGGGCACGCTGCTGGGCGTGGTCGTTGCGATCGTGCTGGTGGCGGCGGTCTTTACCGTTGCCAACGCCGCGCCGATCTTTATGCGCCTGCAGAGCTTTATCGACCGCATGAACGTGGTGCTGCGCGAGAACATCGTGGGCGTGCGCGTCATCCGCGCATTTAACAAGGAGCGCCACGAGGAGCAGCGCCTGGACGAGGTGTTTAGCGATTACGCGGCCAATGCCATCAAGGTCAACCACCTGTTTGTGGGTCTCGACAGCTCCAGCTTCTTTTTGATGAACATCGCCGAGGTGGCGGTGCTGTGGGTGGGCGGCAACCGCGTGGGTGTCCATGCCATGCAGATCGGCAGCATCTCGGCCGTGTTGGAGTATGCGATCCTGATCCTGTTCTTTGTGATGATGGCGCAGATGGTGATTCTGACGCTTCCGCGCGCCGCGGCGTGTCTCAACCGCGCGCAACAGGTGCTCGAAATCGAGCCGAGCATTGTGGACGGCAAGGCTACGCTGGGCGACGGGGCGCCTGAGTCCGCAGATGGGGCCGACGTGGTGGCCGTGTTCGACCACATGTCGTTCCGTTTTGACGATGCCGACGAGGACACCCTGTGCAACCTGAGCTTTGCCTGTCGCCGTGGCCAGACCACGGCGATTGTAGGCTCGACGGGTTCGGGCAAGTCGACGGTGGCCAAGCTCTTGTTGCGTTTCCATGATGCCACGAAGGGCGCCATTCGTCTGAACGGCGTTGACCTGCGCGACCTTTCGCAAGACGACATCCGCGGGCGTATTGCCTATGTGCCGCAGAAGGCGTGGCTGTTCTCGGGTACGGTGGCGAGCAACCTGCGCTTTGGCAACGAGGGCGCGACCGAGGCTGACATGCTCCATGCGCTGGAGGTTGCCCAGAGCACCTTTGTGCTCGACCAGCCCCAGGGGCTCGATACTCCGGTATCCCAGGGCGGCACGAACTTTTCGGGCGGTCAGCGCCAGCGCCTGGCGATCGCCCGCGCACTCATGAAGCGCGCCGATCTATATATCTTCGACGACAGTTTTTCGGCCCTGGACTTTAAGACCGATGCGGCACTGCGCCATGCGCTGCAGGACGAGACGCGCGATGCTGCGGTGCTCATCATCGCCCAACGCATCTCGACTATTTTGCATGCCGATCAGATCGTGGTGCTCAAAGACGGCGAGATCGTGGGCCTAGGCACGCATGACGAGCTCATGGAAACCTGCGAGGTGTACCGCGCTATCGCGGAATCGCAGATGAAGGGAGGTGAGTAGCATGACCGAGGAGCTCAAAAAGCAGGGCGTCGCCGATGGCGCCGCGGTTGCAGAGACAGTTGAGGAGACGGGTGTCGCGCCCGACCTGGACGAAGCCGCCAAGGCGGCGGAGCGCGAGGCTCGCCGCCAGGCACTCTACGAGGAGAACGAGCGTGCCGAGGACGAGCGCGCCCGCGCCGAGGCGGAGCGCATGCGCGACGTTGACGACGAGGACGAGGACGAGACGCCCCGCGACACCTGGGCGACGGTGCGCCGCCTGTGGAGCGAGGCCGCCGGGGACCATTGGCGCTTCTATATCGTGTTCGCGAGCATCGTGTTCTATGTCATCTTTAACACCGCGGCGCCGGCTTACAGCGCCCGTGTGATCGATGAGTTGTGGGGGCACATGAAGCTGGCGTTTGCCAACAACGCTACCTTCAGCATTACCTGGGAGAACTGCGGTAGGACCATCTTCATCTACTTTATGATCTGGACCGCCGCCGCCTCGTTCTACGCACTCCAGAGCTTTTTGATGTCGAGCGTTGCCGAGCGCCTCAACCTGCGCCTACGCAACCGCATCGCACAAAAGCTCAACCGTCTGCCGCTTGCCTACTTTGACGCGCATCGTCCCGGCGAGGTCGTCAGCCGTGCGACCAACGACTTGGACAAGATGTCCGAGAGCATGCAGCGCGGCTTGCTGCAGCTGCTGGTGTCGATCGGTACCGTGGCGGGCGCCGTGAGCGTGATGTTCGTGTTTAGCGTGCCGCTCACGCTCGTCTTTTTGTTCTTTACGGCGCTTTCGCTTCTGGTGACAAAGGTCGTGTCGCGCCGCACACACGATGTGACGGGCGAGCGCCAGGAGTGGGTGTCCAAGATTACGAGCGCGGTGGAGGAAGGCTACTCGGGCCGTCTGGTGATCCGTGCGTTTAACCGCGAGCGCCAGAGCTCTGCCGAGGTACACGAGGCTTCGAAGGAGCTGGCGCGCGTGAGCACCAAGGCCGACTTTATGATTAACGCCGTCGGTCCCGCGGTGCGCTTTATCGGCCGCTTGGCGCAGATCGTGATTGCACTGGTGGGCTGCAGCATGCTGGTTGCCGGTCACATGACCGTCGGCGTGTTCCAGGCGTTCTTCCAGTTTATTTACGAGGCGTCCGAACCCATGACGCAGTTGTCGTTCACCTTTAACTCGCTGCAGAGCGCGCTGGCGAGCGCCGAGCGCGTGTTCGACCTGCTCGACGAGACCGAGATGGAGGCCGATCCGTTGCCGGTAGCCGCCGCCAAGCTGTCGGGCAAGGTGGAGGGCCGTGTTGCCTTTGAACACGTACGTTTTGGCTATGCGCCCGACAAGCCGCTTATGCGAGACGTGTCGTTTACCGCCGAACCGGGCCAAAAGATCGCGGTGGTGGGAACCACGGGCGCGGGCAAGACCACGCTCATCAATCTGCTCATGCGCTTCTACGAGATCGACGGTGGCCGTATTACCCTCGACGGTGTGGACACGAGCCTCATGGATCGCGGCGAGCTGCGCCAGCAGTTTGGCATGGTGCTGCAGGACGCCTGGCTGTTCGACGGCACGATTGCCGAAAACATCGCCTACGGCTGCCCCGAGGCAACGCGCGACGAGATCGTGGCTGCCGCCCGCGCCGCGCAGGTCGACTTCTTTGTGCGCACTATGCCGCAGGGCTACGACACGCGTGTGGCTAACGATGCCGAGAGCATCAGCCAGGGCCAACGTCAGCTGCTGACCATCGCGCGCGTGCTGCTCAACAACCCGGCGATCCTCATCCTGGACGAGGCGACGTCGAGCGTGGACACGCGCACCGAGCTCGCCATCGGCCGTGCTATGGATGCGCTCATGCGCGGGCGCACGAGCTTTGTGATCGCGCATCGCTTGTCGACGATCGTGGATGCCGACCTGATCCTGGTTATGGACCACGGCAACATTATCGAGCAGGGTACGCACAAGGAGCTGCTGGCTGCCGAGGGCGCCTATGCCGACCTCTACCTAAGCCAGTTCGCATAAGGTGACATGGGGGGCAGTCCCGCATGTCACATCGAAAAGAAGGCGTGCCGGGGGCGGATTCCCCGGCGCGCCTTTTGTGTTGGCGTTCATGCTGTGGCGGTTGTCCGCGGCCCTAGCGTTCGTCCACGAGCTTGGCGACGAGGGCTTTGAGCTCGGCCAACTCTTGCTCGAGTTCCTTGACGCGGCGGGCGTTTTCGGTGATGCCCTGACGGTTGAGGGCGCTCTGCTCGGCGGCATCGTCGGGCATGTACTCGCGATGCTGCTTGGCGTCGAAGCTCTCCTCGAACACGCGGCAGCCGTTGCGCTTGATGATGCGCCCGGGCACGCCCACGACGGTGCAGTTGTCGGGCACGTCCTTGACGACGACCGAGTTGCCGCCGATTTTGACGTTGTTGCCAATGTGGATGTTGCCAAGCACCTTGGCGCCCGTGCCCACCGTGACATTGTTGCCCAGGGTGGGGTGACGCTTGCCGGTCTCGTTGCCGGTGCCGCCGAGCGTGACGCCCTGGTAGAGCACACAGTTGTCGCCCACGATGGCAGTCTCGCCAATAACGACGCCCATGGCGTGGTCGATAAAGAAGTGCTTGCCGATCTGCGCGGCGGGATGAATCTCAACACCAGTGATATGGCGGGTTAACTGCGAGAGCACACGGGCGAGTGAGCGATGACCGTGCTCCCACAGCCAGTGCTCGGGCACGTGGTTCCACTTGGCGTGCAGGCCAGGATAGGAAAGGAAGATGACCAGGCCGTTTTGCGCGGCAGGGTCCTGCGCCTGGACGGTCTTGATGTCCTCGCGAATGGTATTGATAAAGCTCACCGGCCGCCCTCCCTTAGCGCCGTGACAATGCGATTCAATAAAGTATAGCGATTCGCTAGGGATTAGGAAGGGCGATCTTGCTTCGCTTTGGGCGACAAGTGTCAGTTATGCAAACTTGCTGGTAATGAAGTAAGACTTTTGAGGGGTTTGGCCCGTGCTCGCGCCGCAACCGTATACTGGTCAACTTGGACGTGTCCGCGCCCACAACTGAGAGGTTTTACTTCATGGGTTTCATCAATTTTATCGCCGAGCTGCTTAAGGACCCGCGCACCGCGATCGCCAGCTGGATCGCCGCCGGCCCGCTTATGGCCTACGGCTGCGTGTTCCTAATCATCTTTATCGAGACGGGCGTGGTGTTCTTCCCGTTCCTTCCCGGCGACTCGCTGCTGTTTGCCTCGGGCTTCTTTGCCCACAACGGCGGCTTTAACATCGTGGCGCTTCTGGCCACCGCATGGGCCGCAGCCATCCTGGGCGATCAGTGCAACTTTATGATCGGCCACTTCTTTGGCCGCAAGATCATCGCCTCGGGCAAGGTAAAGGCCATGACGCCCGAGCGCATCAAAAAGTCCGAGGATTTCCTGGATAAGTGGGGCCATCTGGCCATCTTCCTCGGTCGCTTCTTCCCGTTCATCCGCACCTTTGTGCCTTTTATCGCCGGCATGGGCGGCATGCACTGGCGCAACTTTGTCATCTTTAACGTGCTGGGTGGCATTACCTGGTCGACGGTCTTTACACTGCTGGGTTACTTCTTTGGTGGCATTCCGTTTGTGCAGGAGCACTTTGAGCTGCTGATCGTCGGCATCGTCGCCGTGTCGATCATCCCGACCGTGGTCGGTCTGGTTAAGGCCAAGCTCGGTAAAAAGAACGCCTAGTCCGAGCTTGGTTTCGGACGTTAATTCCAAGGCCCGTCATCGGATTCGATGGCGGGCCTTTTGTGTTGAAGGCAAATGAAAATACTTTACTTAGTTAAAGAAAAGCGTTTTATCCAGGGCGTGCGGGGAGTACAATCACCTGCATGCGAATCGACGCGCCATCGGCTTTGATGCTGCCCGCGTGTCCTGCCCGGCTCTACGCTTCCGGGTATGCGACGTTGCGACGCGGCCGGCTTCGGTCCTTGCGTGCGGGTTCGCGAGTATGCAACCGTGTATGTAAGGAGCGACATATGACTGTCGAGAAGAAGGATATCGATTGGGGTAGCCTCGGCTTTGGCTACATGAAGACCGATTACAGCTACGAGGCCCATTGGAAGGACGGCGAGTGGGACGAGGGCGGTCTGACCACCGACCACACCCTGCATGTCTCCGAGTGCGGCGGCATCTTCCATTACTGCCAGGAGGTCTTTGAGGGCCTGAAGGCCTACACCGCCGAGGACGGCAGCATCGTCTGCTTCCGTCCCGATATGAACGCCGAGCGTATGTACAACTCCGCCCAGCGCCTCGAGATGCCCCCGTTCCCCAAGGACAAGTTTGTCGAGGCCGTCAAGCAGGTCGTCTCTGCCAACGCCGCATGGGTTCCGCCCTTCGGCTCTGGCGCGACCCTGTATGTGCGTCCGTTTATGATCGGCTCCGGTGACGTAATCGGCGTGGCTCCCGCTCCTGAGTACACGTTCCGCATTCTCGTGACCCCGGTCGGTCCGTACTTTAAGGGTGGCCTCAAGCCTGTCAAGCTGCGTGTTTCCGAGTACGACCGCGCCGCACCGCACGGCACCGGCAACATCAAGGCCGGCCTGAACTACGCCATGTCCCTGAAGCCCACGATGGAGGCTCACCGCGAGGGCTATGCCGAGAACCTGTATCTCGACTCCGAGTCCCGCACCTATGTCGAGGAGACCGGTGGCGCCAACGTCCTGTTCGTGAAGGAGGACGGCACGCTTGTCGTCCCGCAGTCGCACACCGACTCCATCCTGCCCTCCATCACCCGCCGTTCGCTCGTTCAGGTCGCTGAGGACCTGGGCATGACCGTCGATCAGCGACCCGTCGAGTGGGCCGAGGTCAAGGCCGGCACCTTTGTTGAGTGCGGTCTGTGCGGCACCGCTGCCGTTATCTCCCCGGTCGGCGAGATCGACAACAAGGTCTACGGTGCCGACGAGACTGTGACCTTCCCGGCTGGCTACACCGAGATCGGTCCTGTGATGAAGAAGCTCCGCGAGACTCTGACGGGCATCCAGTCTGGTGCTGTTGAGGATAAGCACAACTGGGTTTACACCGTCGCGTAATTCGTCTTACCTGCCCGGGTGGAGAGCAAGTTCCCTCCCGGCGCGTCCTCGGACATGCAAGAAGCCCTCGCTGCGCACTTCGTGCGGCGAGGGCTTCTGCGTCCTGCGGAATGCGCCGGGAGGGGACTTGCTCTCCGCCCTGCGGGCTCGGCGTTGCCACAGCGGGCAATAATTAATCTGAATAAAGATGGCGCGCGGCCTTTTGGCCGCGCTTTTGTTTTGGTTCGCGCCATGTGGGGGTGGTGGCGACGTGCATTTTTGCGAGTATTCTGCAATCGAAGACCCCTGCATACCGGCCTCGGGCGAAAAATCGGGATTTCTCGATGTTTTCTACGAATGATGGGCGGGGTTATGGGCTGACAGCGTTTGATTTGCAGGGATATTCGCGGTCTTTGGCATTTATCGTGGCGCCCGAAGCCCTTGGTTATGCTGAATACTCCCAAAAATGCACGGCGCCTTGAGGGGGACCTTCGCGACAAAGGAAACCGCCCCGTCGAAGTATGCATTCGACGAGGCGGTTTATGCATATACCCGATTAAGGATACGCTGCGGATCTGTTAGAACTTGACGGTCGGTGCCTGGCGGGCAGCTTCGGCGGCCTCGAAGCCCTGGCGCTCCTTAAACTGGAAGATGCCGGCAAAGATGACGGCCGGGAAGGTCTGGATGGCGTTGTTGTAGCTAAGCACGCAGTCGTTGTAGCTCTGGCGTGCGTAGCTCACCTTGTTCTCGGTGTCTTCGAGCGTGGCTTGGAGCTGCGTAAAGTTGGTGTTCGCCTTAAGATCGGGGTAAGCCTCGGCCACGGCGAAGAGCTGGCGCAGGGCGCCGGTCAGCACGTTGTCGGCTTCCATCTTGGCTTCGGGCGTGGTGGCGCTCACGGCGGCGTTGCGCGCGTTGACCACGGCGGCAAGCGTGTCCTGCTCGTGTTTGGCGTAGCCCTTGACGGTTTCGACCAGGTTAGGGATCAGGTCGTTGCGGCGCTGCAGCTGCGTGTCGATGTTCTGCCAGGCGTTATCAATGCGATTGCGCTTGGTGACCATGTTGTTGTAGATGCCGGCGATGGCGCAGACAATCACAACGACAACAACGATACCGATGATGACGGGAATCATGGTGTCTCCGTTTCGAATGGCCGCGGCGTCTTCCGCCGGCTGCCGTTGGTGTAACGCTACTAGTATACCCGCAACCTTTGGCGATACCGAACTTTCTGGTAAGCGTTATGTTTCCACCAAGGTAAGGCCATTCGCCAGGGGGCGGGCGATACAGGTGTAAGATATGCGACAGATTAGTGAGCGTTGTCTTCTCCTTGAGGAGGGCGATATATATGGACCTTCGCATCAAGAAAACCTATCGGGCCCTGTTCGAGGCCTTTACCGAGCTGCTCGAAGAGCATCGGTTTGAGGACGTGACGGTTGCCATGCTGTGCGACCGCGCTATGATTCGTCGGACGACGTTCTACAAGCACTTCCGCGACAAAAACGATTACTTTGCCTTCTATATCGATGAACTCATGTCGGGCCTGCCGCAAAAGCGGGCCGATGCGGATGGCGCGGAGGACGCCGAGGACGTACGCGCGCTTCGCCACGAAGTGTTCGCCGATGCCATGGATCTGATTCTGGCGCATGAGCAGCTCATGGATAACATTTTGGCGAGCAGCATGTCGGGTATGCTGACCAGCATGATTTGCGACCGCATCGCGCGCTCCATACGCGGGCGCGTGATGATCGCGCTTGACGAGGACGCGCTCGCGCCCGTATCGCTCGAGACAACGTCTGAGTTTGTCGCCGGCGGTATTATTCGACTCTTTACCATGTGGTGGGAATCGGGCCACGTACTAGAGCGCCGATCCGAAATCGCCGACGTGGTCGATGCGCTGTTCGAGCGGACCATGACGCCGGTGAGTCACTAAGAGTGGCGGAGAGAGGGGGATTCGAACCCCCGGAACGCTCTCGCGCTCAACGGTTTTCAAGACCGCCGCATTCAACCGCTCTGCCATCTCTCCGTGAGTCGTAATGATAGCATCGTTTTGAATTTGCAACAGGGAAGGCGAACGATGACGACCACCGAAATCGACGAGAAGTTCATGCGCGAGGCACTGGCGGAGGCGCGCGCCGCCGCTGCGGTGGGCGAGGTGCCGATCGGTGCCGTAGTGGTGCGCGCGGGTGAGATTGTCGCGCGGGCGCATAATCGCCGCGAGCTCGACCAGGACCCTTCGGCGCATGCCGAGTTTGCGGCCCTATGTGCCGCCGCGCAGTCGCTCGGTCGTTGGCGCCTCTCCGATTGCACGGTCTACGTGACGCTCGAGCCCTGCTGCATGTGCGCGGGGCTTATGGTTAACGCGCGCGTGGGGCGCTGCGTGTACGGCGCGTCCGATGCTAAAGCGGGCGCTCTGGGGTCGCTATACGACCTGAATGCCGATTCGCGCCTGAATCATCGGTTTAATGTGACCGCCGGCGTGCTGGCAGACGAGTGCCGCGCGGTGCTGAGCGGTTATTTTAGTGGGCTGCGTGGCACCGATGGTGCTGGCTGCGGTTGTGGGGCCGATCTTGAGGCGCATGCCGCCCACGCCGAGGCGCTTGCGGGTGTTGGGGATCTCGCTGGCGAGACGCTCGACTTTGGCCCCGTGCAGCGCCGGTTCCGCCGCGTGCTGTTGGCGATCGACTCCTTTAAAGGCAGCGTGTCGAGCTCGCAGGCGGAGGGTGCCGTTGCCGAAGGTGTGCGCCGTGTGTGGCCTGATGCCCAGGTAAGCGCGTTGCCGCTGGCAGATGGTGGCGAGGGAACGCTCGATGCCGTTGCCGCGTGCGGCGGTGAGGTCGTGGCAGGTGAAGTCGCAGGCCCCTTGGGCGACCGCGTGCCTGCCCGGATGCTGGTGGACGGCGAGCGCGAATCTGCTGTTATTGAGATGGCCGAGGCGGCGGGTATTGGGTATTCGCCCTGCACGGAATCGGCGGCGCTTGCGGCTTCGACCTATGGCGTGGGCGAGCTCATGCTTCGCGCGGTCCGTGCTGGGGCAAAGACGATCTATATTGGTCTGGGCGGCAGCGCCACCAACGACGGTGGCGCCGGCATGCTGCAGGCGCTGGGCGCCCACCTTGTCGATGGCCGTGGCTGCAATATCGCCCCCGGCCTCGCGGGCCTTGAACGCGTGGCGAATATCGATTTGGCACCGGCGCTTCGGGCGCTAAATGGCACGCGTGTCGTGGTGCTTTCCGATGTCGAGAATCCGCTCGTGGGGCGTCGTGGGGCACTTGCAGTGTTTGGCGGGCAAAAGGGCCTGCCGGCGGGTGATGCCGAGGTGCTGCGCAGGTACGACTGCTGGATGGTCGGCTATGGCCGCCTGCTCGATGCGGCGATTGCCGGGGTGCGGGCTCAGGGGTTGTTGCGCGCGCCCGAGGGTGTGCGGACATTTGGCTCGGTGCTCGGTGTACCCGGTGCCGGCGCCGCCGGCGGCCTGGGCGCCGCACTGCTAGCGCTCGGCGCGGAGCTACGCTCGGGCGTGGAGACGGTGCTTGATCTGATTGGGTTTGACGAGCGCGTGCGCGATGCCGACCTGGTCATAACGGGCGAGGGCAATATGGATGAGCAATCCGCTGCCGGTAAGGCGCCGGTGGGCGTGGCCCGTCGTGCGAAGCGATATGGCAAGCCGGTGGTCGCCGTCGTGGGCGGTCGTGCCGACAATTTGGATGCGGTGTATGGTCGGGGCATCGACTTGGTTCTGCCGGTCTGCCGCAGGCCCATGCCTCTTGACCAAGCGCTCGACCCCCAGGAAGCCACAACCAACCTCATCTGCGTCGGCGAAGCAGCCGCCCAAGCCTACGACCTCGCCCGCCTCTAAAACCCAACTCCCTATAAGTTGCGGTGGAATAGTTCCTGTTTGGCGGCTCAGGCGGCAAAAACAGGAACTATTCCACCGCAACTTCGAGAATGGCTATCCGAGGCTGGCCGCCTTGGGCCTTGGGTCGGACCGTCCGCCATGAAATGCGGCCATCTACTACGTTTAGCCGAGCACCCTTGACCATCCCGGATTTTGTGAAATTAAAACCGCAGGTAGAAAGCTTGCCGATTTTCGAAAAAGCCGGCTATGGTTGACCCCTGCGGCCTAAACGTAGTAGATAGGCCCCTTTTGTGGCACGGCAGCAGACCAGTCTTTTTGGGACGGGGCTTATTTGACCACCTGTCGATCTGATTGCCCAAGTAGTCAAAAAGCCCCGTCCCAAATTAGCTACCTTGCCCCATCGGGCGGGAGCGGGTAATATATATCGAGCGCCTAGCGCGTTCGATGGGTTCGGATGACGACATGTTCCGAATCTGGTCAGGTCCGGAAGGAAGCAGCCATAAGGAGCCTCTGTCGGGCATCCGGATCCATCGAGTGCGCAGGCGCTTTTTGGTGCCGCGACATGGCCCGGCCGGCGACGAGGTATTTGGTGTCTCGCTGGTCCTCGGCTACGCCTGCGGGATCGCTCGACTACCAAATGCCTCGTCACCGGCCGGGCCCCGTCGTCCAAAAATCACCCGTAAAGGCGTGTTTATCTGAGCAATTCAATCCCGTGCTTAGTGGAACTCGCTGGCGTTGCCAAAACATCGGCTGCTACATGCCTTGGGCACTAGTGACCTTTGTGCTTGCTTCGCCTTAACATCTGTAACGAGTTGCTTACGCATCTCCAGGGTTCTCCGTACTATCATGAATCAGATTGAAGAGAGATGATGATAGGGAGCGCCTTTTTATGATTGAGCTGCTCGGGCGTTTTGGTGGTAAGTTTCGCCGATATATGGTGATTGGCCCTGCGTGCAAGTTGATTGAAGTGATCTTTGACCTGCTTACACCGCTCGTGATTGCCCAGATGATCGATAAGGGTATTGGCGCACACGATGTCAGCGCCGTTATCCACTACGGCATGGTACTTGGCGCCATGGCTGTGATCGGCATCTCGTTTACGCTTGTCTGCCAAAAGATGGCGGCGCTGACCTCGCAGGGCATGGGCACCGACATTCGCGGCGCACTCTACAAGCACATCAACAAGCTGAGCTATGCCGAACTTGACCGCTTTGGCACGCCGTCGCTCATCACGCGTATCACCAACGATGTCAACCAGGTACAGCTCGCCGTGGCGCTGGGCGTGCGCATGCTCATCCGCTGGCCCTTCTTGGCGGTGGGTTCCATGGTCGCGGCCCTTGCCATCGACCTTAAGCTCGGCATCATCTTTTTGATTTGCACGCCCGCCATCGGCCTGGTGTTTTGGTTTGTCATGGCGCGCTGCATCCCGTACTACAGGCAGCTGCAGGCAAAGCTCGACCGCATCGCGCTCATTTGCCGCGAGGGGCTTTCGGGCGCCCGCGTGGTCCGGGCGTTTGTGCGCGAGGGTCACGAACGTGAGCGTTTTGCCCAGGCGGCCGATGACCAGGCGCGTGTCGCAATCGCGGTGGGCAAGCTCTCGTCGATCCTCAACCCCGTCACGTTTTTGGTGATGAACCTGGGCGTTTGCGCCATCCTGTGGGTGGGCGGCATCCAGGTCAACGTGGGCGAGCTCACGCAGGGCCAGGTCATGG
>CAUDVX010000015.1 GCA_958452935.1 uncultured Collinsella sp. | reverse complement strand
GTGCCAACGGCATTCTGGACGGCGACGTGTCCACGTCCAACATGGACGAGGGCCGTATCCAGCAGCTCGCTTTTAGCAAAGCGGACTCGCGCTATCTGATCGCCGACTCCAGCAAGATCGGCAAGCGCGACTTCTACACCTTCTGCCGCTTGGACAATTTGGACGTCGTGGTGTGCGAGCCGGGTATTACCGCCGAGGATCGCGCCGCCATCGAGGAGCACGCGCAGGTCATTTGCTAGCTAGCGCAGCAGGAGGACTTTTGCCCTTGCCAGCGCGGGGTTACCGCTTCACAATGACGCGCAAATAACTTTGGGCAACAAGGATGAGGCTATTCTGAGATATGACTAGACTCCGTATCTCGTCTTTATGTCCCTTGAGAATGAATCGTAGTCTTCATAGAGCCCTTCTCTGCTTTCATCCTCGGCGTGGTTTACACGTTCAAGGAGCTTATCCTTTGAAGCCTCTTTTGTTATTGCGGCCTCGCCATCGGGTATTGTGGCTTGCAAGAATAGTTCTAGAGCATGGACGTCTTTGAGTATGTAGCCCGTCGAACGACCCGCTCCTGTTTTTTCGATTGCGCTGCAACTAACAAGCTGGCCGAGGGTTCGTTTAACGGTTACCTCGCTGATATCGGGGCAGCTGGACCGGATGTCGGATTTCTTAATGACGCCGGGTCTCTGGTGAAATAGAACAGCGATGCGCGCTTGCTTCGACATGGGACGAGTGCTTGATTCAATTAAGGTACGCTGCTCGAGCTGTCGGTAGGCGGCCAGGGTTGTTCCGAGCATGAAACGGATAAAGGGTACTTCGGTGTTTTGATTTTCATTCCATCCAGTGGAGCTTGCAGCGAGGGCGTTGTAGTAAAGCGCTTTGTTGTCTTCAATAAGTCGTTCGATGCTGATGTAACGCGCAACATCGTATCCAGTCTTTTCGAGCAGCAGCGTTGTAAGGAGCCGGCTCATCCTGCCATTGCCATCGTTGAAGGGATGAATGCTAACAAAATCGAAGATAAAGCGGAGCGATATAAGGAGGGGATCGCAAACTTGGCGAGATAAAGCATCGTTGAGGGACTGGCAGGCTTCTTTAATAAGTCCCGGGGTTGCTAGAGCCGAAGGGGGCCTAAAGCGCACAAATCGATTACCTTGATCGTCAATGGAGACGATTTCGTTATCGCCATCTTTCCAATGGCCTCCATACGAGATTGCCGTGTGCGCCATGAGGTCACGATGCAACTGCAGAATGACCGATGGCGTTACGGGAATGGAATCGTGTTGCTCGTGAATAAGCGACAGCACATCTCGGTATCCAGCGATTTCTTCCTCTGCGCGGGAGCTTGGCTTGGCGGAATACGCCATGATCGCTTTGAGTCTTTTTTGGGTGGTAACAATTCCTTCAAGTCCGTTGGAGGATCGGGTGCTTTGGATCTTAGCCTCCTCCATTAGGGACGATAGAAGCTCGGGTTTGACTTGACTCAGAGCAAGCTGACGGCCTTTATGCTCGCGTATCGAGAGGAGGAGGTTGGTGATTGGAGTTGCTTCGAGTTCCGCTGGGACTGTGGTGTAATCGAACTGGCGCATGCGGCTCCTTTCGGTATCACGAACATACTTTCGATATCATAATACCATTAAATGATACCGAAAGTATGTTCGTGATACCGAAAACTGGAAACCATGGTTCATAACTGCTTGGAAAGTTCGGATTTGACTATCTTATTGTCTTGATCTGTAACAGTTAGACGGTTAAAAGTGGGCTACGTGTTACAGATTGAGATCTTTCAGCCCTGGTCGCCCGTTCGTCTAAATCTATAACAGTTAGGATTGAAAATCCCTGCTAGATGTTACAGATCGAGATAAACGGCCCGCACGGGCCGAACCAAAACAAAAAGGCCGCATGCGAACCCGTGGAGGGATTCGCATGCGGCCGACAGGGGGTATGCGGCAAAAGTTAGGCCATAAGCAGGCCGGTCTCCGCGACGTTCTTGTACCAGTACGCGCTCGCCTTGGGATAGCGCTTCTGGGTCTCAAAGTCGATGTAGAACAGGCCATAACGCTTGTTGTAGCCGTTGGTCCAGGAGAACTGGTCCTGCAGCGACCACACAAAGTAACCGTCGACGTTTACGCCGCCGTCGATTGCCTTGAGGATCCACGCGAGATGCTGACGCATGTAGTCGATACGAGGGGCGTCATCGATAAAGCCATCCTCGAAGTCGTCCTTATAGCCCATGCCGTTCTCGGTGATGTAGATCTTCTTGTAGTTGGGGTAATCGTTCTTAATGCGGAGCAGCAGGTCGTACAGGCCCTCGGGATAGATGATCCAGTCCCAATCGGTGGTGGGTACGCCTTCGCGCACGCACGACTCGCCCACGCCCTTGAGGAACCAGCGCGAGGAGCCCTTGTCGCCGGTGCCATTGTGGTTGATGTCGTTTTCGCCCTCGGCGGCACGCAGGAACTGGCACTTGTAGGTGTTGACGCCCAGGCAATCGTTGTAGGGGAGCGCGGCGGTCAGCGCGGCGATGTCCTCGTCGCGGACGTCGAGCTCGCCGCCGGCGATATGGGCCAGCTTGGTTGCGGCTTCCATGGTGTCGGCTGCATAGTGGCCGCGGAAGGTGGCGTCGAGCACCCAGCGGTTGTTGATGACGTCGGCCATGCGGGCGGCCTCGCAGTCGGCAGCGCTGTTGGGATCGAGGGGATACTTGGGCTCCAGGTTCTGGACAATGCCGATCTCGCCCTCAAAGCCGCCCTCATGGAAGGCGACGACAGCCTTGGCGTGGGCCACCATCATGTTGTGCATGAGCTGGAAGGCCTTGTCCAGGCGATACTTCTCGCCGTGCGGCCAGTTGCCGACGATAAAGCTGCCCTCGGCGGTTGCGGGAATCTCGTTAAACGTGAACCAGTGCTTGACCTCGGTGAACTCGGCAAAGCAGAACTTGGCGTACTCGACAAAGGCGTCGATCGTCGTGCGCGTCAGGAAGCCCTCGCCGCCGTCCTGGTAAAAGGCCTCGGGCGTATCAAAGTGATTGAGCGTGACATAGGGGATAACGCCGGCTTTGTTGCAGGTGGCGAAAAGCTCATGATAGAAGGCGACACCCTCGTGGTTGATCTCGCCAGTGCCGTTGGGGAAGATGCGGCTCCAAGCGATGGAGACGCGGATACCGTTGATGCCGAAGCGCTGGCACAGGTCGATATCGACCGGGTACTTGTTGTAGAAATCGCTTGCGGGATCGGGGGAGAAGCGACCCTGAGCTGCCAGGAAATCGTCCCAGGGCACTTTGCCCTTGCCGTGCGTGCGGGTCTCGCCCTCAACCTGGTAAGCGGCGGTGGCGCCGCCAAACACAAAGCCGTCGGGGAACTGCATGGGGTTGGTCATGAGTCATCCTTTCTGTGGGATTCGAATAGGGAGAGGTGCCCGAACTGGGGATCCGGGCACCAACAGAGGGAGGAACCTAGTCGAGGTTCTCGCGGAGCCACTTGATGGCGCCAGCGGGGTCGCGGGTAAGGTCGATATATTCCTTGCCGCGCGGGGCGAGCAGCTTAATGCCCAGGCGATCGGTGTCGGCCTTCATGTCGTTGTAGTAGCTACGGACCTGCGGGGCAAGCACGATAACGTCGTACTGATCCATGATGGCAGTGTGCTGGCCATAGGCGCCTGCGGAGGAAGCGATGTTCTCTCCGGTCTGTGCGGCACCTTCCTTGATAGCGTTGGCGAGCATGGCAGAGGTGCCGGCGCCGGCGCACAGGACGAGGACCTTCAGGCCATCGACATCCTTCTTGGCGGATGCATCGGCAGCGGGCTCGGGCTGATCGACGACAGGCTTGTTGTCGGCGGCGGCAACAGTCGTCTCGACGGAAGCGGTAGCCTGCTCGACAGCGGGCGCAGGGGCGTTGGCGGCGATGGCAGCGGCACCATCGGACTCGAGACCCAGCTCGGCGGCGCGCTCGGCCTCCTGGTCGCAGAGCAGCTTATCGTATGCCTTCAAGAACGGCAGGTAGATGATGGCGTCCAGCAAGATGATAATCGCGACAAATACCAGGGCGATAAGCTGGAAGTTCGTGGTGATGAAGATGCCGATGGGGGCAGGGGTAGCCCAAGGCACCACGAAGGAGAAGCCGTTCATGCCCACGTTATCGATAAAGAACTTGGCAACACTCACGTTGACGCAACCGGCGGCAACAAAGGGGATGAGCATGTAGGGGTTAAGGATCATCGGCGCGCCAAAGAGCAGCGGTTCGTTGACGGCGAAGGCAACAGGAACAATCGAGGCCTTACCGACGGCCTTGAGCTGCTTGGACTTCATAAAGAGAATCAGCAGAAGCGGCACGATGAACGTGGCGCCGGTGCCGCCGAACTCACCCACGAGCGACATGTTAAAGGTGAGGGAGTGGGCGGGGTGGCCACCGGCCAGCAGAACCTGCAGGTTCTCGGCCTGGTTGGCAAGACGGATGGGGTCGATGCCCGGCTGGACGATCGAGGGGCCGTGGACGCCGATAAACCAGAAGAACGCGGTGGCTGCCTGGATAAGGATAAGGCCAGGATAGGTTTCTGCAGCGGTGAAGAGCGGGGAGAGCAGTTTGATAAGCAGCTCGGAGAACGGAACGCCCATGAGGTTGCGCACGACGACATCGATGATGCCGCAGATGATGACAGCACCGCCAAAGGGGATGATGTCGCGGAAGTTCTGAGCGATGGCGCCCGGGACCTCCTTAGGCAGCTTAATGGTCAGATCGCGCGAGACGCAGAACTTATAGACCCACACGGTAATGAACGCGGCGATATAGGCCGAGAACAGACCGCGCGTGCCCATGCTGGTGCAATCGAAGACCGAAAGCTCGGAGCCGTTGAACTTGGTGGTGAACTGCGTGACTGCGAGCAGCAGCATGCTGCACTGGGCGGCCACCATGGTGGAACCGTCGTTGAGCACTTTGCCGGCGGGCATGCGACGGTTCATGGAAGCCGTGAAGTTCTTGGCAGTGGTGCCGGCAACCATGATGCCCATGACGCCCATGGTGAAGCTGTAGAGCTTGTTGCACCAGTCGATGAGCGGCTGGGGCAGCGTGACGCCGACTACGCCGGGAAGGGTGGCAATGAGCAGAAAGATCGAAGAGGTGAGGACAATGGGCATGCACCCAAGGAATCCGTCCTTGATGGCCTGGAGGTATATGTTCCTCGAGATCTTCTCAAAGAACGGTTGATGCTTTTCGAGCATCTTTACGATGGCGTCCATAGAGCTCCTTTGCTACTTGATGCGCGATGCATGTGGATGGAACTGGTCGTCGATGGATGGTCAGGACTGCCCGGAAACCTTCCTGCTTAAGGAAGGCATTGCGAAATGACAACGTTGTCATTTCGTTAATGACAACGTAAGACATTTTTGGAAGAGCAACAAGGATATACGGGTGAGCGGTCGATATTGTTCGGTAAACGGTTGATTTATCAGTCAGGCAGGTAGTGTATGCTAGAACGCAAAAACAAGCGATGTAAAACCGACTGGAGAAGCAGTGGCAACGATGGACAAGAAAAATGTCTCAATGAACGATGTGGCAGTTGCCGCGGGTGTTTCTCTCAAGACGGTTTCGCGTGTGATCAACGAGCCCGATAGCGTGCGAGAGTCAACACGCGATAAGGTTCATTCGGCCATGGAGGCGCTCGGGTTTCGAGCCAACTTTGCCGCGCGTTCGCTCAAGTTGGGCCGTTACGGGTGCATCGGCGTCGTGCTGTTCCACTTGTCGGGCGGTGCCGTGGACATGATTGACGGTATCGCCGATGCCGCCGAAGAACGCGGCTTTGCGCTCACGATGATTAAGAAGCGGGCGGGGGAGAAGATGACCCTTGCCGAAGCGGCGCGTAGGATGTCGCAGCTTCCCGTCGACGGCATGATTTTCAACCTGCGCCGGATGGTCGATGACTTTGATACCTTTGAGGCGCCGAAAGACCTCAAGACGGTGATTATCACACCGATGGAACATCCTACCTGCTCCACCGTCAGTGACGACCAAGAGGGCGGCGCGCGCATGGCGTGCGAGTACTTCTTGGATCATGGTCACAAGAACGTGTATTTCGTTTCGGGTAAGAAAGAGTCGCTGTCGAGTCAGTGCCGTATGAAAGGTTGGCGTGCGGCACTCGAGGCGCGTGGCATTGAGCCGCCCGAGCCTCTGCAAGGCGATTGGAATGCGGATAGTGGCTATGCCGCGGGCCTTGTGCTTGCCGATAAGCCCGATTGCACGGCGGTCCTCGCTGCTAACGACTGCATGGCAAACGGCGTGATGATGGCTCTACGTGACAAAGGGCTCAGTGTGCCCGACGACGTGTCCGTGATTGGCTTCGACGATGAGCTCTACAAGACGATTCCCAACTCGATTCTGACGTCGGTGAAGTTTCGCCACCGCGAGCTGGGCATCCGTGCGCTTAACGAGGTCGTCGCAGGTCTGGAAGCCCCGAGCTCCAGAAGCCGTACACTCGTCTCGGGCGTGTTAGTCGAGCGCTCCAGTGTGAAGGATCTGCGGGCATAGACGTGCTCGGCTCGTTCATCTCGATCTGTAACAGCTAGGACCGAAAAACTCGGCTAGATGTTACAGATTGAGATGAACAGGAGGACGGGTGCGGTCTAAACAAAATGGCCCGCGCATCACGCATCGATGCACGGGCCATTTTTTTTCTGCGAGCGGCAGGTGGCGTCAGCGTCTTATGCCTCGAGGTTTTCCTCGATCCAGGCGACGGCACCCTTGGGATCCTTAGTGAGGTCGATGTACTGTTTGCCCTTGGGCGACAGCAGCGTGATGCCCAGGCGGTCGGTGTCGGCCTTCATCTCGTTGTAATAGGTGCGAACCTGCGGAGCCAGGACGATGACGTTGTACTGGTCCATGATGGCGTAGTGGCTGCCGTAGGCACCGGCGTTGGCGGTAATGTCGATGCCCAGCTCGTCGGCGCCTTCCTTAAGCGCGTTGGCGAGCAGTGCAGAGGTGCCGGCGCCAGCGCACAGAACCAGAACCCTCAGATCCTTGCCCTTAAGGGCGGACGGAGCTGCGGAGGCCTCAGTGGCAGAAGCGGTCTCGACAACAGGAGCCTCAACGGCGGGGGCGGCAGCGGTCTTGACGGCCTTGGTCTCCTCGGCCTCTTCTTCGGCCAGGGTCTCGGCCTCCTGCTTGCACAGGACGTTGTCGTAGGCCTTGCAGAACGGGTAGTAGATCAAGAAGTCAACGACCAGCAGGACGACAACCAGGACCAGAGAGATCGGCTGGAAGTTGGTGTCGATGAAGGTGCCGATCGGTCCGGGGAGTGCCCACGGCATGGCATAGATAAAGCCGTTCATGCCCAAAAAGTCGATGAAGAACTTACCAATGAGGACGTTGGCCACGGGGGCAAACAGGAACGGGATCAGGAAGTACGGGTTGAGGATGATGGGCGCGGCGAACAGCAGCGGCTCGTTGACGGCGAACATCACGGGCACGACAGAGGCTTTGCCGACGGCCTTGAGCTGCTTGGAGCGCATAAAGAGCAGGAAGATGATCGGGACAATGAACGTGGCGCCGGTGCCGCCGAGTTCGCCGATGTAGTTACCGAAGTTTTCGGTCAGGGCGAGGGCGGGGTGACCGCCGGCCTGCAGCGTGGCGAGGTTGGTGGTGATGTTGCCAAACAGCGCGGCGTTGAGGGCAGGCTTAACGACCGAGGGGCCGTGGATGCCCATGAACCAGAACAGCGGGATCATGAACCAGATGAGGGCGAGGCCGGCGTAGGAATCGGCAGCGGCGAACAGCGGGCTCACCAGCGTGGAGATGACGTTGGCAAACGGGACGGCCAAGCAGGTGCGGCAGATAACGTCGATGACGGCGACAAACAGGATGGAGAAGCTGAAGGCGAAGATGTCGCGGAAGTTCTGGGCGATGGCGCCGGGGACTTCTTTGGGCAGCTTGATGGTGATGTCTCGCTTAATGCAGAAGGCATAGATGTTGACCGTGGCAAATGCGGCGACAAAGGAGCTCAGCAGGCCCTTGGTGCCCATGTTGTCGGTAAAGAACACCGAGACATCGGCGCCGTCGATCTTGGCACTCGTCTGGGTAACGGCCAAGATGAGCATAGCGCACATGGCGGCGACCATGGTGCTCGTGGCGTTGATGGCCTTGCCGGCAGGCATGCGGCGGTTCTTGGAGCCGGTCAGCGCGCTTGCGGTGGTGCCGGCGACCATGATGCCCACGACGCCCATCGTGAAGTTGTAAACCTTGTTGCAGAAGTTCACGACGTCGACGTTCCACCAGTCGGGCAGCGTAAAGCCGCCGACCGTGGCGACAACGCCCGGCAGGGTCGAAATAAGCAGGAAGACAGAAGAAGACAGGATGATGGGCATTGCTGCCAAAAAGCCGTCTTTAATGGCCTGAAGGTAGATGTTCTTAGAGACCTTGTCGAAGTACGGCTGACCTTTCTCCAAGAACTTAACGATCGATTCCATAGTTCACGCTCCTCTTTGCATGAAATCTTAATGGCATGGACGTTGAAAACCTATATGGTCTCCCGCTTGCTAAAAGCCCGGGTGCAGGCGGGGTCGGTCCCAGGGGAGAGAGGGGAGCGGCTGGGTTTGTATCACATAGGGCCGCTCCCTTCTCGGGGGAAAGCGAGGCGATGCGCTACTGCGCGTCCGCCATAGTGTCGGCGAGCTCCTTGTACCAGAGTGCCGACTGCTTGATGTAGCGTTTTTGCGTGTCGAAGTCGATGTAGAACAGGCCGTAGCGCTTGTTATAGCCATTGGCCCACGAGAACTGGTCCTGCAGGCTCCAGATAAAGTAGCCCTGGACGTCGACGCCCTCGGCGCGCGCCTGGAGCACCTTCTCCATGTGCTGGTCGACAAAGTCGATGCGCTCGGGATCGGCGACGATGCCGTTTGCGTCGGGCTCGGGGTCCTTGTGGCCCAGGCCGTTTTCGGTGATATAGATGACGGGGAGGTTGGGATAGGTGGCGCTGATGTGCTTGAGCGTGTCGTAGAGGCCTTGCGGGTAGATGAGCCAATCCCAGTCGGTGGTGGGGATACCCGGCATATCGACCTGCTGCCCGACGCCCTTAAACTTAAAGCACGAGGTGCCCTTGTCTCCGGTGCCGTTAAAGCTGTTGGTGGACTCGCCATCGTAGGCGGCGATAAACGCCGACTGATAGTAGTTGAGGCCGAACATATCGTTGCGGGGCGCCGCCTTGGCGAGCTCCTCCATGTCGCTGTCCTCAACCGTAAGCGTGGCGTTGTTGGCACGCAGAATCTCGTTGATGAGTGAGAGGGTGCGCGCGGAGTAGTGGCCCAGGAAGGCGCCGTCCATGATGAAGTCGGTGTAGAAGGCGTTGTACAGGTCGGCGGCGTGCTGGTCGGCGGGCGAGTCGGTGGCAGGATATGCCGGCGTCAGGACGTTGACCATGCCAATGCGGCCGCCCAGGTGCTCGGTCTCGTCAAGATCCTTATACAGGTTGACGGCGCGGGCGTGGGCAACGAGCTCGTTGTGCTGGCTCTGGATGCCGCTCGTCACATCAAAGTGATGGTTGGGCGGGAAGTTGCCTTGGATGTATTGGGAGTGCGAGAGGCTGATGAGCTCGTTGATGGTGAACCAATTCTTGACCTCGCGGAACTCGCGGAAGCAGAACTCGGCATAGCGCACATAGGCGTCGACGGTCTTGCGGTTGAGCCAGTCGCCCTGGTTGAACAGGGCGGCGGGGGAGTCAAAGTGATGCAGGGACACATAGGGCTCGACGCCATACTTTTTGCAGCAGGCGAACAGCTCGTGGTAGTGCTTAACGCCCTCGGCGAGGGGTTCGGCATCGTCGCCGTTGGGGAAGATGCGGGTCCAGGCGATGGACACACGAATGGCGTTGAGTCCATGCTCGGCAGAAAGGCGGATATCCTCCTCGTAGCGGTTGTAGAAATCACTGGCCGGGTCGGGCAAAAAGCGACCCTGGGCGACAAGGTAATCGTCCCACATGGTCTTACCCTTGCCTGCCACCTTCGTGGAACCTTCCGTTTGGTACGCGGCGGTTGCGGCGCCCCAAACAAAGCCCTTCGGCAGCTGCTGTACGCGGTTTAGCAAAGACATATGCATACACCCTCTCGTCTCGCTGTTCGATATTGTGCGTTTGCGCTCAGGAGGCTCCCTGGTTAGCGTTCAGCGGTGAAAAAGCCCGATAAACACTATCTTAAAATGATTAGAACCAAAATGAGCACGTGAACATTTGACAATGAGCACGTTAACATCCGGCTGGGATGTATAGAAACAAAACAACTTCAAACAGCCGCGAACGGTTGTATTTGTTCGGTAAGCGGTTTTGATTGACAGAAGTTTTCATGTTGTGGTATATGGCTCGGGTATCATGAGCACGTTATCAATGTATGTACGATGCGCCATGGGCGCGGGGAATAGTTGGGAAGCAGGTTAGCGTGGAAGGCATGGCTCAGCAGACAAGGAATGGTCATTCGGCGAGCGCGGCAGAGGTTGCGGCGCTCGCTGGCGTGAGCCGCCAGACTGTGTCTCGCGTGGTCAACGGTATGCCCAACGTGACGGAAAAGACGCGCAAGCGTGTGCTGGCCGCCATGGAAGAGCTGGGCTTTCGTCCCAATTTTGCTGGAGCGGCGTTGCGCGGCGGGTCGTATCGTTCTATTGGCCTGTGCATGTACAACATCACACGTGTCGGCAACCTGGCGACGCTCGAGGGTATCATGCAAGCGGCGCGCGAGCACGATTTTGCCGTCACTATGATCGAGATGGGCGGCGACAAGCCCTATACACTTGCCGATGCCTCGCGCCGCATGGTCGAGCGACCCGTCGACGGCATGATTCTCAACATGAACCGCATGGCTCCCGATTTTGAGGAGTTTGTTCCCCAGCCGGGAGTGCGAACGGTCATCCTGTCCATGTATGCGCATCCGCGCTGCACGACGATCGACTCCGACCAGTATGGTTCGTGCGAGCTGTTGACCAATTATCTGCTGGAACATGGTCACTCGAATATGCGGTTTGTGGCGGGTCCGGAAAACTCGATTTCCTCGCGTTTTCGTGAGGCCGGTTGGCGCGATACGCTGGGTCGTGCTCATGTCGATGCCGCTCCGATGCTGCGTGGCGATTGGAGTGCGGACAGTGGGTACGCCATGGGCGAGCGGATTGCGGCCGAGGTGCTTGCCGGCGGGTCGCAGGCGCCGACTGCCGTGCTTGCGGCAAATGACCAGATGGCGCTGGGCGTTATCGCCGCGCTCGAGAACGCGGGCCTGTCCGTGCCCGACGACGTGAGCGTGGTTGGTATCGACGACGCACTCGAGGGACTTGTTCCTCACAATCGGCTGACGACGCTGCGATTTGATTTGCGCGGTGTCGGTAAGCTTGCGTTTGAGGCGGCGATTGGAGAGAGCTCGTCTATCGAGGCGATTCATGTGCCGAGTACGCTGGTCGAACGCTCGACTGTTAGGGACATACGGGGTTAGGTCCTACTCCGTTTGTCTCGATTTGTAACAGGTAGACGGTCAAAAGCGGGCTACGTGTTACAGATTTAGATTCTTCGGAAAGAGCAATCCTGTTCGTCTCAATCTGTAACAGCTAGGACCAAAAAACTCGGCTAGATGTTACAGATCGAGACAAACGGCTTCCGACCAGCCCAAAAACAAAAAGACCGGGGGCGGCGCGCCGTGTGACGTGCCGCCCCCGGCTGAGAAATGGGGACAGGTTGTGTGAGCGGGCAACCCCGCCAGCCACTAGTCCAGACGACGGGTCTGCGCCACGTGCTTGTACCAGTAGGCGCTTGCCTTGGGCGTGCGCTTCTGGGTTTCAAAGTCAACGTAGAAGAAGCCGTAACGCTTGTTGTAGCCATTGGTCCAGGAGAACTGATCCTGCAGGCTCCACAGGAAGTAGCCGCCCACGTTGACGCCCACCTCCATGGCCTTGAGCAACCAGCGCAGGTGCTGCTCGATGTAGTCGATGCGCGGCTGGTCGTCCACAAAACCGTCCTTGTAGGGGTCCTTGTAGCCCATGCCGTTCTCGGTGATGAAGATCTGCTTGTAGTTGGGGTAGCGCTGCTTAATGTAGACGAGCAGATCGAACAGGCCCTCGGGATAGATGATCCAGTCCCAGTCGGTGGTGGGGATGCCGGGCTTGTTCACGTGCTCGCCAATGCCCTTGACGCGCCAGCGGCCGGTGCCCTTCTCGCCCGTACCGTTGTGGTGCAGGTCGTTTTCGCCATCGTAGGCCTTCAAGAAGCGGCACTGGTAGTTGTTAACGCCCAGGTAGTCGTTGTAGAGCGCGGCCTCGCGCATGATTTCCAGATCCTCGTCCAGGATCTCGATGGTGCCGCCCGAGACGGCAGCCAGGCGGTTGGCGCACTCGAGGGTGTCGGGCGCGTAGTCGCCGCGGAAGGTGGCGTCGAGCAAGAACTGGTTCTGCAGCACGTGCTCGTTGTTGGCGGCCTTGATGTCGGTGGGGTCGTTCTCGTTGAGCGGGTACTTAAACTCTAGCGACTGAATGACGCCGATTTTGCCCTTAAAACCGCCGTTGTGGAAGGCCAGCACGGCCTTGGCGTGGGCGAGCATCATGTTGTGCTCGCACTGGAAGGCCTCGGCCAGATGCGCCTTGACGCCACCGGGGAAGGTGCCCTCGATGTAGGTGTTGGAGGCGTCGGCCCAGATCTCGTTAAAGGTGAACCAGTAGGTCACCTGGTCGGCGTACTCCTTAAAGCAGAAGGTGGCAAAGTCCACAAAGGCGTCGATGGTCTCGCGGTTGAGGAAGTCGCCCTTCTCAAAGAGGGGAAGCGGCGTATCGAAGTGATGCAGCGTGACAAACGGCTCAACGTGGTGCTTGTGGCACTCGGCGAAGAGATCGTGGTAGAACTGGACGCCCTCGGGGTTGATTTCGCCGGTGCCGTTGGGGAAGATGCGGCTCCAGGCGATGGAGAGACGAATGCCGTTGATGCCGAACTCCTCGCACAGCTCCAGGTCGACGGGGTACTGGTTGTAGAAGTCCGAAGCGGGATCGGGGGAGAAGCGCCCCTGGGCCTCCAGGAAGTCGTCCCAGGCAACCTTGCCCTTACCGTGAGTGCGGGTCTCGCCCTCTACCTGGTAGGCAGCGGTGGCGCCGCCAAAGACAAAGTCCTCGGGAAACTGCGCGGGCGGGTTGGTGACGCTAGCAGGATTAACGGACATGATGATCCAATCGTCTAAATCGAAGGGCCAGCCGGCTGCTGATGGTCGGCTGGCCCTGGGCGTTACTTACTTCGAAAGTTGCTCACTCACGAAGGCGAGAGACTTGTCGCCGTTCTGGGAGAGCTCGATGTACTGCTTGCCACGGCAGGCGACGCACTTGTTGCCCACGCGCTCACAGTCCTTCTGCAGGTCGGCCAGGTAGCTTGCGGCCTGCGGGGCCAGGACGACCAGGTCAAAGTCGGGGAGCATGTCCACGTGGTTGCCATAGGCCTCGGCAGCGGTCTCGAGGTTAATGCCGCGCTCCTTGGCGGCCTTGGCCAGCGCGTTGGCGAGCAGGCCCGAGGTTCCGCCGCCCTGGCAGAGCACGAGCACGCGCTTGCCGTTGAGGTCGCTGGCGGTCGTTGTCTCGGCAGCGGGTGCTGCGGAGGCGGCGGGGGAGTCGGCCTTCACGGCTTCGGCAGCAGCGCCGGCGGCAACGCTCTTGGCGTCAGCCTTGCCCTGGAAGGCATCGTTGAGCTTGGCGGCCTTCTCGGCGTTCTTGGCGGCGAGCTCCTCCTGGGAGATCTCGGCCTCCTCGGCGCACTTCTGGGCGTCATAGGCACGGAAGAACGGGTAGTACAGGACAAAATCGACGACCAGGATAAGGGCGAGCATCACAAAGGCGAGCGGCTGGAAGCCCAGGCCCATGATGGTGCCGATGGGGCCGGGGACGGTCCAAGGCAGGGTGTACATAAAGCCGTTCATGCCCAAGAAGTCGATAAAGATCTTGAGGATCCAGATGTTGGCGATCGGGGCAAAGACAAACGGGACAAAGAAGACGGGGTTGAGCACGATGGGCGCGGCGAACAGCAGCGGCTCGTTGACGGCAAAGCAGACGGGGACGATGGCGGCCTTACCGACGGCGCGCATCTCCTGAGACTTGGCTAGGAAGCAGAACATAAAGACCAGGACGAGCGTGGCGCCGGTGCCGCCCATGCAGACGACGAAGTACTGGGCACCCTGGGTCAGGACAGCGGAAGCGTGCTGACCGGCCTGGAACGCAGCCAGGTTGTCGGTCATGTTGGCAACGAGAGCGGCGGCGATGGCGGGCTCGACGATCGAGGGGCCGTGGACGCCGACGAACCAGAACAGGCTCATGGCGCCGTAGATCACAGCGAGGCCGATGTAGCCGTCGGCAGCGGTGAACAGGGGCTGGAACACCTGGATGACGCCCTGGGCAAAGCAGAAGCCAAAAGCAGCGCGGAAGACGATGTCAAAGACCCAAAAGACGGTGATGCAGACGGAGAAGGGGATGATGTCCTTAAAGGTCTGCGAGATGTTAGGCGGAACCTGCTCGGGCATCTTGACGGTGATGTTGCGCTTAATGAAGAACTTGTAGATGATGCCGGTCACAAACGCAGCGATGAAGGCGGTCAGCAGGCCCTTGGAACCAAGGTAAGTGGTGTTGAAGCCGCTGGCAGCGTCCGTGGCGATCGTGTCGCTCGAAAGGAGCAAGAAGCCGATGATGGCCGCGCACATGCACGAGATAAAGTTGATCTGGTTGTTCTTGGGCAGGTCGCGGTTCTGAGCGTCGGCGAAGTGCTTGGCCGTGGTGGCGGCGCAGGCGATGGCCAGGATGCCCATGGAGTAGTTGTAGCATTTCCACAGGGCGTTGTTGATGTCATCGGGCCAGTAGAAACCCCAGATGTTGGGGACCGAGGCTACCAGGCAGAAGATGGACGAGAAGATAATGATGGGGATGACGGAGATAAAGCCGTCGCGGATCGCCTTGAGGTACTTGTTGCGGGCGATCGCGTTGAAAAAGGGCTGGCCCTTTTCGATGATGGCGATGAGTTGCTCCATGCAATGCTCCTAAGAGTCGGTGGGTTAGCAACGATGGTAGCTTTTGGCGTCCGGTTGCCAAAATGTTGACGTTGCCATTTTGCGACACAAAAAAAGACGCGAACCGGTGGTTCCTGTGCCTGCGAACCGTCGATTCCTTACGCGTAAACGTTTGAGCCGCCCGGTGGCTCTGTGTTTGCACAATGGCAACGTTAACATTTGGTAGATAAAAGCCGTTCGGGGAAGCAAAAATGTCGGTGAACGGTAGGTTTTGGGTGGTGAGCGTATGGTGGGGGAGGCGTTGGATATACTTGAAGACGTTTCATTTGACTGCGCAAGGTGCCACCAATGGCATCGTTGACATAGAAAGATCGACCTATGGCCGCTGTTAAAAAATCGGTATCCGTCAAAGACGTAGCGCGCCTCGCGGGCGTCTCGGAGCAGACAGTCTCGCGTACGGTGCACGATTCGCCCAGCGTGCGCCCCGAGACCAAGGAACGCGTGCGTGCCGCCATGCGCGAGCTGGGGTATCGCCCCAATTTTGCCGGTCGATCGTTGCGCCGTGGCAAGTTTAAGACCGTCGGCGTCGCCATGTTCAACATTACCGGCACCGGCAATCTCGACCGTATGGAGGGCTTTGCCGCAGCGGCCGACAAACATGGCTATGCCATCACCCTCACTAAAGTAGACGGGCATCCGTATACCCTCGAGAGCGCATCGTCGCGCATGAGCGCACTGCCGGTGGATGGCATGGTTGTGATTATGAACCGCATGCCGGCGGACTTTGGAACCTTCGAGCCGCTGCCCGGCATGCAGACGGTGCTCGTTACGATGTTGGAGCACCCGCTCTGTTCAACGGTCGATAACGACCAGTTCGATTGTTCGCGCCAGGTGGTCGAGTATTTGCTGGGGCAGGGACACAAGACTGTGCACTTTATCTCGTGTCCCGAGCGCTCGCTTTCGGGCATGCGGCGCGAGGAAGGCTGGCGTGAGACATTGCGTGCGCATGGCATTGAGCCCCCGCAGCTCGTGCGTGGCGACTGGACGGCGCAGAGTGGATATGCTGCCGGCCAGGCGCTTGCGGATGATCCGACCTGCACGGCCATTTATGCCTCCAACGATGCCATGGCATATGGCTGCATCCGTGGGCTCGAGTCGCGCGGGAAGTGCGTGCCCCAGGACATGAGCGTGGTGGGTGTTGATGACAGCCTGGGCGATATCGTGCCCGATTGTCGCTTGACCACGGTGCGCTTTGACAACAAGCGCGTCGGCATGTGGGCGGTTGACAAGATTGCCGGCGCCGAGGGCGTTGAACCCGGTGTGGAGCACATGCTGTTTCCGGGCGTGCTCGTCGAGGGCGATACGGTGCGCGATGTACGCTAGGGCGCGGGTCTGTTTGGGTTTCCGCTAATTGTGTTCGATATTGTTTAAATTGGTTTAAAAACCGTTCACGGTCGAAAAGTGACCGTTCATAGCTCGAAATTACGTTTTGCGCTGTTCTTTTTTGTTTGAATGTTATTGTTTCTGTCATACACAACGCAGCGCGTATGCCCGGACGCGATGCTCTCCATTGGTTCATATGTGAAAGGAACGCAACATGGCAACCAAAGAAGAAATCTCGATGGTTGGATTCGAGATCGTCGCATACGCAGGTGACGCCCAGACCGATCTGCTTGCAGCGCTCGATGCTGCTCGCGAGGGTGACTTTGAGAAGGCCGAGCAGCTGCACAAGGATGCCAGCGATGCGCTCATCGGTGCCCACGACACGCAGACCAAGCTGCTTTCGCAGGAGGCCGGCGGTGGCGAGATGGAGATGACCTTCATCATGGCTCACGCTCAGGACACTCTCATGACCACTATGATCCTGGAGAAGCAGGCCCGCTTTACCATCGATGCCTACAAGCGCATTGCCGAGCTCGAGGCCAAGCTCGCCTAACGAGCCCTCACAACCAAGTCCCCTTCCAAAAGCTCTGCCGCTACCCGCGGCAGGGCTTTTTCTGTCCTCCTCCAAGTTGCGGTGAAATATAGTCATTGGGGACGTTCTTAAACGACTAGTCATTGGGGACAGTCTTGGTGCGCTCCGTTCGTCCTCCCGTTCGATTTTTGCTCGGTGGGTATACTTCCTTTCGCATTAAACGCCGGACTGAGGAGGTATCCAAATGCCGGATAACGGGTCAATACAAAAAAGAGGCGCGCACGAGATGGCTCATGGGCGTCCTGTCCAGATAACCGAGCACACGACGGTAACCGAGCTGCAGCCCAGTCTGTCCGATGTCGTGTGCGCAAACAAAAAGCTGCAGATTGGCTTTATCGTTGCGCTCGTGGTGCTGGCGCTGCTGTCGGGCTTTGTGGCTCGTCCGCATTTCGCCGATACCAAAACTTGGGACTCCACCATCGAGGTCATCGATCAAAAGAAAGGAAACGTACTGGCGCTCACGACCTCGTGCGTGGCGCTGTCTGCGGGCATTACCGCGCTGCCGGGTGATACGGGAACGCCGGTTGCCGAGCAGCTCGCGCAGCTTTCAGGCAACCTTGGTATCGTGCTTGCCGTGCTATACCTAGAGAAATATTTGCTCACGATTTTGTGGTCGGTTGGCCTGGGCATCTTAATCCCGTTTGCGTTGGCGCTCTTTGCGGTGTCGCTCGGCATTCACGGGCGCTGGAGCACGAGCGCTGTCCTGCGCCGTGTGGCGACGCGCGTGCTGGTGGTTGCCGTGATCGGCATGGCGCTCGTGCCCGCGAGCGTATGGGTGTCGCAGAAGGTCGATGAAACGTATCGCGTAAGTATTGAGCAAGCTGAGCAAAAGGCTGCGGACGCTGCGGACGCGGCCGACACCACGGACAAGTCAGCCGAGACCAGCTCAAAATCGAACAAGAAAAAATCCGAGGCCACGGAGTCCAAAAACGTGCTCGAGCAGTTGACTGATGGGGCATCGAGCCTTGTTACGTCGGTGACCAGCGGCGCCAAGCAGATGACCGATGAGATCGTGCGGCAGGTGACCGATCTGATTGAAGGCGTCATCGTGATGATCGTGACCTCGTGCGTTATCCCGCTGCTGGTGCTCGTGGCGTTCCTATGGCTAGGACACGTGCTGCTGGGGATCGATATTTCCGGCCCGGCGAACTATTTGACGGGCCGTTTCTTGAGTGCTCCTTCCAAGCACGCCAAAAAGGGCGGGCAGTCCGAGTAGCTAAAACAGCTGTATATACCGGGGAATACCGCCGAAGGGCGGCCGAGACGCGTTCTCGGTCGCCCTTTTGTTTGTTGAACACATGGTCGCTGCGTCCGCGCCCGGCTCAAACGGTCAGCAATCATCCGTGAACGGTATTTGTTCAAAAAAGAACAAAGATAAACAAATAGTTGTTGCAGTTACTGTTCGAATGTGTTCAAATAAACATGAACAGTGAAGAACCGCACATTCAGATGCCCGGACCTGAACGCGATTCAACACTTCCAAACAGAAACTACGCACCTGCGTATCTCTCAAGGAGGATGTCATGAGGGTTGTAATCGCTTCCGATGCCGACGGTATGTCGATGAAGGAGTCCATCAAGGAGATGCTCATCGCCGACGGTCACGAGGTCGTCGACTATTCCGAGACCCCTGCCGCGGACTTTGTCGATTCCGCGACCGCCGTTGCCAAGGACCTGCTGGAGCACAAGGATTCCCAGGGCTTCGCATTCGATAAGTACGGCGTCGGCTCTTATATGGCCGCCGTCAAGATCAAGGGCATGGTCGTCGCCAACATTTCCGACGAGCGTTCCGCCTACATGACCCGCGAGCACAACGGCTCGCGCATGGTCACCATGGGCCCGGGCGTTGTGGGCACCGAGGTCGCCAAGAAGATCGCCCGCGAGTTCCTGCGCGCCCAGTACGCCGGCGGCCGTCACCAGATCCGTGTCGACATGCTCAACAAGATGGCCTAACGAGAGCCACCGAGAACTCGAACTTCTACCTCAACTTGTGAATTCAGACGAAAGGACGTTCTGATGAAGAAGACCATCGCAATCGGTTGCGACCATATCGTTACGGACGAGAAGATCTATCTGGCCGACCGCCTGGAGCAGGCTGGCTACAAGGTGCTCGACTGCGGTACCTACAGCCACACCCGTACGCACTATCCCATCTACGGTAAGGCCGTGGGCGAGGCTGTTGCCAGCGGCAAGGCCGACTTTGGCGTGGCCCTGTGCGGCACCGGCATCGGCATCACCAACGCCGTCAACAAGGTTCCCGGCGCCCGCTGCGCCCTGGTCCGCGACATGACCTCTGCCCTGTATGCCCGTCGCGAGCTCAACGCCAACATCGTGGGCTTTGGCGGCAAGATCACCGGCGAGTTCCTGATGGCCGATATCATGCTTGCCTTCCTGGAGGAGCCCTACGAGAAGACTCCCGAGCACGATGCCCTGATCGCCAAGATCGATGCCTGCAACAAGGCCGACGCCGAGGCTCAGGCCGACCCGCACTTCTTTGACGAGTTCCTCGAGAAGTGGGACCGCGGCGAATATCACGACTAATTAGGTTCCGGCGTTCTGCCGAACGCCGGACCGGTCGACGCTGCGCGGCGCTCAGGCACCCCATCTCGCCGCTCAAACCGGCGCTCGCGTACATGAAGTACGCGTCGCTCCTCTTTCGCGGCGACCTGGGGCACCTGAGCGCCGCTCGCTGACGTTTGAGTGACCTGCGAGATCGCCCCTGTTGTTGCGAAGTGTTCTGGTACGGCGAGCTGCTCCGATAACACGTTTGCTTGCTTGGCTTGAGTGCTTCGCTCTTGGCTGTACTTGGCGATTTGCAGCTTTTCAATTGACGGCTCGCGTTTCTGTGAGGGGGCGCGGGCCGGTTTTCTATCAGCCCTATTGACTTGGCGGGCTGTCGTAAGAAAGGGAAGGCTCCTATGGAGTTTGTTCTTGATAACGGTTCTATTCGTGTGGCACTGAGCACGGCTGGCGGATCGTTCACTTCGATTAAAGCCAACGGTCGCGAGTACCTGTGGCAGGGCGACCCGGCGGTCTGGTCGGGCCAGGCACCCATTTGCTTCCCGATCTGCGGCGGCCTTCGTGACGGTCACGCAATGACCATGGGCGGCCGCGAGGTAAAGCTCGCCCGCCACGGTTTTGCGCGCAAGCAGGAGTGGAAGCTCGAGGAACAGAGCGACAACATGGTTGCGCTGAGCCTAAGCTCTGCCGACCATGCCGAGTTGCTCGAGCAGTACCCGTATCCGTTTAAGATCGTTGCTCGTTACACGATCGATTCGGAAAAGGTGAACGTGTCCTACGAGGTGACCAATGGGGGCACCGAGGACATGCCATTCTTTGTGGGCGGTCACCCCGGCTTTAAGTGCCCGCTCGACGAGGGTGAGTCCTATGACGACTATGAGCTCCGTTTTGAGCAGCGCGAGGCCGACGAGCTGTGTACTGCCGTTCCCTCGACGGGCCTGATTGATGTTGAGCATCGCAGCAAGAACCCGATGGTCGGCCACGACTTGCCGCTTACCCACGAACTCTTCGACTTCGCGGAGACCATCTTTGACGTGCTTGAGAGCCGCGTGGTTACGCTGACCAAGAAAACTGAGGACAAGGGCGTGCGCCTGACGTTCCCCGATATGCCATACCTGATTGTGTGGAGCAAGCCCGAGGGCGACTTTGTGGCTGTTGAACCGTGGGGCGGCCTGTCCACCTGCTCCGACGAGGACGATATTCTGGAGCACAAGCGTGGCTGCCTGGTGGCCAAGCCGGGAGAGAACGTCACTCGCGGCTTTGAGATTGAGATCCTTTAACGAGTTATCGTATGTTTGGGGCGGGTTATGCCGCCCCGGAACAGGAGTTCAACATGATTCTGACCGTTACCATGAACCCGTCGATTGATACGCGCTATCAGCTCGACAAGCTGATCATCGACGATGTTAACCGTGTTACGCCCGAAAAGACCGCTGGCGGCAAGGGCCTCAACGTGAGCCGCGTGCTGCTGCAGTTGGGCGACGACGTGCTCGCGACCGGTCTGCTCGGCGGCCACATGGGTGCCTATATGGCCGAGCTTATGGATGCCGACGGCGTCAAGAACGACTTTGTGCCCATCGCCGGTGAGACGCGCATTTGCCTGAATATTCTGCACGAGGGTAATCAGACCGAGCTGCTGGAGAGCGGCCCGCAGATCGCCCCGGCCGAGCTCGAGGCCTTTACGGCCAAGTTCGCCGAGCTTGCAGCGAAGGCGGACGTTGTGACGCTTTCGGGCTCGCTGCCGCGCGGCGTCGATGCCGGCTATTATGCCGAGCTCGTTAAGATCGCCGAAGAGGCGGGCGCCAAGGTGCTGCTCGACACTTCGGGTGCATCGCTGGAGGCCGCGCTGGAGTCCGACGCTAAGCCTGAGCTCGTAAAGCCCAACCTAACCGAGATTAACGGTCTGCTGGGTACGTCCTTTACGACCGATGATGTCGATGCCCTGCGCGAGGCGCTTGCCGCCGATGACCGCTTTGCCGGTATCCCCTGGGTCGTCGTTTCGATGGGCGCTGCCGGTTCGGTGGGCTTCCATGAGGGCCGCGCGTTCCGCGCCAAGACGCCCGCGATTGCGGCTGTGAACGCGACGGGTTCCGGCGACTCGACCATCGCCGGCTTTGCGCATGCCATTGCTGCCGGCGCCGACGACGTCACGGTGCTCAAGACCGCCAATACCTGCGGCAAGCTCAACGCCATGGATCCCAAGACCGGTCACCTGGTCATGGATCGCTGGGACGAGATCTACAACAACGTTGAAGTAACGGAGCTGTAGGGTTACGCGGTTTTACCAAACCGCGCAACGGCTCGACGCTGCGCGGGCCGCATTTGGACAATCTGACGTTCAACTTCAAGGGCGCGACCAGAAGGTCAGCGCCCTTTCGTTTCACGTCACCTTGTCTCAAATGCGGCCCGCTCGCTGCCGTTGCCAAAACATCGGCGTTGCCTTGCTTCGGGAATGCAGCAGATAGAGACGTTCCTTTTTTGCCGGCAGTTTGGGACGCTCCTTACGGGGCACCCCCTCCACAGCGCCTATGCCAGCTTGTCGATTTGCCCAATCTCCCAGAGCGGAATATTGACGAGCGTGCCTTCGTCTCTATATGCCGCTAACGATGTTCTCACGCAGCGCTCGAGCTTGAACTTCTCGCAGGCAATCCTCAGGCTCTTTGCTTTGAGATTCTCTGCCGCCTTGACCTCGAGCGGAAGCACGGTCCCCGCATGGTCGACGGCAAAGTCAGTCTCTGCATTGCCGGAGGAGGATGACCAATACGCGGGAGTATTGCCTTGGAGCAAAAGCTCCTGTGCGACGTATTGCTCGGTCAGCGAGCCTTTGAACTCCGTAAAAACAGCGGGCCCGTTCAGAACAATGGCTGGCGTGAGGCCGGAGAGTGCTCCGAGGATGCCGGTGTCGATGCAGAACAGCTTGAAGCCCGAGAGATCCTCGTAGCTTGTGAGCGGTGCTCTTAGGGCGGAAACACGTGGTACCTTATGAACGATTCCATAGTCCATGAGCCACTGGAGGCTTTCCTCAAAATCGCGTGCGCGCGCCCCGGGACGAAGCGCGCCGTAGACGAACTTCTTGTTTTCCTTTGCGAGCTGGCCGGGAAGGGATTTCCAAACCAGCCTCATGCGCTCGACGATGCGGGCTGGCGCATGCTTGCCAAAATCGGATTCATAAGCTTCGATGATTTGCTGCTGAAGCCTGCGGGCCTCGATGAAATCGTGGGAGGCGGCGAAAGCGGAGACAACTTCTGGCATGCCACCGACAACGAGGTATTCCTTGAGCAGGCGCTCGAGCTTTTCGGAAACAATCGCCAGCAGGTCCATGTCTGCGGCAAGGATGGCATCTGCGAGCGGATCGCCATCGACGGCACGAACGAACTCGACAAACCCCATGGGGCGCATGGTAAGCTGGTCGATCTTGCCGACGGGGAACGACTCGTTTTCGCGTCGGAGCGCGAGCCCCATATAGGAGCCGGCTGCCATGATATGGTATTCCGGCGCCAGCTCGTTGAAGTATTTGAGCGAGGTGATGCCACGCGGTGCCTCTTGGATTTCGTCGAAGATGATGAGCGTGTCTGTCGGCGTTATGGTCTGGCCGCGCAGGAGCTCTATCTGGGAGATGATGCGTTTGGGGTCAAGGCTTCCGTCGAACAGCGAACGTGCGCCCGGTTCGAGCATAAAGTCAAAACGGATGACGTTTTGATACTGCTGGCCTGCGAATTCGTTGAGAAGCCAGGTTTTTCCCGTCTGGCGGGCCCCCTTAAGCAGGAGGGGCTTGCGGTTTGCCCTAGATTTCCAAGCGATGAGTTCGTCCATTAGCTGTCGCTGCATACTGCCCCCTAACGATCATGGTTAGTATAAGACCGTCTTGGTCTTTCCATCGAAAAATGTGGGAGTAAACCACGTTTTTCCATCGAATAATGTGGGAGGTAACCACGTTTTTCCATCGAATAATGTGGGGTTTAGGTCGGCACCTGGGGCGCTCCTTCTCTGCCGGCAGTTTGGAACACTCCTTGTTTTGGTGCAAATTAGCTACCCTTGCATCAGAAAACGGTGCCCGTCGGCGATATTGCCGGCGGGCGCCGTTGTCGTGTAGGTGGCTATGTCGTGTGGGCTGCTGTTGAACGTTCGGGCCCGTGCTCTACAGCGAGTCGATAAAGCGCTGTTGGGCGGCGCGTCCTGCTTCGTCCCACTTAAAGACGCCGGCGTTGTCGAGCACGTGGCCAAACACCACGCCGACCTCCTCGTGCAGGATATCGATGGCGTTGTCGGCCGTAAGCTCGTCGGCGCGGCGGGCAAAGACGTCCTCAGCCCATGCGGCGTGGCTGCGGCAAAGATCATCGCCCTCGAGCGCACCGGCAAGGTCGTAGCTGGCATCGACCTTGGCTGCCAGCAGATGCTCACGGACAGCGCCAAGCTCGGGAACCAGGCGCGGCGGCAGAATGGCCAGGCCCATGACCTCGATCAGGCCGATGTTCTCCTTCTTAATGTGGTGGTACTCGGCATGCGGATGGAAAACGCCCAGCGGATGCTCGTCGGTCGTGATATTGCAGCGAAGCGCCAGGTAGGCCTCGTAAATCTCGCCGCCGGCATTGCCGCGGGAATCGACGCGGCGGATGACGGGCGTCACGGTGTTGTGGGCCACGCCGTCGGCCGTGTGTGCGATAACGCCCACCGACTCATCGGTCCACTCGCGCCAGGCGAGGATAATCTTCTCAGCAGCGTCGAGCAGCTGGGCGCGGTCGTGCGAACGCAGTCGCAGCACCGAGAGCGGCCACTGCAACACGGTACCGCTGACCTGGTCAAAGCCGGGCACGCTAAACTGCGAGACCTCAGCGGCGTGCATCATGGGGAACTCGTGCGCGCCGCCCTGGAAGTGGTCATGCGACAGAATCGAGCCGCCCACGATGGGCAGGTCGGCGTTGGAGCCGATAAAGTAGTGCGGGAACAGGTCGACAAAGTCGAGCAGGCAGGTCAGCCCCTTGCGGTCGACGTGCATCGGACGATGCTCGGAGCTCATGGCAATGCAGTGCTCGTTAAAGTACGCGTACGGGCTGTACTGGAAGCCCCAGCGCTCGCCGTTGAGCTGGATGGGGATAACGCGCAGGTTCTGGCGGGCGGGGTGGGCGCCGCCGTCGGCTGCAGCGGAGCGTCCAGGGTAGCCCTCGTTTTCGATGCAGAGCTGGCAGGCGGGATACTTCTCGCCCGTGTTCTTGGCGGCACCTGCCGCGGCGATATCGCGCGGGTCCTTTTCGGGCTTTGACAGGTTGATAGTGATCTCCAGGTCACCCCAGTTGGTGGGGGTGCTCCATTTGATGTTGCGCGCGATGGCGGCGCGGCGCACGTAACCGGCGTCACAGCACAGGCCGTAGAACCAGTCGGTCGCGGCGCGGGGCTCGTTGACGCCCATACGGCCGTTGAATTCCTCGTTTACAACCGAAGGTCTTGGCATGAGCGCGCCCATGATGCGCATGGCGATGCGGTCGCGGCCCGATGCCGTGTCCTCGGCGGCGCCGTTGGCAATGGCGGCCTCGGCAAGCGCGGCGAGCGTGCCCTCTAGGTCGAAGTCGGGGAGTGTATCGGGGTGCAAGAGCGAGAGTTTCTCGACCTGGAGCGCCCAGGCCATGTCGAGCGCCGGGCCCGTAGCACCGATGCACTCGAGAATGGTGTTATACGCCCAGATGCGATCGTCCTGGCCGATCATCGATCGGTGGATAGCGTATTCGATCAGGTTCTGCGCGGCCTCGCGCACGTCGGTCATTACAGCCATGCCGCGTAAGCCCCCTTGTCAGAAATTGCGTAGTGGCGGGCAGAGCCCTCGCCCAGCCAGCCGTTCATCTTGGTGATAAAGGTGTCGACAAGCTCGAGCGGTACGAAGGCCTGGATGGTGCCACCAAAGCCGCCGCCGTGGATACGGACGGCGCCGCGGCCGTCGAGCACATGCTCGGCCAGTGCCAGGGCATACATCGAAGGCTGCTCGGAGCCCAGCTTGGCAACGACATTCTGCAGGTACATGGCAGAGCTGGCGCCGGACTCGCGCGTCAGGACCAGGAACTGATCGATGTCGCCGGCGTTCAGGGCTGCCCAGCGCTTATCGACCAGGCCGTTTTCGTACCAGTAGTGAACGGCGCGCAGGCAGGCGCGGTCGCCCAGCTTGGCGCGCAGCTCGGGGAGCTTGGCGTCAAAGTCCGCCACGTTTACCTCGCACAGGCGTGCCTTGCCAAACTCGGCAGCGACGTCCTGCATCTCGCGCGGAACGGCGGCGTAGTCGTCGGTGGCGGCCACGTGGTCGGCACCGACCTTAACGAGCACGAGCGCATAACCGTGATCCTCAAAGTTGAGCTCGAGCTTCTGGGTTTTAGGCTGAGCCTGGTCCTCAAAGTCCATGTAGGCGAGGCCGCCCAGGCACACAGCGGCCTGGTCCATCAGACCGCAGGGCTTGCCGTAATAGTTGTTCTCGGTGCGCTGGCTCATCTGGGCGAGCGCGACGGGCTCGATGGCGGGTGCGCCCCAGAGCGTCTCCATGGCGCGACCGTATGCCGCCTCGACAGCAGCAGAGCTCGAAAGGCCGCCGCCCGAGGGGACAGAGCAGGTGAAGGCGAAGTCGAAGCCCTGGGGCTCAACGCCCAGAGCAGCGATTTCGTGGGCCATGCCGCGGACGAGGCTCGCAGACGTGCCCTTCTCGGACTCTTGAATACCCAGCGTGTCGAGCGTGATCTCAAACGTGGGATAGCCCTCGTCGGCGACGCGGACCTTGTTGGAGTCGGTTGCCACGGCGATGCCGTCGACAGCGACATCGAGCGAGCCGGCGATGACGTGGCCGCCCTCGTGGTCGGTGTGGTTGCCACTGATCTCGGAGCGGCCGGGCGCGTGCACATAGAGCACCTGGCGATCGCCGATGGGCCCAAATTCCTCCTCAAACAGCTTGGTGAGCGTGGCGAGTGTCTTTTCGTCGGGGGTGGTCATCGGAGTCCTTTCCTTGGCGCGTACGGGTAAGTTTTGCGCCGTTATGAGTACGTTAACAACTTGAAGCGGCATGAACCAAGTGTTCACGATGCCGCACGTTACGGGCTATGTTAACGTACTCATAACACAACTCTTGTCACTTTTTGAGAATCTGGTAATCGGTAGAAATTCAGCCGTGAACGGTATTGCCGTATGGACTTATAAAGCAGAAGAGATGCGGATTGAAAAAGTAGAGTACGTTAACATGCGTCCGACGATAGCGGGCCTCGGCGCGGGCTAAACTCCTGCCCGGGCCGGCATTCACGCTATTCAGATCTCGCAAGGGTGAAGGTGATCCTGTGGCAAGGCGCCCGTCCAACGATACAGGTACGCGTCCGGTCTCCATGGCCGACGTCGCCCGCGCTGCTGGCGTTTCGCAGCAGACGGTTTCGCGCGTCGCCAACGGCTTGCCCAACGTTAACGAGCAGACGCGCCAGCGCGTGCAGGCTGCTATGCAAGAGCTCGGCTTTCGTCCGAGTTATGCCGGTCGCTCGCTGCGCGACGGCCGTTACCATTCGGTCGGCCTATGCATCAACGATGTCACCAAGTTTGGCAACCTCTCAATGATCGACGGCATCGCCAGCGCTGCTCGCGAGCATAATTGCGCCATCACGCTGGTCGAGATGTCCAAGACTGAGGAATTCTCGCTTGCCGAGGCCACGCGTCGTATGGCCGCATTGCCGGTGGATGGCATCATCATCGGCATGAGCCGCATGGCGCCCGATTTTGAGACGTTTGATCCACTGCCGGGCATTGGAACGGTCATCGTTACCATGTACGCGCATCCGCGCGTGACTACGGTCGATTCCGACCATTACGGCTGCTCGCTCTTGCTTATGGATCACCTGTTTGAGCTGGGGCACGGGCAGATTCGCTATATTGGCGGCCCGTCGTTCTCGGTCGACGAGCAATTTCGTCGAGCCGGTTGGCAGGATGCGCTCGAGCGTAAACACATCGAGCCGGCAGAGCCGCTCGAGGGCGACTGGTCTGCCAACAGCGGCTACGAGGCCGGCAGGTACCTGGCCGAGCACGATCGCACCATGACGGCGATTTACGCGGCAAACGACCAGATGGCAAATGGCGCGATTGCAGCGCTGCGCGATAGCGGCCTGCGCGTGCCCGAGGACGTGAGCGTGGTGGGTGTCGACGATTCGCTCGATGATTTTGTCGCGCATAACGAGCTCACGACCGTTCGATTCGATTTGCATCAGCGCGGACGCGAGGTATTCGAGCATGCGGTTCCCGAGGCGGGTACGGCGGGCAAAACCGTTGCCATTCGTATTCCCGGCCAGCTCATTATTCGACATAGCACGGCGATACCACGCTCATAGTTTGCGCAGGTAAACGGCGATTTATCGTATTTCAATAACAATCGGTAAGGATGCCGGCAGATAACAGTTGGAATGCTGCCGAGTGCTATGATAGACGGGTTCTTTTGTCTATCTAGGAGGCTTTGCCTGATGGAGATCACCAAGGATATCCGCTACATCGGTGTCGACGATCACGACATTGACCTGTTCGAGGGCCAGTACGACGTGTCCGAGAACGGCATGGCATACAACAGCTATGTTATCTTGGGCGATAAAATCGCTGTCGCCGATTCGGTTGACGCTGGCTTTGTCGACGAATGGCTCGGCAACCTCGAGGCCGCGCTCGACGGCCGTACGCCCGACTACCTGGTCGTCCATCACATGGAGCCCGATCACTCCGCCGGTATCGCCGCCTTTATGGAACGCTATCCCCAGGCACAGATTGTGGCCAGCATGGGCGCCTTCCGCATGATGGTCAACTACTTTGGCACCGACTACCCCGAGCGCAAGATGGTCGTCAAAGAGGGCGACGTGCTCGATCTGGGCGGTCACAGCCTAACGTTTGTCGGCGCTCCCAACGTGCACTGGCCCGAGGTGATCTTCTCCTACGAGTCTACCGACAAGGTGCTCTTTAGTGCCGACGGCTTTGGCAAGTTCGGCGCCAACGACATCGAGGACCCGGAAGGCTGGGCTTGCGAAGCGCGCCGCTACTACTTTGGCATCGTCGGTAAGTTCGGCAAATTCGTGCAGACCGTGCTCAAGAAGGCCGCCGATCTGGATATCCAAATCATCTGTCCGCTCCACGGCCCCGTACTGACCGAGAACCTGGGCTATTACCTCGACACCTATAACACCTGGTCGAGCTATCAGCCCGAGGACGAGGGCATCACGATTGCCTATGCGAGCGTGTACGGCCATCTGAAGGCTGCCGTTGAGGAGCTTGCATCTGCTCTCGAGGCCCGCGGCCAGAAGGTCTCCGTCTTTGACCTGGCTCGCGATGATATGGCCGAGGCCGTTGAGGATGCGTTCCGCTATGACCGTCTGGTGCTCGCCTCCATCACCTATCAGGGCGAGATCTTCCCGTCCATGAGCACCTTTATCCACACGCTTGCCGAGCACGCCTACCAGAACCGTACGGTGGCGCTTGTCGAGGCTGGCTCCTGGGCGCCCACCGCTGCCAAGGTTATGACCAAGGAGCTCGAGGGCATGAAGGACATCACCCTGGCGCAGAACAAGGTGACCGTGCTGGGCTCGCTCAACGACGCCTCGCGCGCTCAGGTCGAGGTTCTTGCTGACGAGCTGTCCAAGTAGCGATATCTCGCTTTTAACGAGCAAAACCACCACAAAGGCACCTTTGTGGTGGTTTTTGTTTAAGCGCCGGCGATGACGAGATTTGGGCGGGCGTCGTCGGCGGTCTCGGCGATTGAGGTGGCGACGGCGCCATCGGGGTCGCTGTCCATCACGATGGTGCCGACGTCGGCAAGCTCGGCAAAACGGTACATGCCGCGTCCGTTGACCTTGCTGGCGTCCATGAGGGCGACGCTTTGACGGGCGGCACCGACCATAGCCGTTTTGGTCTCGGCCATCTGCGGAAAGTCGGTCGTAAAACCGCAGCCGGGAACAAAAGCGCCAGGGCACATGACGGCAAGATCGGCGTGGACCATTTGGAGCGCCTGCATGGTAAGTGGACCGTACAGATAGCGATGACCTTTGCGCAGTGCCCCGCCCAGCATGACAACATCGACCGAGGGCATGCTCTCGTCGATGTAATCGGCAATGGTAATGTCGGCCGTGATGACGGTGATGCCGTCGTGCTGGTCGAGGAGCCGGACAAACTCGAGTGCCGTGGTGCCTGAGTCGACGAGCAGCGTGTCACCATTGCCGACGAGTTCAATGGCGCTTTGTGCGATGGCCTGCTTGGCGGCGACATTGACGTTGATGCGGCGATCCTGCGTGGAGACAGTCAGGCGCTTGTGAAGCGACACGGCGCCGCCATGCGTACGGCGTAGCTTGCCTGCTTCGGCGAGCGCGTCCAGGTCGGCGCGGGCGGTGACGGAGGACACGCCAAAGGTCTGGGCGATTTCTGCCACCTGCACCGAGGCGTTATGTTCGAGCATCTCCATGATGGCGGCACGACGCTCATCGGCGAAGGCTCGGGTTGTCGCATGGGCCATAGCCGCTCCGTTCTCAACATCAATTTGCAGGAATTGTGTTGAATCCATTTTCGTTCATTTTCTTTTTGAGTAAGAAAACACCTTTCGATTACTTATCTTTTCTATAAAAGAAAGATGATTCGCTTGAAAACTGCAATGTCGTATAGAGGGATCCGGCGCGAATCCCTTCCGTTTGCTTTTCAAAAACGAGTGTCTTGACCTGTGTGCCGGTGATATCTCATGCGTGCGACACCGTCGATTTTCATACAATGGGCGCAGCAAAACGCAAGGTAAAACGCCTTGTGAACAACTACGCCCGATGTCCAGATGCGGGCGAGGGAGAGGAGCAAACGCTCATGGCACTTGTTACCACCGAAAAGATGCTCAAGGACGCTCAGGCCGGCCACTACGCCGTAGGCGCGTTCAACGTCGAGAACCTCGAGTTTGTTATGGCCGTTCTGGCTGCTGCCGAGGAGACCAAGTCCCCCGTCATCATGCAGACCACCCCGGGCACCATCAAGACCGCTGGTCTGGACTACTTCTACGGTATGGTCAAGGCTGCCGCCGAGCGCGCTTCCGTGCCCGTCGCTCTGCACCTCGATCACGGCGATGGCTATGACCGCTGCATGCAGGCTTTCCGCACGGGCTACACCTCTGTCATGATCGACGGTTCGCACGAGTCCTTCGAGGACAACATCGCCCTGACCAAGTCCGTCGCCGACGCTGGCCGCGCCATGGGCGTGCCCGTCGAGGCCGAGCTCGGTAAGGTTGGCGGCAAGGAGGACGACGGTCCCGCGGTTGAGGGCGAGAGCCCCTACACCGATCCTGCCGAGGCTAAGGAGTTCGTCGAGCGCACTGGCTGCACCTCCCTCGCTATTGGCGTTGGCACCAGCCACGGTGTGTACACGAGCGATCCGCACATCGAGCAGTCCGTGGTCAAGGCCATCCGCGACGCCGTTGACGTGCCGCTGGTTCTGCATGGCACCTCCGGTGTGCCCGATGAGCAGGTCGCCGAGGCCGTGAAGAACGGCATCTGCAAGGTCAACTACGCCACCGAGCTGCGTCAGGCCTACACCAAGGGCTTCATGGCCTACATGGCCGAGAACCCTGCCTGCTTCGATCCCAAGAAGCCGGCCAAGGAGGGTATGCGTGAGATCACCGAGCTGGTTAAGATCCGCATGACCAACCTCAACTCTGTGGGCAAAGCAGAGTAACAGCAAGGGTACTCTGATCCCACCGGACGGTTTGGGCGGGTCCCGTACTTAGTTTCCAAAACGTCCTCGCGCATGAAGGCCCCCGTTGTCTCGCTTCTTCGAAGCGTTGACAACGGGGGCCTTCGCGCTGCGGAATGATTTTGGAAACTAAGTACGGGACCCGCCCAAACCGTCCTGCTCAATCGCCCTTGTGGCGTTAGTGTCGGAAAAATAAGACGTTGCTTTTTGCCCCCTGCGGAAAGATTGGGGAGCTAAGCCCTCGTCCCTCCCAGGTTGACCTACTCGAGGTCGTCGCCCTTGTGGCGTTGGGGCTGAAAGGGTGGGGCGCGGGGGTTACTTGGTTGTTAGGGTTAGCAGGTCGTTGGGGGTTTTGAGGTTGTAGGTGGCGTTTGGGATGTCTTGGTGTGATCCCCATGCCGCTCTGGCAAAACTGACCCCTGCCGAAGTTGCGCATTGTTCGTCGTAGACGGTGTCGCCAACGTAGACGACGTTGCCAGGATTCGCGCCCGCACGTCGGAGATATTCGAGCATGGGTGCGGGTGCGGGTTTATGTTCGGTTGTGTCTTCGACAAGGATGATGTGCTCAAAATACCTATCGAAACCAAGGGGTGCAATTTCTTTTGCGTATTCGTCGCGCGCACGTGAGGAGACGATGCCAAGTTTGCAGCCGCTATCGGCGAGTGCTGCGATGACTTCAAGCAAACCTGGAAACACGCTGATGGTGCTTTTAAAGCTGGCGGCAACTTGGCACCAGCGATCCAACGTTGCCTGCGAGTAGATTCCAAGTTTCTCAAGGGCATCCTTGCCGGGTATGCCGAGGGCAAATTCAAGCTCGTGTCGGGGGAGCGTTTTGCCGGTCTCTTCTTGGACAATCTGGACAAGCGATGATAGAACGCTTTCTTCTGTATCTGCCAATGTCCCATCAACGTCAAATACGATATGGTCAAAGTGCTTCATATGATTGCTCCTCTCTGTTGTTTGCCTGCAAGTTTGATGCGGTGACAGAAGAAAGGCTAGCGGGATTTCTGCCTGGTGCTATCGAGATTCTGCCTCGCTGCTCGATAGCTCGAAGGAGTGCACCCCATTTGTTCTTTAAATACCTGGCCAAGATGGCTTGCTGTTATAAATCCGCATTGGCGCGCGACTGTCTGTACCGTTCGCGTGGTGTGTGCCAAAAGTTCGCAAGCACGGTTTATGCGGTATGCGCGTAGATATGCCGCCGGGGTCGTTCCTGCACAAGTTTCGATAATGCGGTAACACTCTCTTTCGCTTACGCCGGCTGCAGATGCCATCTGGGGCACATCTATAGCGGCTGCATAGTTTGCGCGGATAAAGTCCAGGATTGCCTTGAACTGTACGTCGCGGCTGGTCATCCAAGAGGCGCCGTCGGAGGAAAAGAGCGTTTCGGCCTTGGCGTAAATCTGAATCCAGAGCTCTGACAAGTTATTTCGAAGCGCCATCTCGTTCTGCGGCCGTTGAAGGTCGTGGCTAAAGGAGCTCTTCAGCAAATCGATAAAGGGCATATCGTCGGGGTTGGTGGGCGACCATTTGAGCACATCGACGGCTCGACATTGAAGTAATGGATTGATGTAGCGCTTTTGGAGACGTCCCGCGGGATCGCCGAGCATCGACGGCTGAAAGATATGCAGCATTTGAATGGCTGGCGCCGAATTGGGTGATTGCAGCGTGCTGTGCAAAACGCCGCCGTTGATAAAGCCGGCGGACCCTTCCTCAAAGCGTACGTGCTCATGAGCCGCGCGCGTTCGATAGTCAATCGCTCCCTGCTCCATGTAGAAAAGCTCAACTTCGGAATGCCAGTGCCAGGGGACGGAATTGCCCGGATAGCGAGCGAATTCTGCGCGTTCGGCAATATAGGGCCAGTCTTCGGCGGTCTCGGGAAACGCTTCTTCGCGTCCTCCGCGGTGCAATTCTATGTGATCCATGTTTCGCATGGCATCAGTATAAAGCGCGATGGGCTTAGATTGCTCTTGCCTGTTCGGGGAACGCCTTGTCTAGGGATGCTTGGAGCCTTTCGAACGATGCTCGCAAGTTGTGGCTCTGGTCGGTTGAGCGTTTGGCTTTTGTGGTGGGGGAGTCGAGGAGGCCGTTTCTCTGTGTCGGGGGGAAGGAGAAAAGGTTTGCATGATTTAGGGATGGCTGCTGTGCTGCGCAGTTGGAAGAATGCATGCTTATGCGGCCTCCTCGATGTCCACCAAAAGATTGCGCACGGGGTGTGCTGCTAGGTCCCGTGCGCTGGCAGTATTATGCCGCGGTTGCTGCAAAGAAGCGCTAAAGAAAGGCTTAACCTGGTTTGGTGTTACGATGAAACCGCAGGTCAAGGCTATTGAGTAACACTCTTGAAAGGTTTTGAGCTTAAGGGCTTTCTAAGGTTTGTGGCGTAGACGTGGCGCGGACGTGCGGAGCGTGTGAATGCTCGCTGTTAGCGCTGCGGCTCTGCAGCCCGTACCTGCTCGATGACCTTTTCCATGGTGGCGTCGATGCGGTCTTTCTTGAGCTCGCATTCCCAGACGGTGATGGGCGTCCAGCCCATTTGGGTAAGTGCGTTGATGGCGGCTCGGTCGCGCTCGACGTTGCGACGAAACTTTGCCTCCCAAAACTCAACGTTGCGCTTGGGCTGGCTGGGGTTGCACTTGGGGCAGCGGTGCCAAAAGCAGCCGTTGACGAAGATGGCGATTTTGCGCCCGGGGAAGGCGATGTCGGGCTTTCCGGGCACCTTCCATTCCAGACGGTATCCCGTAAGGCCTGCGGCGCGCAGGCGCTGGCGAACGAGCAGCTCGGGCTTGGTGTTGGCGCGCTTGTTGCCCTTCATGGACTTTTTTATAGCGGCGCGACGGCGCACGAGTTCACGTTCGTCGGCGGAAAGGTCCGAGGTGTCGATGCCGTCCAGCAGGCCAGGCTTGGGACGCTTTTTGCTGCGGCGCTTCGGTGCGCGCTTGGGTTTGGTGGCGGGCTCGTCGGTCGTGGTGGCCTCGGCGTCGTTGGCAGTGCCGTTGGCCTCAAGCCGATCTTCCTTCAACTCAATCAGAGCATCGATAAGCCCCTTATCGGCGGGCATCCATTCCACCGTGGCAAGCGAAGTGCGCGGAATCCAGCGGATATCGAGCTGGCGGTCGTGCTTCTGGGGCTCATCGGATTTATCAGCGAGCGAGCAGTAGTAGCACTCCATGGAGAGATGAAAATCGGGGTAGTCATACTCAACGGTATAGAAATCGCGCAGGTTGGTGACTTTTACCTGCAGCTCTTCCATGAGTTCGCGGCGTACAGCGTCTTCGGGCGACTCGCCGCGCATGAGCTTGCCACCGGGGAACTCCCAAAGTCCCTGCATGTCGCCGTAGCCGCGCTGCACGGCCAGTAGCTCGTCGGATCCTTCCTTGCGAATGATTCCAGCGGCAACATGAACAGTCTTCAACAGGAGTCCTCTCTCAACATCAACACGTGGCAGGGTAGCTACTCGTACCTTACACAACGGTAAGGCAAGCGTAAGCCATATCGATGGTAGCCGACTCGTCTTCTTGCGACTATAGATGCCGTAGACTAATCGCAAGAAAGGACTCGGTATGCAAACCACGCACATGGCGACCCCGGTACTGGAGGTCGCGCATCTCGAAAAGGTATATGGAGCGCTGGGCAACGTGACCCGCGCGCTCAACGACGTCAGCTTTACCGTCAACCGCGGCGAATTTGTTGGCATCATGGGCGCTTCGGGCTCGGGCAAGTCAACGTTGCTCAACTGCGTGTCGACCATCGATAGCGCCACAAGTGGCACGATCCGCATCAACGGGCAGGATGTAACACGCATGAAGCAGGCTAAGCTTTCGCAGTTCCGCCGCGAGGAGCTCGGCTTTATCTTCCAGGACTCCAACCTGCTCGATACGCTCACGGCACGCGAGAACATCGCCCTGCCGCTCACCATCGCCCGCACAAACTCGGCAGAGATCTCGACCCGCGTGCAGGACGTGGCAGCGCGCCTCTCCATCAGTCAGGTGCTCGACAAGTATCCCTACCAGATGTCCGGCGGTCAGCAGCAGCGCGTTGCCGCGGCTCGCGCGCTCGTCACCGACCCCACCATGATCATGGCCGACGAGCCCACCGGCGCCCTCGATTCCAAGAGCGCCCGCCTGCTGCTCGAGAGCCTGGAGGCCCTTAACCGCCGCCTACGCGCCACCGTGCTCATGGTCACGCACGACAGCTTTGCTGCCAGCTACACGAGTCGAGTGCTGTTTATTCGCGACGGCAAGATCTTCACCGAGCTGCGCCGCGGCGACACCGACCGCCGAGAGTTCTTCGACCGCATTATGGAGGTCGTTGCCATGATGGGCGGTGAGGGCTCCGATGCTCTGTAAACTCGCTTGGGGCAACGTCCGCCGCGCCGGCCGCGACTACCTTGTCTACCTTTTGACGCTCACCCTGGGCGTCACGGTCTTCTATGCCTTTAACACCATCTCGATGCAGGTCGACATCGCCGGAATCGATGAAAAGGGCTTGGCGCAGGTAATGGGCAGCATGCTCGGCGACCTGACGTACTTTTTGGCCGGTGTCATGGCCTTTTTGATGGTGTATGCCAATAACTTCATCATGAAACGCCGCAAGAAGGAGTTTGGCCTGTACCAGGTGCTCGGCATGGGGCGTGGGCGCGTCGCCACGATCATGGCGCTCGAGACGGTGATTGTCTCGGTGGTGGCCTTTGTCGCCGGCATTGTGCTGGGTGTGGGACTCTCCCAGCTTATGACGTTCTTTACGGCCTCGCTTTTTAAGACACAGATCGCCAATTTCCACTTCTTTTTCTCGGTGCATGCGTTCAACCTGACCCTTGCCTGCATGCTCGTAATGTTTGTGCTCACGCTACTGCTGAACCTTCGCGCCGTGCGTCGTACCAAACTCATCGAGCTTATGGGTGCCGAGCGTCGCAACGAGAGCATCAAGACACGCAACCCCTGGATCGCGATTGCCATCTTTGCCGTGGGCGCGGTGCTGGTGGGCGTGGCCTATTACCGTCTGCTACGTGATGGGTTCCCGCTAACCGCGACGGACAGCAAGCTGCAAGAGGCCATGAACCAGTTTGGTATTACGACCGCTATGGTTACCGTGGGCACCTTTGCCCTGTTCTGGGGACTCTCGGGCATGCTCATCAAGCTGGTGCAGAGCCTGCGCGGCGTGTATTGGCGCGGCCTCAACATGTTTACCGTGCGCCAGCTTTCGGCCAAGGTCAATACGGTGTGCTTTTCGATGGGCGTCATCGCGATGCTCCTGTTTTTGGCCATCACTTCGGTGACGTGCGGTATGTCGATTGGCAACGTGATGAACGAAAACCTGGAGCGCTATAACCCTGTTGATGTGTCTCAGACGTATGTCTATTACACGCCCGAAACGCTCGACTACTACAAAGAGTATGTCAATCCGTCTGAGGCCGATCGCATGGTGTTGGCCGATAGTACGGTCGATTTGTACTCCGCATGGCACGGCGATCGTATCGATCACGATAACGTTGCAGACGGTATTAAGGGCAAGTCGGCGGACAACAACGACGAGACCGGCGAGAAGGTCAATATCGCCGATGTTGCCGGTGAGCATGTGCAGATCGATTCGTATCTGAGTTACCCGCTTGGCGGCTCGGATCCTTCGGTGACCCCAAGTGAGATGTGCAAGACCATGGGCGAAAAGCTTCCCAAGGCGTTCGGGGGTAGCAATGCCGACATGACAGGCCTGTCTGTGACGCCGGCAAGTCAGTACAACAAACTGCGCCAGATGATGGGCAAGGAGCCGGTGCACATCGGTCACGACCAGTATCTGCTCACGTGTGATATGGGCGGCGAGCTGGTCGACCTGTACACCAAGTATATGGCTGGCGGCCATACCCTTACCTTGGGCGGGCATACGCTCAAGCCCGCAACCGATAAGTCGGACGAAGATACGGCGGCCATCGCCAACTCGGCGATGGGCAGTAATGGGGGTACCGTCGTCGTTGCCGACGAGCTGTTGTCCCAACTTAATCTGCAGCCGTATTCCAGTAGTCTGCTCGTTAACTACAAACAGGGGATGGATACAACCGAGGCAGACGAGAGCATTAAATACACTGTGCTCGACAATCTGCTCGTTGACGGCAAGGAGTCGGGGTCGTGGGGAACCTTCATCACACGCTCCGAGATGTACACGCAAGCAGCGCAAATGAACGGTCTTATTAGCTACCTAGCCATTTACATCGGCTTTGTATTGGTCGTTGCATGCGCGGCGATTCTGTCGATCCAGCAACTCTCCAACGTGGCCGACGGCAGCCGCAGCTATCGTGTGCTGGCGCAGATTGGCTGTGACGACCGCCAGATTCGCCATTCGGTGATGGCACAGCAAGCGGTATTCTTCCTGTTCCCGCTGGCAGTGGGCCTGGCGCACTCCTTTGTGGCACTTAAGGTGATCATCGAGCTGGTGAGCATATTCGGAAATATGAGCATCGGTGGCACCGTGGGCCTCACCTGTGCAATCTTCCTGGCAGCCTACGGCGGCTACTTCCTGGTGACCTACCTCATGAGCGCCGGCATGGTACAAGCTGTCATCGCCACCCGCTACAGCGAATAACAAGCGGGCAAAACCGTCGCAAAAATAGAGGCGTATGACCGCCGCGAAGGGACCAGGGGCCCTTTCGCGGCGGTTTTTGCCAATCTGGTACGTCTCAGATACAAGTGAGTAGACTTTTTTGAACCTGCCGAGCACATCGCGACAAATGCTCAATAAAACCGCAGGTCAGAGCTATGTCGTTTTGGGGCGTGCTCGGCCTTCTGCAAAAAGCCTACTCACTTGGTTTTTCTGCTAGAAGACCGCCACGAGGGAAGGCAACTCCCCCGGGTAGTCGTTGGGGACGTTCTTAAACGACTAGTCAAACAAGAACGTCCCCAATGACTACTTTGCGGGCAGCTAAAAGAGCCCCATCCTAAATTAGCTACCCCGCCAACACCGCAGGTAGAGCAAAAGTCAGCGAAAGCCCGCCAGAGCGAGCAAGGTGCCTTGAAGCGAGGCGGCATTGACCTTCTGGTCATGCCGCCGAAGCTGAAAGGCAGATTGCCGCTCTGGCGGGCTTGCAGCGTCGAGCCGTTACGGCGTTTGGTAAAACGCCGTAACTCTAAATCCGCTCCGCGATTTCGTGGATGAGGTAGTCGGTCTTTTCCCAGCCCAGGCACGGGTCGGTGATCGACTTGCCAAAGACGCCGCCGTCGACCGGCTGATTGCCGTCCTCCAGGTAGGACTCGATCATAAAGCCCTTGACTAGCTTAGAGATGGACTCATTGCGGCGGCAGCTGTCGAGCACCTCCTTGCAAATACGATACTGCTCCAGCGGACGTTTGCCCGAGTTGTCGTGGTTGCAGTCGATGACCGCTGCCGGGTTGGCATAGCCGGCATGCTCGGTATAGCGCTCGGCCAGGCGCTCCAGGTGCTCGTAGTGGTAATTGGGGTAGGTACGACCGTCGAGACCGATGTAGCCACGCATGACGGCGTGTGCGAGCGGATTGCCGTCGCATTCAACCTCCCAGTTGCGGAAGATAAAGCTCTGATGTGCCTGGGCGGCGTAGATGGAGTTGAGCATGACGGTGGTGGAACCGGCGGTGGGGTTCTTCATGCCCACAGGCACCGAAATGCCGCTCGATACCAAGCGATGCTCCTGGTTTTCGACCGAGCGGGCGCCTACGGCGACGTAGCTCAGCAGGTCGACGAGGTACTGGTAGTTGGACGGGTAGAGCATCTCGTCGGCGGTAAAGAAACCGGTCTCATCGATGACGCGCAGGTGCATGTGGCGAATGGCCTTAACGCCTTCGAGCAGGTCATCGGGCGCCTCGGGGTCGGGGTTGTGCA
>CAUDVX010000014.1 GCA_958452935.1 uncultured Collinsella sp. | reverse complement strand
AAGACGGAAAGCACATTAAGTGCTTTCCTTTGCGTGCGGAACTCGCGACAAACTTCATGCCCTCCGGTCCGCCCCGGGAGCCAGGTTAACTAATTCAGGCCCGGTATTCAGAAAAGTCAGTGCAGCAAAATGGCGATGCGGATAGCGACATGGGCATGGTTTTCGCCGCGCGCACGGGTCCCCCGGGGAGCACCGTGCATTTTTGGGAGTATTCAGCAGGCCAGGGTAAATGCATACGCGCCGGACATACTTTTTTGGTCCCAAGGATGCTTTCAGCGGGCGGTTTTGGTCGGTGGGCAGACCCCGTTGGAACAAATGGGCATACTTCGCGCCGTACCAGACCACAAAATGTCATCGAGCTCCGCGATGCTACCCGACTGCAGCGGCGCCGGCGGGGCTTGTGTTGCTGAATACTCCGTTTTTTGCACGGCCCAGGCGGGGGTACATCAGGACCAGAAAGAACATCCCAGCCTTTTTATGCAATCTGCAATGGAAAGTATGCAAAACACCAAGAGACGGCATTGCTGATGTCCAAATTAAATGCGCGGGGCAGCGGCGCCCCACCCCACGCTCAAATCAAGCAGAGCGGGGACGCTCATAGCGAGTCCCCACCGATATACAAACGCGGCTCGAGCGCCATCCCAAAATAGGCTGCCCGAGCCGCGCTTAACGGTACGGCATGATTATTAGCGCTCATAAATCAAGTTGCCTGCCAGGTAGGTGGCCTGAACCTTGGTGGCTTGCAGCTCTTGGGGGTCGATAGTGAGCGGGTTTTGGTCCAGGACTACCAGGTCGGCGTATTTGCCGGGCTCTAGGCTGCCGAGGTTTTGCTCGTCACCTGCTGCGTAGGCGCTACCCAGGGTGTAGTTGCGCAGAGCTGTAGCCGCGTCGATGCGCTCGCTGGGGAGCCAGCCGCCCTCGGGCCAGTGGCTTTTGGGGTCCTGACGCGTGATAGCCGTGTAGAGCACGTTCATGCTGGTAACGGCTGTGATGGGGCTATCGGTACCGAAAGCTTGGCGGATGCCGCGCTGCTTATAGGTCGCAAACGGCCACATGATGCGGCTGCGTTCCAGGCCCAGGTCGCGCTCCGGGCCACCCGGGTCGAGCGTGATATGGCAGGGTTGGCTCGAGGCAATGACGTTGAGTTTGCGCAGACGATCGATGTCACCGGGCAGCAAATTCTCCAGATGCTCGAGCGTGTTATGACCGTGCGGGGGCAGACCGTAGAGCTCTGCCGCCTCCTCAAAGATATCGAGCGCAGCATGAATGGCGCCGTCGCCGATAACGTGGATGCGCACGGTGTGCCCACGCTCGGCTGCCGCCAGAACCAGCTTGCGCATGCGCTCGACGGGAACCGTCAGACGACCCAGGTCGCCCGGAAAGCGCGGGTTGGTATAGGGCTCAGTGAGGTATGCGGTATGCTCGCTCGACACGCCGTCGAAGAACTGTTTAAAGCCTGGCGCCGAGAGCAGCGCGTTGTTCGCGTAGCGGGTCTGGAGTTCTTCCAAGCGTGATTGGTCATCCAGCAGCGTGGGAAACAAATGGGCGCGGATGCCCAGCTTGCCGGCGGCCTGCAGCTTGTCGCAAACATCGTCGCGAATAAAGTCGCAGCCTGGCATGGGCATGAGCGACATATCGCAAATTGAGGTGATGCCTTGCTCGGCCATACGCTTCATCTGGTCGGCGTAAGCGCTCGCGATGCGGTCCTCGCCCAGCCACTCAAGACAGCGCGGCAGCAGCTGCATGGCCGCAGCCTCGTGAGCGATACCTGTGAGTTCGCCATTTGCATCCTTGTCGTAGCTGCCACCCGCCGGAGGCTCGCTGTCGCGCGTCACGCCGAGGGCTTCGAGTGCGCGGCTGTTGAGCCACAGGGTATGCCCATCGCCCGAATACATAACACAGGGGCGATCGGGGAAGGCGGCGTCGAGGGAAGCCTTGGTAGGGTGCTCGGGCGGATCCCAGCGGTAATCGCGCCAGCCCTGGGTCACGACCCAGGCGTCATCGGGCAAGCCTTGGGAAAACTTGAGCGCATGCTGCACCAGTGCCGCCTCTGACGTGCCCATATCCATGAGCATGTACGGCGAGGAACCGACCGAGGTATGGAAGAAGTGCAGGTGCGCATCATGGAAACCGGGGCAGATGAATTGCTCGCCGTAGTCGACTACCGGCGTGGCAGCAGGTGCGGCGGCAATCACGTCATCGGGCGCGCCGACTGCGACGATGCGATCGCCTGCAATGGCAATCGCCAGCTCGCGGGCGGCATCGATGCCGTCTTGGGCGGTAAAAACGTTCTTGGAGCGGATAATCCGATCGATATGCTGCATGGGCATCCCCATCTCTGGCAGGAAATTCAACACCCCCGAGTGTACTCCCCCACTCTTGTTACAAAACCCCAAGCGGCAAACGGCAACTTTACCAGCTCTAGCGGCAGGTGGCATACTGGAGAGAGCCTGTACGATTTTGCGATCGAGCCAACAAGGAGCAAATCGACCATGACGAAGACCAAGGCACAGCAGATTATGGCGGCAACCGAGGTTCGCGCGGCAGACGACGTCACCGCGGCCATCCAGGATATCGCCGCCGAGTTTGAACCCTACATCATCAAGCAGCGCCGGCACTTCCATAAGCACCCGGAGCTGAGCCTTGCCGAGGAGCGCACGACTTCCGACATCGCCAACCAGCTCGACGCCATGAATATCCCCTACGAGCGTCCGCTCAAGACGGGCCTGGTGGCGACGCTTCGCGGTACCGCGCCGGATGCCTACCGCGAGGACGGCACGCCGCGCCGCCGTATCCTGCTGCGCGCCGATATCGACGCCCTGCCTGTCACCGAGCAGACCGGCGAGGAGTTCGCCAGCGTCAACGAGGGCTGCATGCACGCCTGCGGTCACGACTGCCATATCGCCATGATGCTCGGCACGCTGCAGATTCTGCGCCACATGACCGATGACATCCACGGCGAGATTCGCATCGTTTTCCAGCCCAGCGAGGAAAACGGCCAGGGCGCCAAACTCATGATCGGCACGGGTGTGCTCGACGGCGTCGACGGCGCCTACGCCGCGCACATCTGGAGCGAGGTCGACGCCGGCACCGTAAGCTGCGAGCCCGGCCCACGCATGGCAAACACCGACTGGTTCCGCATCGACATCCGCGGCACCTCGTGCCATGGCGCCATGCCCCAGCGCGGCCACGACGCCGTTATGGTTGCCGCCGAAATCGTCAACGCCCTGCAGACCATCGTCTCGCGCGAGATTAGCCCCTACGAACCTGCCGTCATCACCGTCGGCGAGCTGCATGGCGGCACCGCGCGCAACGTTATCGCCGGCACGGCGTACCTCGCCGGCACGGTGCGCACCTATGGCGACAAGACGCATGAGGAGATGCCCGAGCTTATGCGCCGCATCGTGGAGCACACCGCGGCTGCTCTGGGCGCCGAGGCCGAGCTCACCGACTACACCATCGCCAACTACAAGGTCGAAAACGATGCCGCCTCGAGCGAGCGCTGCCGCCAAGCTGTGCTCAAGTGCCTGGGTCCCGCGGGCGAGGGCCATTACCGCGGCACGCTTTCGGGCGAGGACTTCTCGGAGTATCTGCGCCGCGTACCGGGCGTGCTCGCCTTTGTTGGCACGCGCAACCCCCAGATTGGCGCCACCTATGCCCAGCACTCCTGCTTCTATAAGATCGACGAGAGCGTGCTCGCCAAGGGCTCCATGGTAGCCGCTCAGTATGCCATCGACTTTTTGGCCGAGCCCACGCAAGAAGAGCTCGACGGCCCCACGATCGCCGCGGTTGCCGAGACCAATCCCGACCTGGCAGCCAAGCTGCGCTCTGCCAAGGCAACTGCCGCCGAGGCCCGCGACGCCGTGCACGACGCCCGCACCGCCCGCCATGCCGCAATCAAGGGCATCCACGATGCCCGTGCCGCCGCTCGCCACGATGAGAAGCACGGCGAGTAGCCGTCACGCCCACCTATAACAACCTGGCTATAGCAAAGCGGGGGCGAACGTTATCTCAACGTTCGCCCCCGCTTATGTGTCGACCGCTTTTCTAGCGCGTCCTCCGTCACGACAAGTAAGAGCGAAGGATGGCGAGCCAGCGTGGGGTTTCGAGGTGAATGATATCGGTGGGGACTCCGGCGGGCGCATGGCCGCCAAAGAGCAGGCCCGCGTCTGCCGGGTTGATAAGGCGCACGATCCATACGGCAACGACCAGCACGCACAGAACAACAACCGCAATGTCGATGCCGCGCTTTAGCTTGCTCGACGTCACCTCCTCGCGCACGAACGCGAGCACAAACGCAATCGGCACCACCCAAAACAGCGGATGGTAGGCAAAGGCCGCCGCAAAATCGAGGCGCAGTGCTGCCAGCCAGGCCCTCGTCATGCCACATCCCGGACAGGGAATGCCCGTCATCAGGCGAAACACGCAGCCAATATCGAGCAGGTAGAGTGCGAACCAGGCGACAAAGAGCACACCGATGCAAGAAAGGGCGCGGCGAATGAGTTCCGCCGCGCCCTTATGTCCCTGGGAGCTGTTCACGCCGCTCTTATCGTTAGGCACGAGCGCCAAGACGGACGTTGTAAGCCGTTGCCATGGCATTGGTATTCTTGATGATGATGTTCATGGCAAAGATGGGGCCAAGGCCGCACAGCAGCGCGCCGACGATCTGCCACATAAGAACGGTGGTACCGTTCTCCTGGAACATCAGGCCATAGCGAGGAGCATTAGCCTGCAGGCGGTTACCGATCTTGTAGTACCAGTAGAGTGCGTAGAAGCCGCAGGTCACGAACGACAGCAGGATAAATGCTGCCAGACCCGGCGTGAAATCGCCGTCGTCCTGGCACATGACATTGATGTCGCGGGCGAGGCAATAGAGGAAGTAATATGAATAGATGCCGCAGGTCACGATGGAAAGCAGGAGCCAGCCGATCACGCCACGGTCGGTTTTAATCGGAGTATAGCCCATCGGGGCAGGTGCAGGCTGCTGAGCATACTGCTGCTGACCGGTGTACTGCTGCTGCCCGGCGTACTGCTGCTGAGGCTGAGGCTGAACTGCCTGAACCGGAGTGGGCTGAATCTGCGTGGGCTGCGGAGCAGGCTGGGGCTGAGGTGCAGGCTGCGGCGCGGGCTGCGGAGCAGGAGCAGCGGAAGCGGCACCGACGGCAGAACCGCAGACAGGGCAGAATTTGGCATCATCCGAAATGGGAGAACCACAAGTGGGACAGAACATAAGCCTCTCCTTTTCCTAAGGCGTTGCACGCCTTCAAACCTTACACGTCTATGTTCTCAACAATAGCCGCGACGTTGTTGCGCAACATTGGCCAATTTCCGAGAAATTTTACTGCAACCGTTTTCCCAGGCATTTTCTTGCTTTCGCAGTAGAAAAAGGCGCCCCGGGCTCAGTTGCCCAGGGCGCCTCGACCGACTATTCGGTTTGATTGTTTTCGGCAGCAGGATTATCGCCCGGCTCATCCGCCGGCGTGGCAAGGGCATCCCAATCGGGCTCCGCAGGCGTCGCCTCGGGCGCCGGGGCAGGTGCCGGGGCAGGTGCGGGCGCGGGTGCCGGAGCAGGGGCAGGTGCTGGCGCGGGCGCGGGTGCCGGAGCAGGGGCAGGTGCGGGTGCCGGTGCAGGGGCTGCACCAGTGGCGGCCGTGGGATTGAATCCCGCAGGAGCAGGCTTCTTCTCACCCGGAAGCACAAACGTCAGAACATCGTCGGCATCCTCATCGGCCCACTCGCTGGCATAGCGCGCGGCCCAGTAGCCAACGGCGCGATACTTGAGCATCTTGCCAAACACAGTCAGGAACACCGTGACAAAGGCAACGATCATCAAGAACAGGATGAGCGTAATGCCGCCGCCCTCGATGATTGCCTCAAGACCCGTGGGGCGATAGTAATAGCTATACATACCAAACGTAGCAATGGCGCCAAAGATGGCGGTGAAGATCCACGTGATGATGTGCGACACGATGCCCGTCAAAAACTCGGGAAGAATCGAGGCGCAGAATAGCTTGCCCAGGTTGGCCTTATAAGACTTCCAGACCTTCTCGAGCGAAAACGCGCTTTCCACGCGCCCCGCGACGGCAAAGTGCATCACGGCGGCATCACCAAACATCTTAAAGAAGATGCCCAGTACCACCGACACGATCATGGCAAAGACAAGCAGCCCCATCGAACCGATGAGGGCACCCTCAAGACCGCTCCAACCATTGAAATAATATGAACCGACGGCACCGATCACGACGCTCTCGATAGCCGAGAACACCACGCCAATCACCGGAATAATGGCCACGAACTCGAGCACACCGGTAATGACAGACGAGAAAATGCCCAATCCAAACGAGGTCGAGCGCAGCAGCGGACGCTCCATGCCGTTATCATCCTTGAGCGACAGGTCACGACCCCACTCGATGGCAAAGCCCGCGCCGCACACGCTTGCCACGTACGCGAGCAAAAAGCCAATGGCCGCTGCGATACCGCCGATAACGGGGATAAACAGCACCAGCACCGAGACAACACAGATCAGCGCCGGCAAAAAGGCGATTTGGCATACGCGAACCAAGGCGCCGGGAACCTTAAGCATGTCGTTGAAGGCCTGAGCCATGCAACCCTTGGGCGCGTTCATAGCCGGCTGGGGCGCAACGAACGGCTGCGGCTGCGGCTGCGGCTGGACAAACGGCTGACCCTGCGGCTGAGGTTGAGCTTGCGGAGCGGGACCGGCGGCCTTGACCTCGGTATTAGGGGCACCGCACACGCCGCAGAACTTGTCGTTATCGCCCATGGGGGCGCCACACTGCGAACAGAACATCGAAATCATCCCTTCGTATCTAGAGCGAATCACCTGGATCGCAAACGATGTCTTTGGCATCATTATCGCCCAATATGGGGACAAATACCCCAAGATGACCGATTTGCAACGTGGGTAGCTTTATTCAATGATTCAAAGTGCGCACCAGGGCTAGTTCGTGCCGCGGAAGCCCTTGCCGACGATTTCGGAGCTATCGACGATGGTGATGAAGGCACCAGGGTCAATCTCGCGGGTATAGCGGCGCAGTTGCACTGCCTCGCGACGGCTCAGCACGCTCATAATCACCGTGACGCACTTGCCCGAAAAGGCGCCGTAGCCACGGCTGATCGTTGCCGTGCGGTTGAGATGCTTGACGATAAACTCCTCGACCTTAAGGGGCTCGGAGCAAATGATCGTGCAGACCTTACGAAGGTGAATGCTCTCGATAGCCTTGTCGACCACAAGCGTCTTGGCAAACAGACCGAGCACGCAGTACAGGCCGACGCGCGGGCCATACAGGAAAGCCGCGATGGTCACGATGCCGATATCGACCAGCAACAGAGCACGGCCGATCTCAAGCGTCGTGCGGCGTTTGAGAATCATGGCAAGGATGTCGGTGCCGCCCGTCGAGGCGCCAATGTCAAAGACAATGGCACTGCCCAGCGCCGGCAAGATGACGGCAAAACACAGGTCGAGCCACATATCGCCCGTCATCGAAACATCCGTCGGAATGAAGAGCTCAAACAGCGAGACGTAGGCCGAAAGCGCAAACGAGGCAAAGACACTCCAAAGGATTGCCTTGCGCTCCAAAAAGATAAAACCCAGGATGACCAGGACCACGTTGATAATCCACATAAAGACGCCGACGGGCAGAGTCGGGAACAGCGTGGAAAGAATGACCGACACGCCCGAGGTGCCGCCGAAGGCAAAGTGATTGGGGGTTTTAAAGGCCACGATGGCAAAGGCCGTGAGGATCAGGCCCAGATTGAGCTCGGCAAAAAAGCGCGGAAAGCCTGGCTCCTGGCTGCGCTTGCGGCCGGCGCGCTCGCCACGTTCGATATCCTCGCGACCGACAACGCGCTCCATCGGCACCACCGGAGGACGATGCATCTCCTCGGCGGCACGCGACGCCGCCTCTGCCGCAGCGGCTTCAATCGCCCATGCCTTGCTTTCGGTCTCGTGTTCGTCGGCCATTACGGCAACCCCTCGTTAACAATTTGGAAACAATGCGCCCATTAGGGTAACGCGGAACGCGAAGATTGCAACCCTTAGTTAGACGAGCGGTATGCCTGCATCGGGGGCATATAGAAAACGGTCGACCGCACTTTTGCTTGCGTGGTCGACCGTTTAGCGTTTTCGCAGGTAAAACCTGCCAAAATAAACATCCCTTTTTGGTAGGTTACTCGTGCTGGCTGGTGCGGTGCTCGTACTCCTCGGGGGTGATGACATCCTCGATGCGCAGGTTGACGCCTGCCACCTCAAGGCCGGTCATCGCGGCCAGACGCTCGGTGACGCGCGCCTTAACGTCGTCAAAGATCGCAGGCGCATAGGCGCCGTACTCGATGATGACCGAGATGTTGACGACCACGCGGTTGTCATCGGTGACCTCAACCGTCACGCCCTTGGTCAGGTTCTCGGCACCAAACTGCTCCTGCACAAAGTGCATGAGGTTGCCCTTCATGCCCAGGACGTGCGGCACCTCGCGGGTGGCCATGGCGACGATTTTCTCGATCACGCCGTTGGAATAGGTCAGCGAGTCCTCGGACTCGTCCGCCTCCTCATCCATCTCCTCGTTATCCTCGTCCGCATCGGACTCGGCCTCGACGAGCGCCTCGTCCTCGAGCGTTACGTCCTCCGCCTCGGCGGCGACGGCCTCATTCGCCTCGAGCTCGGTATCGGCCACATCGACCTTCGCGTTAAAAGCCATGGTTCCTCCTTATGCCTGCCGCAGATGCGACAGTCGAATACATATTAGCGGCCGCTAAACAGACGGCCGAAGAAGTTGACGATACCGTTCTCGCCGTCGCGAATCTGGCCGATCACGGCGCCAATCAGCACAAAGAATGCGATGACGAGCGTGTCCCACAGGCCCAACGTAAGTACCAGCACGGCGAGGATAAAGCCTGCCAAGGCGCCGAGCGTAGTATTGGGGTGGCGCACGGCGTAGCTCCAGATAGCAGCGCCCGTACCTTTGATGAGCCCCATGGCCTCGTCAAAGTCGTTGGCGGCGCTGTCGTGCTGCTCGCCGGCCTCGGGCTTGGTGTCGGTGGTCTCGCCTGCCGGCGTAGCGTTCTGGTCGATCGTCAGGCGCGGCGTGCGGGCGGTCTTGTCTTGGTTGGTATCACTCACCGGAAACCTCCACGGTCTGGACGGTAGTCTTGGACGGCAAAAAACGGACGCGCGCGGTCGTGCCCGGCGTGCCGAGCATGGTGTCGCAGGCCTTCTCGATGCGCTGCTGCATCGAGGTGGCAAGAGCGGCAACGTCCTTATCATCGAGCGCGATGGCCTCGACCTTAAAACGAACGCGCGACTCGTCGGAGCCTTGAACGCGTGCCTCGATACGCTCAACCATCACGCGATCATCGAACTCCGCCGCGGCACGGGCGCACGAGGAAAGCGCTGCGAGCGTGACCTCGATATTGCGCTCCCCCGCCGGATGCACGCAGGACGGCTCGCGACGCGCGAACATCAGGCGGAAAAACCCGATAAGCACGCCAAGTGCCACGATGGCGGCGCACACCGTAACGACGACGCGAGGCATGGTGTCACGCAACAGCAGCATAAAGCGATACGTATACGGTCCCCAGAACTGGCAGACAAGCGTACCCAGCGCCACGATGGCGGCGGCAAGATACACGATCGCTAGGGCTCGTTTGAGTACGCGCACGCGCGCTCCCTTCAGGTTTCGGTCCACAGAATGCAAAACGGTTCGCATCATTATAAAAGAGCCGGGTCCGGTGCTCTACGCACGCGGATCCGGCTCATCTATTCCACGAGGCTTGCATGCTCGCTTCATTATGCCCAGATATGCACGGCTTAACCCGTGTGGGCGCTACTCCTCCTCGAGGGCAGCGATGACCTCGTCGGTCATGTCCATGGTGCTGTAAACATCCTGGACGTCGTCGAGCTCCTCAAGACGGTCGATGAGGCGCTGGACCTTCTTGGCGTCGGTACCGGAGACCTCGGTCGGGGTAGTCGGGACCATGGTGGTCTCGGAGCCCTTGACCTGGACGCCCTGCTCCTCGAGCGCCTTGGAGACAGCCATGACGTCGTTAGCAGCGGTCCAGACGATCCACTCCTCGCCGGCGTCCTCGTAGTCCTCGCCACCGGCCTCGGCGATGGCCATCATGAACTCATCCTCGTCACCGGCAGGACCGTTGGCGATCATGGTCTCCTTCTTGGCGTTCTCGTCCAGGATCTCCTTGGCGACGACGATCTGGCCCTTGCGCTCAAACTGGAAGGCGACGGAGCCCGAGGTGCCCAGGTTACCACCAGCGTGGGAGAAGGCGGAACGGACATCGGCGGCGGTGCGGTTGCGGTTATCGGTCAGGCAGTCGACGTAGACGGCGACACCGGCGGGACCGTAGCCCTCGTACACGATGTTCTCGTAGACGGCGGCATCGGCACCCGAACCAAAGGCCTTGTCGATAGCGGACTTGATCTTGTCCTTAGGCATGGACTGAGCCTTGGCCTTGGCAACAGCAGCGGCGAGGCTGGCGTTGTTCTCGGGCAGCGGGTCGCCGCCGAGACGGGCAGCAACGGTGATGTTGCGGCTCAGCTTGGAGAAGAGGGCGGAACGCTTGGCGTCCTGCGCGCCCTTACGATGCTTGGTTGTGGCCCACTTAGAGTGTCCGGACATACGTGTCTCCTATCGGTTTCGACCTAAAGCCCAGCGCAGATGCTCGGGCAATATAAACAAACGTCGTTATGATATACCTACTGGCCTGCGAGATAAACCCCAAAATGAAGGCGACGTGATGATGCAACCCCTTGGTGCAAAGCAACCTGTCCCCTTTGCACCAAATTAGGACCAGAGGAGGTCGCTGCGGGTGATGGTGGCGCCGATGGCAAAGGGCATGCAGGCGATGACCGGATACAGGTAGCGCATGTAGGTCGAGCCGTTGCAGGGACCGATCAGGCACACGGCGAGCACGCCCAGCAGCGGCACCCAAATGGCCAGCCCGCGCCACGAATGACGACGTAGCAGATAGACCACCACGGTGATCATGATCCACACATAGGTGGCCGAGCTCATGGTGAGCGAGATAAACGGTATGCGTTGTACTGCCACGCGATACAGGTTGATCAGGTGGTCGCACCAGCGCACAACCTTGCTATCGACCGGATGGAAGTCAAAGTACTTGAGGTTATCGGGCTTCGCCATAATCTCGGCACTGCGCGCCGTACTGTAGACCCACGCATCGCGGGCACTCGGATAAAAATACCCATAGTAGTTATTGATGAGCGCCGAGATATAGCACCCGGGGTCCTTTTTGAACATCTGGGCCCACACCTCAAAATAGGCCTTGATGTCCTCCTGCGAGGCATACTCGTTAAAGCAATTTTTAACGGCGTCCGACTTATCCGGGTTGTAACGGCGGCCCAGATTCTCGTACTTGAGCAAGCGGTCGATCACGGCACGCTCTTCGTCGGTCACCAAGCCGTCGCAAGGAGCCTCCACGATGGTGCCGTCCTCCTTAACCGTGGGGTTGACGCCCGAGTTGAGGCCGTCGTGCTTTTGGACGAAACGAGCCGTCTGCTGGAACGGAATCGAGAGGATTTCGCGCTTGGAACCAGGCGTGATGTCGTGCTCCGGCATAAAGACCTTGGTGAAGTACATATTGGAGGCAAGACAGAGCGCGAGCACCGCGAGGACGCCGACCCAGCGGAAACGCGGGATGGCGCCCGAAGGCGCAGCACCAGCCTGCTTGGCTGCACGATGAGCCACATGCGCGTCCCATGCGCAAAACGCCGCCGCGATTACGCATGCCGCCAGGGGAAACACCAGGCCGCCGTTGCGCAGGAACGTGGAACCCATGGCGCCCAGAGCGAGCAGCAGCCAGTCATGGCGCGCAAAGAGCACGGGCCTCTGTTCGCCCGCACGCTCGGCATTGGCATCGCGACGGGGCAGGCCGCAGGCCACGAGCTTCACGGTCTGCACCAACAGCACCAAAAACGCGTCGGCAAACAGCACATCTTTGGTAAGCAGAGCCGCGTAGTTGGAGAACATAGGCATAAACACAAAGAACAGCAGGATTACGCCGCGGACCGGCAGGCTCACGCCCAGCTTACGCAGCGACGAGATGGAATAGGCCATACAGGCGGCCGTAATAACGAACTGAGCGCAGGTGTAGATGGCAAGACCCGCGTTGGCGCTGTTGAACAGTGAAAGCCCCAGCTGGACGCACGAACCGATGATAGCCGTGTGCACCACGGGGTGATGTCCGTTGAGCAACACATTGGGATTGAGCAGACGCAGGTAGTCACTCGTGCCGTTGGGGTAGTTGAACCACTGGCGAATCTGCGCACCCGTATCTCCCATAAAAAGGCCGGGCAGCGAAGCGATGAGCGTGGGCGCCCAGGCGATCATAAGCACCAGGAAGGGCCCGGCAAAGGGATGGACCGAGAGCACGGCGTGAGCCACACGCCATACGCGGCCAAAGTGTGCTTCGGAAAACGGAATGCGCCGAGAGCTCAGCCAATCTAGACACTCAAAAGCCAGGTAGAAGGCAACGACCGCCAAGAGCATCCAGCCCGCACCGCCTATCCAGGCGCAGATGATGCGGGCCTTGTCGCCGAGCACGATCTCGGCCGAATCGGTGAGGTCGTAGCTGCGGCCAAACACCATGCAGACGGCAAAGAACAGCGACGGAAGGATCACCGAGGGACGCCAGGCGTCGCCGCGGCCAAAGAACACGTAGCGAAACGGCAGCGTGAGCAGGCAGGCAAGCGCAAGCAGCATGACCGCGTCGGTATGGCCGGCAAACGAGAGGAGCACCTCGTAGCACACGTACAGCATGCCCGAGGCTTTGGGGTCAATCGCCAAGACTGCGTTGCTCGACACCGGGGCGGGATCGATGGAAAACGCCGTGGTCGCCAACAGCGCGAGCAAAAATGCGATGAGCGTCTGCTTGGCGGGGTAGCGCTTAAACCAGACGATGCGGGCAGCGTCGCGCGCAGCCGTTGTGGAGAGGTCGGGATCCTTCACAGTCCGAAAGCCTTTCTAGAAACCTATCAAACTCGGCAAGACCACCACAAAGGTGCCTGTCCCCTTTGTGGTGGTTTTGGTGGTTAGGCGTCCAGGTAGACGCGCTGGGGCTGGTTGCGGTGTCGGGCGAAGATGATGAGCGCCAGGCCCGCGATTACGAGCGGCAGGCTCAGCAGCTGACCCATGGTGATGACGCCGCCCAGCAGATAGCCCAGCTGCGCATCGGGCACGCGCACAAACTCAATCAAAAAGCGAACGATGCCGTAGCCCATCACAAAGACGCCCATAAACGTACCCTGGGGCAATAGCGGCTTTTTGCGGCTGAGCACCTGCAGGATGCAAAAGAGCACGATGCCCTCAAGAAACGCCTCGTAGAGCTGGGAGGGATGGCGCGGCATATCGCCCGCGGTGCCGCCAAAGATCACGCCCCAGGGCAGATCGGTCGGCTTGCCCCACAGCTCGCCGTTGACAAAGTTGGCGCAGCGCCCCAGGCACAGGGCCAGCGGAGCACCGATGACCGCGAGGTCTGCCAAAGTCCAGGCGTCGAGCTTGTACATGCGGCACACGATGATGCCGCCCAAGATGCCGCCCACCAGGCCACCGTGGAAGCTCATGCCTCCCTCGTTGGTGGCAAAGATCTCGAGCGGGTGGGCCAAATAGTAGCCATCACCGTAAAAGACGACGTAAAACAGGCGCGCGCCGATAATAAGGCCAAAGACCGCGCCGACCACGACGCTCGTCAGGTCATCAATCGTAATGTCGAAGCCCCAACGACGTTGCGTGCGGTACATAACGACCGCCGTGAGCAGAGCGCCGACCACGTAGGCCAGACCGTACCAGTAGATGGTGATGGGGCCCGCCGAGATCGCGACGGGATCAAGCATATGGTAGAGGTCGTTGAGCATATCGATCCCCTGCTCCCTACATACAAATGCGGCCGCGGGCCTTACGCTCGCAGCCGCATATTTGGGCGTAACGTCTATGCGGAGCGTACCGTCCGCAGCTTTCGCATCTTAGAACGGTGCGTACTCGTCGTACAGGTCCTCGGCCTCGCCGGAAGCATTGACCTGCTCAACGCGGGTAACGCCGGGCACGTGCTCCTTCAGGATGCGCTCGATGCCCATGGAAAGGGTTAGCGAGCTCATGGGGCAGCCGGCACAGGCGCCCTGCAGCTCCAGCTTGACGACGCCCTCGTCGTCGACGCCCACATACTCCATATCGCCACCGTCGGCCTGCAGGTTGGGGCGAATCTCTTCAAGAACCTTCTTAAGCAGCTCTTCGTTAACAGCCACAGGGGCTCCTTTCTCACAACAACGCGGGCACGCCCGCGGACAGAAGCTATGTTACTACAGCCATGTACCCGCTCACGAGCCGTCCATGCGCGCAGACGCGACTTTCACGAGTAGTCAATTTGGGACGGGGCTCTTTTGGCTGTTTTGCCGCCAGCTGGCGTTGGCACGCGCTACTGCTGAGCCTGTCCCCCGGTACCAATCTGGACATCGACGATGACCTGGCGGTAGCTGATGCCGCAGGAGTCGAGAATGCGGCGGCTGATACGGCCGTCATCGGTGTCGGCATACTTGTTGTCCAGGTAGACGACCTCGCCCACGCCCACCTGCGCCAGGATCTTGGCGCAGTCGTGGCACGGGAACAGCGTGACGTAGACCGTGGAACCCTCAAGGTCTTTGAGCGAGCCGCGGTAGTTGAGCACGGCGTTTGCCTCGGCATGCACCACGTAGTTGTGCTTGTCCTGCAACGGGTCATCGCTCGTGCCCCACGGGAAAAAGTCATCGTTGAGTGCCGAGGGCGTACCGTTGTAGCCCACCGAAAGGATGCGGTGGTTGGTGTTGGCGATGCACGCGCCCACCTGCGTGTTGGGGTCCTTACTGCGGCGCTGCGCGGCGATGGCCACGCTCATAAAGAACTCATCCCAGCTAATAACGTCGCGGCGCTTGCCCGACGCAGTTTGATGAAGATCGTCCGACATGCCAGACACCTCCGAAATCGCAATAGTTTGACCCATTGTAGCAGGTGAAAGGTAGGGGCGCTTATCCCACCGCCCCATCGCTACGCGCGGCGGGGCTTTTGGTTGATGTGGTAGAGCTCGGCGAGGCCCCGCAGCGTCAGCGCGTCGTCGACCGTCAGACTGTGACCGACCAGCGCCGCAAGCGCCTTGGCATCGTCGCCGGTAATGACGATGGGCACATCGCCCTCCCCCGCGGCCTTGGTCGCGCGCATCTCGGCAAGCACCATGTCGAGCATGCCGTCGATGCGGGCCACCTCGCCCAGAACCACGCCCGAGCGCATGGCCTCACGCGTGTTGCGGCCGATGACGTGTGTCGGCGCCGAGGGCTCAACCTGCGGCAGGCGCGCTGCTGCCGCCGAAAGCGAACGGGCGCCGAGGGCCAGCCCCGGCGCGATAACGCCGCCGACAAAGGTACCGTGCGCGTCGATGACCTCGATATTGGTCGTCGTGCCCAGGTCGATCACGATGCACGGCGAGCCGTAGACGGCGCGGGCCGCCACGGCGTCGGCGATGCGGTCGGGACCGATCTCGGCCGGGTCATCGTAGTGCACGGGTATGCCGGTCTTGAGGCCCGGCCCCACCGTGAGCACGCGCCCCGTGCAGGTACGGGAAAGTGCCGCCTTCCACGGGCGCTCGAGCGCCGGGACCACGCAGCTCAGCACAGCAGCCGCGGGCACAAGCGCACCCGGCATGCCCGCATCGGCCGCCAGTGCGGCCATGACCTGCACGAGACGCATGCGTGCCTCGTCTGCTGTGATGCTCGACGGCGTGGTGATCTCGCACGTCGCAAGCGGGCATTCCTGTGCCGCGGCCGAATCCTCGGCAAACAGGCCAAAGCGAATGAACGTGTTGCCCACGTCGACCGTCAATATATATGTGCACCCATTAAGCATCGTCGACGCTCCTTTCGTCTGCCCAGCAGTATATCGCCTACCTAAACCAGTCATCCCAAAATGACTAGCTTACGGCTATACTGGTGCGCGGTCGCGCGCGAGCTCATGCGGCGGCCCTTGGTAACCCGACTTCCCGCACCGTATCCGTAGCGGCGCTCCCGGGGAAGCGGATATACGCAAAGGAGTTCTATATGAGCAATCCCTCGAACCGCGCTTCGATGCGCGGGCAACTCACGCTGCGCGGCGTCGTCATCGGCGTCCTTGGCTGCGTGATCATCACGGCAAGCTCGGCCTACACCGCCCTCAAGATGGGCGCACTCCCCTGGCCGATCGTCTTCGCTGCCGTCATCTCGCTGTTCTTCCTTAAGCTCATGGGCAACGCCAGCCTCAACGAGGCCAACGTCACCCACACCATCATGTCCGCAGGCGCCATGGTCGCCGGCGGTCTGGCGTTTACCATCCCGGGCGCCTGGATGCTGGGCTATGCCGACCAGATCAGCTGGCTCGACATGTTTATCGTGGCACTCGCTGGCACCATCCTGGGCCTGTTGGCCACGGCACTCATCCACCGTCACTTTATCGTGGACGCCGCACTTGAGTTCCCCACCGGCAACGCCGCGGCTCAGACCCTGCGTGCGACCGAGGCCGGCGGCAAGACCGGCAAGCAGCTCTTTGGCTCCATGGCCATCGCCGGCATCTACAGCGTGCTGCGCGACGCCCTGGGCGTGGTGCCCAGCATGCTGTGCACGCTCAATATCCCCGGCGTGACCTTTGCCATCTACAACTCGCCCATGTTGCTCTCCGTCGGCTTCCTCGTGGGCTTCGCCCCCGTCGCGTTCTGGTTTGCCGGCGCGCTGCTGGGCAATTTTGGCATCATCGTCGGCGGCACCGCTGCCGGCCTGTTTGACGTTATGACGGCACAGGGCATTGTTAAGTCCCTGGGTATGGGCCTTATGATGGGCTTTGGCGTCGCCGTCGTCCTCAAAGACATCCTGCCGCAGGTCGCCGGCATCGTCCGCGGCCTCGCCGCCGACGGCTCCACCGACACCGACGAGCAGTCGCTCATCTCGGGCTCCCTTAAACTCGACGCCGGTATCATCGGCCTGGGCGCCGCCGCCATCGCCGTGATCATCGCCATCGTGCTCGACCTTGGCCCCGTTCCGGCCGTCATCGTCACGCTGTTCACCTTTGTCACCACCATCATGAGCGCGCAGAGCTGCGGCCAGACGGGCATCGACCCCATGGAGATCTTCGGCCTCATCGTCATGCTCATCGTTGCCGCCTTCGCGCGGCTCGCTCAGGTCAAGCTGTTCTTTATCGCCGGCATCGTGGCCGTGGCGTGCGGCCTTGCGGGCGACGTCATGAACGACTTTAAGGCCGGCGCCGTGCTGGGCACCAACCCGCGCGCACAGTGGGTCGGCCAGGCCATCGGCGGCATCGTGGGCGCCCTGGTCGCCGCCGCCGTCATGGTCGCGCTCGTCACCGCCTATGGTCCGGACGCCTTCGGTCCCGACAAGAGCTTCGTTGCCGCGCAGGCAAGCGTCGTCGCCACCATGGTCTCGGGCATCCCGAGCGTGCCGTGGTTTGTTGGCGGCTTTATCGCCGGTATCGTCATGTACTGGCTCGGCATTCCGGCCATGATGATCGGCTTGGGCGTGTACCTGCCGTTCTATATGTCGCTCACGGCCTTCCTGGGCTCCTGCGTCAAACTCGCCTACGACAAGTGGGTCGCTCACCGCGACGCCGAGGCCGGTCTTTCGGACGAGGAAAAGGCCGCCAAGGACGCCGCCTTCCAGGAGCAGGGCCTGGTTGTCGCCAGCGGCCTGCTCGGTGGCGAGTCCATCGTCGGCGTTATCCTGGCGTTCATCTCCGTGGGCTTAAGCCTGCTGGGGTAGGCCGACCAACAACGCACCAGCGCAGAGCGCGGGGTCGGAATCAAACCGGCCCCGCGCTTTTTTGTCTATTCGACTCTTATGATCCTCACGGCGTTTTTAGTCAAGCCGATTAGCCTGACTTCCAGGTCAACAAACCTTTTCTGACACCTTGCTCAGCGCGGTGTAGAGTAAAGACGACGGGCGGGATACGCGGCACGTGCCAGAACGAGGTGGACATGGAACTCGATAAACAACAGCTCAAGCGACTGCGCGAGCGCCATCATCGGCGCCATGGCATCCGCCCCGCCCACAGCGAGGCCATGGAGAACGCAAGCCGCTTTCTAAAGCGGGCATTCAACATTCGCGAGGGACGCGCGCCCTATCACGTGATTCGCAAGCGCTTTGTAAACGGGGCGCGCCTGACTGGCTCACACTTATGCATCTTGATCATTGCCATGTTGATCGCGAGCATCGGCCTCGATATCGACTCGGATATCGCCATTGTAGGCGCCATGCTCATCTGCCCGCTCATGGGCTCGGTCCTTGCCATGGCATACGGCATCGCCACGCTCGACCGCGAGATTGCCCTTGAGGCCGTCGCGAGCTTGGCTCTGCAGATGGCCTTTTGCCTGGTCACATCCACGTTGTACTTTAAGCTCTCGCCCCTTGGCACCACCACGGCCGCCATCATCGACAATTCGACACCGACTGTGTGGGACCTTGCCGTCGCGCTCGCGGGCGGCTTTGCGGGTGGCCTGGGCAACTCGCGCGACCAGGAACCCGCCACGCTCATCGCCGGGGTGGCTGTGGCGACCGCGCTCATGCCGCCCCTGTGCGCGGCGGGCTATGGCATCGCCATCGCAAGCGGGTCACTGTTTCTCTCGGCGCTTTACGAGTTTGGCATCAACGTGGTCTTTATCGCACTCGCGGCCGAAGCCGTTCTGCTTCTTTTGCGCGTGCCGCTCAAGCGCGACCTCAACGGCGACGGCATTGTGACTGCCGAGGAAGATGCCGAGGTCGACGAGCTATCACGCAAGGTGCGCCGCCGCATCATTGTGGGCACGGTAGTCTTTGCCATCCCCTGCATCGTCATGACGGCGGGGTCTATTGGCTCGGCGCAGTCCGGCGTGCAGGACGGCTACGGCGTCACCGAAACCACGCGCGAGCTTGCCGCGGTGCTGCCAGGCTTTAAGGATTACACCGTCGCCGTCGAAACCTCGGCCACCGAAGGCGATGAGGAAGGCATCGTCGAGCGCGAGATTGTCGCCCATGTGACGACAGGCGAGACGCTTGGGGCACACGACCGTCACATCGCCCGCAAGCTCATCGACCTCAATGTGCCCGAGCTCGATCGCGTGGAGTTCGATGTGAAGTGATGCCGGCGCGGGATGAATGCTCACACAGACGCAAGTTATGACGAGGCGCAGACGCAATACGGACACGAGCAAATAGCGGGGTGCAGTTCATACCCGCGCCCCGCTCGCTGTTTTATTGCCGTGAATCAGACGTCCGCATCGACATCGCCAGATTCCACTGTAAACGCCGGATCGGTGCTCACCAGATAAAATCGGGTCACCTTAGTATTTCTAATTAGGTAAATCTGCCCCTGATTGCGTCGGCGCGATATATACGCAACGTGAATCGTGCCGAATTCTTCGCCGTTTTCCTTCTTTAATATCAGGATGTTGGGGTCATCCGTACGCTTAAACTGCCCGTCAACGCAGCTGCCGTCTTTGTCGACCAGTTGCCACCGATGGTTATCCTCTTCAAGAAAGGCCAGGGTTTCCAGACTCGTCTTGTCGTCCCGATAGTAACCGTCAATGGCAAACCCTTCGGAAGCGCATTCCTGCATATAGGACGTTTCTCGGCTTATAGCAAACAGCCCTGTAGCGCCCAGGAGCACAGCCAGGCAGATCACTGCAAGGGTTATCGAAATAGCACGGCGGCCCATGTTAGCCCAATCGATAGTTGTTTAACGGAGCGCGAAACATACCTGGAACCTCCGATATCAGGGGGAACGTCGCCAGCAGGCTGACGACAACTATATGTTTCTGATATCAAACCATATGGCTGCCACTCGCGGAGGGGGCATCGGCGAACGGCGTGTTTTCATACTCCATTGGTCAAACCTAAGCGCGGCCCTACAGCTCGTACTTGCACACGCGATAGATGTACTTCTCGGCTTCCATCTCGTAGCTGGTGATGGGACGACCGTACCGGTCGTACTCGGTAAAGGTCTTGGCCTGGCCCGATGCCACGAGCATGCTATTTGAATCACCAACGCGCTGCGCACTGCTCACATAGCCCGAAAACGGCACGGCGATCTGGTCTTCGAGCTCGTAGGTGCGGGCCGCCTCGTCCACTGTAAAGATGCGCCCAAACGAATGCGTGCCCTTGTTGTAGTCGGTCACCACCGCGGCGCCCAGCTGGCCCCAGTCGAACTTGGGATAGCTCTCAGCCGCACCAAAGTTGTTGTCGTACAGCAGCACCTGGTAGCGACCGGTCGTTGCCATGTCAGAACTCGGCAGATACGTCACGCTGTGCTGGCCCGCGTTGAGCGAAAAATCGCCCTGGGCCTGCAGCAACTTGTCCTCAAAGCCCGAGCCGGCCCATTGCCACTCCTTTCTATTTCTGGATCCATCTTCTCACTGTTGGCGGACGAAAATGATCCGTTTTCCTCCGTCCCCGAGAGGTCATTTTTTAGTACTTGAAGAAGCCCTCGCCCGAGCTTTCGCCCAGCTTGCCTTCGTCGAGCATCTTCTTGAGGACGGACGCCATAGCCTTAAAGTTGTAGGGCATCATCATCTTTTCGAGCAACGGGCTCACCAGGCCCGGGACCTTCTGATACTGCATAACGATGTTGTAGGCCGTCTGGATACCCACGGTGTCGAATACGCGGAATGGGCCCTTGGGAGCGCCAGTGCCGCGCGTCCATGCGAGGTCGATACTCTTGGGGTCGCTGACGCCCGAGACATACAGGTCAAGGCCCGAGAGCAGCCACGGCACCAGCATGGAATTGAGCAGGTAGCCGTTCTTTTCCTTGTTGACGGGAAGCGCCAGCATGCGAATGTCGTTGGCGAAGTCGACGAGCTCGTCGAAGTAGCGCTTGTCGGTTTGGTCCTGTGCCATGACCTCGGTCATGTTGTTCTTCCAGATGGAGTTGGCAAAGTGCAGCGACAGGTACTTCTCGGGGCGACCAGTGTACTTGGCAAAGGTGCTCGGCAGCAGCGTGGAAGAGTTTGTGACGATGACGGTCTTTTGCGGGAGAACCGGGGCAATCTTCTTGTAGAAGTCGATCTTTGCCTGTGTGTCCTCGGCCATAGACTCGATGACCAAGTCGGCGTCGGCAACGGCCTTGGCGAGGTCGAGCTCCAGCTTGAGTGTGGAGTAGGCACGCTCAACGGCGGCGAGCGCCGCCTCCCTGTCGAAGGTCTGGTCGCTATCGGCGATACCGGCACACCACTCGCCCGTACCGTCCGCCATACCCTCGATTGCCGCGATGTACTCCTCGCGCACATGATCGATCTTGGGCTGGGTGCGGCCGATGCTGCCCTCGCTGCGCAGCCAAATCGTTACATCAAAGCCGCAGTAGGCAGCCTGAAAGGCAATCTGGCTTCCTAACACGCCGCCGCCGGCAACACAAACGGTCTTGTAGCTCATAGGAACAGTCCTCTCTTACGTAATTCCATAGATGTGTATTTATTCAACCGTAAGGGGACTGCACGCTGGGGGTGGGTTCTATAAACGGACGGTAATTTGCGGCGAACGGCTACATCTGTTCATTAACTCTCGATTTTGAGGGCATTTTTTGACGCTGCTGCACCGCTGTTTTCGGAAGTGCGGGGAAAAATCGGGATTCGCCGACCAGACCGGCTTTTTTTACAACAAAACCGCAGGTCGTGAGAGTCTAAAAAGGCGGTGTGCTCAGGAGGTTCGCGTTTTTTCCCGCACTTCCGAAATTCGAGTGCACAGAAGGCTGCGACAAAACGATTTACGCAACATATGTCCAGCAAAAACGGGTGGTAGCCGGTACGGCTACCACCCGTTTGTCTCATATCTAGCCCAAAGCAGGCCAGTTACTTCTTAATGCCACGTCCCAGGCGCTCAGCGACCGACGCCACGGCACTCTCGTCGACCGAGCCGCAGCTCACGCAGCCATCGTGGGCACGCATCAGGCCGGTGACCTCGTCCATCGCGAGCGGCGCCACCTTCTCGAGCTTAAAGCCCTTGCCGGCGCGCATGTTTTCCTTGGCCACGCTGATCATGAGCTTAATGCGGTTGAGCTGGTTGACCTCGGACGCGCCGGGGTCGTAGTCCACCGCGACGATGTTGCTCTCGGGATGCTGGCGGCGCAGCTCCTTGATCACGGCCTTACCCACTACGTGGTTGGGCAGGCACGCGAAGGGCTGCGTGCAGATGATGTTGGGCGCACCGTGGTCGATCAGGTCGAGCATCTCGGCCGTGAGCAGCCAGCCTTCGCCCATGTTGTTGCACACCGAAAGCACCGTACGAGCCTTGTCCGCCATGGTGCCAATGCGCTCGGGCGCCTCGAAGCGGCGGGACTTTTCGAGCATCTCCTCCACCGGCGTGCGCATCCAGTCCACCAGCTTAATGAGCGCCTGCATGCTAGCGCGCGCCGTGGCAGAGCTTCCCAGCTCGTCTTTTTGAAGCTCGGCGTTGCTCATGGAGTACAGGAAGAAGTCGAGCAGGCCCGGTACCACGGCCTCGCAGCCCTCGCGCTCAATGACATCGACCACGTGGTTGTTGGCCGTGGGATGGAACTTGACCAGGATCTCGCCAACCACGCCCACGCGCGGCTTGGTACCCTCGCCCACAAGCGGCATGGTGTCGAACGCGCGGATGGCCTCGCGGCACAACTTGGTGTAGTTGTGCCTGTTGAACTTAGGCGCCAGCTTGCGGGCGCGCGCCATGTACTCCTCGTGGAGCGCATTGGCGGCACCGGGCGTGGCCTCGTACGGGCGGCAGCGATAGAGCACCTGCATCATGACGTCACCAAAGAGCACCGCGTACACGGCCTGCTTGAGCAGCGCCGGCGTAACCTTAAAGCCGGGGTTGTCCTCGCCGAGCGCCACGGCCGAAAGCGAGATCACCGGAATCTCGGGGTGGCCGCTCTCGCGCAGGGCCTTGCGGATGAGCGCGATGTAGTTGGTGGCACGGCAGCCACCGCCGGTCTGGCTGATGACCACGGCCGTCTTGGACAGGTCGTACCGACCGCTCTCGATGGCCTCCATAATCTGGCCCGTCACCAGGATCGACGGATAGCAGATGTCGTTGTTCACGTAGCGCAGGCCGGCCTCGACGGCATCGTGGTCAGTCGAGGGCAGCAGCTCCAAGTTGTAGCCAGCACCACGGAACACCTCTTTGACCAGGTCAAAGTGAATCGGCGCCATCTGCGGGCACAGGATGGTGTAGCCCTCGTCGCGCATCTGCTCGGTAAAGGGCACCTTGGGCCACGCGGTCGAAGCACTCTCGCGCTGAGCCTCGAACGTGTACTTGCGGCTCGCGAACGCGGGGGCATCCGTGGAAGGCGCCACCGGCGCGGCATCGCCCTGCTCGTAGGCCTCGCCCGCGGCCGTAGCCTCGGCCAAGCGCTCGGCCTCCTGGTCCTTGAGCGCCGCCATGAGCGAGCGGATGCGGATGCGCGCGGCGCCCAGGTTGGACACCTCGTCGATCTTGAGCACGGTGTAGATCTTGCCGCTGGCCTCCAGAATCTCCTGCACCTGGTCGGTGGTCAGAGCGTCCAGGCCGCAGCCGAAAGAGTTGAGCTGGATCAGGTCCAGGTCGTTGCGCATCGTCACAAAACGGGCGACGGCGTACAGGCGGCTGTGGTACATCCACTGGTCGACGACGCGAATCGGACGCTCGGGCTTTACCAGATGCGCGAGCGAATCCTCGGTAAAGACCGCAAAGCCAAAGCTCGAGATAAGCTCAGGCAGGGCGTGGTTGATCTCGGGGTCATTGTGGTAAGGACGGCCGGCGAGCACAATGCCGTGGCCGCCGTGGTCCTCGACCCACTTAAGGGCCTCCTCGCCCATGGTCTGGATGTCCTCGTGGAAACGCGCATCGGCCTCAAAAGCAGCGTTGACGGCGGCATCGACCTCGGAGCGTGTGATCTTGGGACCGCGCACGCGACCGCGACCGGCTTGCGCATCGGCCACGCGGTCGACGGCGAGCACCTGGTACAAACGGCGCTTGAGCACGGTCTTGTCGTGATAGGGCACAAACGGGTACAGGAACTCGATTTTCTGCTCGCGGATCTCGTCGATATTGAGCGCAAGCGCCGTGGGGTAGCTCATAACGATGGGGCAGTTATAGCAGTTACCGGCAGTCGGGTCCTCTTTGCGCTCCCAGCGCACGCACGGCATCCAAATAAAGTCGACGTCACGGTCGATGAGGTTCATCACGTGGCCGTGGCTCATCTTGGCCGGATAGCACACGCTCTCGGACGGCATGGACTCGATGCCCGCCTGGTAGGTCTTCTTGCTCGACTGGTCGGACAGCTGCACGCTAAAGCCCAAGCGCGTAAAGAACGCGTGCCAGAAGGGGTAGTTCTCGTACATGTTGAGTGCGCGCGGAATGCCGACGGTGCCGCGTGGGGCCTCGTCGGGGCTCAGCACCTCGCGGTTAAACAGCAGCTCGTTTTTCTTTTTGAAGAGGTTGGGGGCCTCGGTCTTCTGCTTTTTGTGGCCGGCACCCTTCTCGCAGCGGTTGCCGGTAATGAAGCGCCTGCCGCCGCCAAAGTCGTTGACGGTAAGCTGGCAGTTGTTGGAGCAACGGCCGCAGCGGACATGCTTTTGCGTCACGGTGAGGTGCGCGATGTCCTCGGCCGAAAGGATGGTCGAGGTGCCGTCGGCGCCGGCACGATCGCGGGCGAGCAGGGCCGCACCATAGGCACCCATGCAGCCGGCGATGTCGGGACGCACGGCATGAACGCCGGTGAGCTGCTCAAATGCGCGAAGCGTGGCGTCGGACATAAAGGTACCGCCCTGGACGATCACCTGACTGCCGATCTCCTTGGGGTCGCGCAGCTTAATGACCTTGAACAGGGCATTCTTGATGACGGAATAGGACAGGCCGGCCGCGATGTCGCCCACCGTGGCGCCTTCCTTTTGCGCCTGCTTGACGCGCGAGTTCATAAAGACCGTGCAGCGGCTGCCCAGGTCGACGGGGGCCTTGGCATGGATGGCGGCATCGGCGAACGCGCGCACGTCCATGTTCATAGAGACGGCGAAGCTCTCGATAAAGCTACCGCAACCCGACGAGCAAGCCTCGTTGAGCATGATGTGCTCAATCACGCCGTCCTTCACGCGCAGGCACTTCATGTCCTGGCCGCCAATGTCCAGAATGAACTCGACGCCGGGCAGGAACGCCTTGGCGCCGCGCAGGTGCGCGACGGTCTCGATCTCGCCGGAATCGGCCTTGAGGGCCTCGATGAGCAGCGCCTCGCCGTAGCCCGTGGTGGTCACGTGGCCAATGGTGCAGCCGGCGGGGATGTGGTTGTAGAAATCGGCCATGATGACCTTGGCCGTGCCCAGGATGTCACCGTTGTTGTTGCCGTACCAAGTGTGCAACAGCTGGCCGTCCTCGCCCACGAGTGCAGCCTTCATGGTAGTGGAGCCGGCGTCGATACCGATGAACACGCGGCCGGTGTAGCCGTCGAGCTTGCCCTTGGGGACGACTTCCTGGTCGTGGCGGGTCTTGAACTCGGCAAAGTCCTCGTCGGTGGCAAAGAGCGGATCCAGGCGCTCGACCTCGGCACCCTGTGTGTCACCCAAGCTGTCGATGGCATCGATGAGCTGCGGGAACGTGCTGAGCTTGTTGGACTCGTGCGCCATGGCGGCGCCGCTCGCCACAAACAGGTGAGCGTTTTGGGGCACAATGCGGTGCTCCTCGTCCAGGTTGAGCGTGAGGTAGAAGCGGTGGCGCAGCTCGGAGAGGTACTGCAGCGGGCCGCCCAAGAAGGCGACGTTGCCGCGGATGGGACGGCCGCATGCCAGACCCGAGATGGTCTGGGTCACGACGGCCTGGAAGATGGAGGCAGCCACGTCCTCGGGGCGGGCGCCCTCGTTGAGCAGCGGCTGCACGTCGGTCTTGGCAAAAACGCCGCAGCGGCTGGCGATGGGATAGATGGTGGTGGCGTTGGCCGCGAGCTCGTTGAGGCCGCTCGCGTCGGTGTGCAGCAGGGTTGCCATCTGGTCGATGAACGCGCCCGTGCCGCCGGCGCAGGTGCCGTTCATGCGCTGCTCGATGCCGTTGTCGAAATAGATGATCTTGGCGTCCTCGCCGCCCAGCTCGATGGCAACGTCGGTGGCCGGGATAAGAGTCTCGACAGCGCGCTTGCTGGCGATGACCTCCTGGACAAACTCCAGGTCGAGCCACTGGGACAGCAGCAGGCCGCCCGAGCCGGTAATGGCGCAGGTCATCTGGGCCGTCGGCAGCACGGTCGCAGCGCCCTCGAACAGGTCGCGGGCGCAGGCGCGGACGTCGGTGTGGTGGCGCTGGTACTTGGCGTAGACGATCTGGTTGTCGTCGTTGAGCACGGCGAGCTTAACGGTGGTGGAGCCCACGTCGATGCCCAGATGCAGGCTGCCGCGAGCGTTCTCGGGGTTGAAGATCGCGCCTTCGGGGGCCTGGCCGGCGGCTACGGGCTCAGCGGCGGTGGCGGGCTCGCTAGCGACGGACGTCTCCCCTGCCGCGTTCTTGGCATCGGCAACTGCCTCGGCAACTTTCTCAGCAGCCGCGGTCGCGGCCTTCTGCGCGGCATCCACCACGGCGGGTGCAGCCTCACGCGCGGCAGCGACCATACGGTCCTTAATGCCCTCGACGAGTTTGCTCATTGTCTCTCCTCTTAGTTGTTGGACTCGACGGCTGCGGCGGTGTCGGCCGCGTCCTCGAGCTGTAGGTTCAATAGCTTCATGCCGTATTCCGGCACGTTGATATCGATGGGTTGGCCATACAGGTCACCAGGGCGCACAAAGGCGATAACCGTCATAATGCGCGCCATGGCCTCGGGCGATTCGGTGAGGCCGCGCTCAAACCAGCGCTGGATCAGGCCAACCTCGGCACTCACGACATAGGTAACGTAGTAGTCAAAGAACGTGCCCAGCGCCAGGCCCAAGATGCCCGTCTGTGCACGAGGCACCACGGCCTCACGCGCGGTATCGATAATCTTTTTAATGAAGGCGGGGTCGCCGCCAGGGCCCAGCAGCGCACCGATTAAGTCGCGGTTGGCCGCAAGATAACGCAGCAGCTCAACCGAACCGGGCGCCGGCTCGAGCTCATCGATGTTGTGATAGAGATCAGGCAGCTGAGCTGCGGTGATGAGCTCAATGCGCTCACGGATCTCGGCCAGCAAGCCGTCCTCGATTTGATTGATAAAGTCGGGGATATCGCGGTAGTGCGAATAGAACGTGCGGCGCGTAAGGCCGGCACGCTCGGTGAGCGACGCGACGTTAATGCGCGAAAGGTCGCCGCTTTCGGCAAGCTCGCTGGCAAGCGCCTGGCGAAGGGCACGCTGCGAGCGAAGGGACCGGCGATCGCATTTCTCGAGCATGGACAAGCGTCCTCCTTGTTACTCAGCCTGTGCGCTATTGCACAGTGCGAGTATTATTGCACACCGTGTGCATCAACACGTAAAGGCAATATTTTGGATGTGACGAAAGGGCAGTCCCTTTGCCACATTATTCGATGATGGTGCGGGAGTTCTGCTTATGCATAGTGGCGAGCATGTGTTTGGGAACGGCGTGGACCATGCAGCTGCCGATGGTCGCGCTCGCGGCGGCCTTGGCTGCATCGCTAGCGTTTTTGGTCGCGTAGCTGTGGCGGAAACGCTTGAGCATGGCAATGTCGTTGCCGCCGTCGCCGTAAACCGCGACCTCGTCCTCGGCAATACCGTAGTAACCCGCCAGCCAGGCCACACTCTCGCCCTTGTTGCACGCCACGTCCGTGATCTCGAACATCACCGGATCGAACGGCGCGTTGACCACGCGGTCCGATCGCTCGGCCAAATATGCCTTAAGGTCGCGCTCCAGCTCGGGCGAGGTCACGCGACAATTGATCTTGCACACATCGTGGCGCAGGATGTCACCGATCGACTGGTCGAAATACTGCTCCTCGTGATAGCCGCCACGCGCGCGCATGCCGCGCATCACGATGCGCTTGATAGGGCTGTCCTTCTTAAAACCCGCCTGGTGCATCTCGAACGAACCGCTCGAGAACATGCCGTCGGGCGTGGAGCAGTCGAAGCAAATGTCCGGAAACTCCTTGAGCAGCTCCTCGGTGATCTGCGGATCGATGGTCCAGGTCTTGAGCACCTCGCCATGACTGTCGCGCACGATGGACCCATTGGAGCAGCAGGCATCGAGCGCCAGCCCCGTGAAGCCATGCTCGCCGATTGGCAACGTCGAGCGCCCGGTCGCGGGAACCACATGCAAGCCAACCTCGGTCAGCTCACGAATGGCACGGCGGATGGTCCCATCTGCCTCGTGCAGGGCGTTCAGCAGCGTTCCGTCTAAGTCACTCGCAAACATCTTGATCATGGGCGTGCCTCTCCTTCGTCTGCACGATATTGTAGACGAGAACGGGCGCGCCCCAAGAGAGGCACGCCCGTCAGGCGAAAGATTGTCCTACACCGCAGCGGGGCCGTGTTCGCCGGTGCGGATGCGGATAACTTCCTCGACCGGCTCGACCCAGATCTTGCCATCGCCGACGGCTCCGGTGCGTGCGGCGTTGCAGATAATTTCGACAATGCCGTCGACATACTCGTCGGCGCAAATAAGGGTGAACTGTACCTTAGGGATCATGTTGACAAGCAGCTCGTTGCCGCGTACGTATTCCTTCCAGCCATGCTGTGCGCCGCAGCCCTGCACTTGGTTAATAGTCATGCCACGAACATCGGCAGCAAACAGCGCGTCTTTAAGAACCTCGAGCTTTTCCTGGCGCACGATAGCCGTAATCTTTTTCATAATGAATTCCTCTCTTTAATAAAGAAATGAATTGCCATTCAATGACGCGGGTTTTCGAGGTGCCCGAGATTGCCCCGAAAGAGGAGCGCCGCGTACTTCGGTACGCAAGCGACGGTTTGAGGGGCAATCTCGGGTGCCTGGGAAAGCCGCGCGACGATTGAACGGCGAGGTGCGGAGCCTGGGGAAGCTGCTAATCGAGTCCCGAGAAGGAGGGATACGCGCTCTCGCCGTGCTGACTCGCATCCAGGCCCAGCGCCTCGTCGGCCTCGTCCACGCGCAGGCTGCCGTGGAACAGCGCCTTGACCACCGCGGCGATCACCAAGTCGAGCACCAGTACAATAGCGACCGTCACCACAATGCCCAAAATCTGCGAGACGAGCAGCGACACGTCGCCCGTGTAGAACAGGCCACCCTTACCGGTCCACGAGAGCTCCGGCACACAGAACAGGCCCGTGAGCACGCCGCCCAAGATGCCGCCGATGCCGTGGCAACCGAACGCGTCGAGCGCATCGTCGTAGCCAAACTTGGTCTTAAGATGGCTGATGGCCAGGTAGCAGACAGGCGAGACGATCAGGCCCATGACCAGCGCCGCCCACGGCTCGACAAAGCCCGCACCCGGCGTGACCACCACAAGGCCCGCAACCAGACCGGTGCTGGCGCCCACCAGCGTGGGGCGACCGGTGTGCACGCGCTCGACGGCAAGCCACGAGACCATGCCCGCCGCGCTGGCCGTCACAGTGTTGAGGATGGCGAGTGCCGCCACGGCATCGGCCTTAAACTCGCTGCCGCCGTTAAAGCCAAACCAGCCAAACCAAAGCAGACCGGCGCCCAGCGCCACAAACGGCACGTTATGCGGACGATAGCTCACCATGCCAAAGCCACGACGACGGCCGAGCATTAAGCAGAGAATCAGGCCCGTGAGACCGGACGAAATGTGTACTACGTCGCCGCCGGCAAAGTCGAGCGCGCCGATGATGTCGCCGATAAAGGAGCCCTCGCCGCCCCAGACCATGTGGGCGAGCGGCACATAGACCGCGAGCAGCCAAATGCCCAGGAAGGCCGTCATGGCACCAAACTTGACGCGGCCGGCCAGGCTGCCCGTGACGATAGCAGCCGTGATCATGGCAAATGCCATCTGGAAGGCGATGTTGATGATCTGGGGGTAGGCGGCGCCGTCCGCGGCGTTGCCCTCGGCCGCCTGCAGCACCTGGTTGAGCACCGGCAGGCACAGCAGCTGGTCAAGGCCTCCAATAAACGGACTCGAACCGTCGCCGCCATAGGCCAGAGACCAGCCGGCAACAATCCACAGCACACCAACCAGACCAATGGCGCCAAAGCACATGAGCATGGTGTTGATGACATTTTTGCGCCTGGACAGGCCGCCATAGAAAAACGCCAGACCCGGTGTCATTAAAAAAACGAGCATGGTGCAGATGAGCATAAACGTTGTCGAACCCGTATCGTACATTCGCTCTCCCTTGGTCGTATGAACGTTGTCGGCGCCCATAATGCGGCCGAGGGACAACTGGTGTAGACCAGATGCGGCGTTGTTAAACGCTGCGTTGTCGAATGGAAACGGCGCCGCAATCTTGGAAACGGCGCGGCAACGGGTGCGAAACGAACGGGAAATACGCGAGCAAGGGAGCCGTGAGCGCGCACGTCCCGGCTAGCGACGAAACAGCTCGTGGGCGCGGTCGCGGAGATTAGTTGCTCGAATAACACCTTCGTAGCGATTGATGCGCAGACGCGGGAAGGCATTGAAAAAGCGCAGGTCACGACGACTGAGTGACACGCTCGGTACCGGACGGCTCATGCACTTACCGGCAAGGCGACGACTGAGCGACGGACGTGGCATGCTCGGCGCGGCATCGGCCACGCGGCGGGCAGCGAGCGCCAGGCCGCGAGCACCATCCGAAATAAACGTCGGCATCGAAGCCTTCTCGCGCAGGGCATCGAGCGTCGCATCGCCCAGCTCGGCCAGCCACGCGTTAACGGCACGGCTGCGGATATGCGTCTGTGCCACCGAGTCGATCGCCGAATCGGGAATACGTTCGAGCATGGAGTCGGACGCATCGGCGAGCGACTCATTGATGCGGTCGGCAAGGTCGGCGCGCACGCGCTCCAGCTGATCGGACAGACGCCGCCAGCTCGCCAACGAGCACACCGCGTCGACCATCATCGCGACCGCGACAATAAAGGCGGACAGCCGCACAATCAGCACCGGCAGATGGCCAAGCAGCCCCAGCAATGCCGGCTCCACTAAACGGCAAATGCACAGCGCACCCAGGCCAAACGCGCAGGCCCAGTACAGGCAGATGCGCCCGTGCAGGTTAAACGGCAGGTGCGAATAGTCCCAAAAGCGAGCGCCCGTTGTTTTTTCCAACAGCACGCCCACGCTGTACTCAATCACGCTGCATACGAGCGCTGCAGCGACAAACTGGCTCGACGCATCCGGAATCCCGCGCAGCAAAAGCCAGCAGGCAATGCCGCCCACACCATAGATAGGACAACACGGCCCCAGCAAAAAGCCACTGTTGGCGAAGCGTCCGTGGTTGAGCATGGCGCATACTGTCGACTCCCACGCCCAGCCGCAAAACCCGTAAAAGACAAACGAGAGCACCAGTGCCGAGAGCGGACAGGTGGCAAGCGTCGCGCCGTCAAATGCCATGCCGATCGCGGTTTCCACCGTCTACCCTCTCCTCTTTTCGCTCGATTCGCCACTCATGCCATCGTCCGCCTTGTCCTTGCGCGGCAGGCGGCCGTTGACCGTCTCGCGCAACGCGCACCATTTATCTGCCAGGCATACAATCCAAGCCTCACGACACGTCGGCGGCACCGGTACCAGCGGAAACATATGACGCACGATAATATTCCGTTCGCGCGGCGTCAGCTCAAAATCTTCCTCCGCACGTGCCAGGGCAAAAAACGGATGGCGAAAGCCATGCAGCCGATGGCTTGGGTCGGGATCGTGCCAGTCATAGAGAAAGTAATCGTGCAGCAGGGCCCCGCGCAGCAACGAGGCGCGGTCGACAGAGACACCGACGCGGCCCAGGTGCTCGGCAAAGGACAGGCTTGCCCGCGCTACCGAGGTCACATGTGTATAGACCGTCACGTCACCATGCTGGATAAACTCGCGCGTCAGGTCCAGACGGCCCGCCTGTGCCAGTTGACGGGCAGCATGGTCTACTTCGCACGCGATTTTCTCGGCACGAACGACATCGGACATGCTGCCTCCTTCCAGCGACTCACGGCGACAAGCCACGGCCTGCACGCATGGAATAAAATCATCATCGAATCTACCAGTATGGCATCGGACAAAACGTTTTGCCCCGCCAGTTGGCGAATTACCGCGCCGCCGTCACATATCAAACGCCAAAATGTGCGAGACTGTTTTGTGCAATTGTGCCGGCCGAGGGAGCGCCGGCGCTCGATTCGCATGGAGTAACCCACAACGATGCTGCTTACGCAAACGACAACGCCCGAGGACGTCAAGGCTCTCGACCGCGCCGAGCTTCCGCTGCTCTGCGGCGAGATCCGTCAGGCAATCCTCGAAAGCTCCGCCGCTGTCGGCGGACACGTTGCCCCCAACTTGGGCGTCGTTGAGCTTACGGTTGCGCTTCATCGCGTGTTTAACTCCCCCACCGACAAAATTGTCTTTGACGTTTCACACCAGACCTACGCCCACAAGGCGCTGACCGGGCGCGCGTACACTTATATCGATCCGGAGCGTTATGGTGAAGCTTCTGGCTTTGCCAATCCCGACGAGTCCGAGCACGACCTGTTCGCCATGGGCCATACCTCCACGTCGGTGAGCCTGGGCTGCGGCCTTGCCCACGCGCGCGACCTGGCGGGCGACACGTATAACGTCATTACTGTTATTGGCGACGGCTCGCTTTCGGGCGGCTTGGCGTTTGAGGGCTTTAACAATGCGGCCGAACTCGATAGCAACCTGATCATCATCGTCAACGATAACGACCAGTCCATTGCCGAGAACCATGGCGGCCTGTATCGCAATCTGGCCGAGCTGCGCGCCAGCAACGGTACCTGTGAGCGCAACGTTTTCCGCGCGATGGGGCTCGATTACCGCTATCTGGACGCCGGTAACGATGTGTTGGCCCTCGTCGACGCGCTGCAGGAGCTGCGCGACATCGACCACCCCATCGTGCTGCACGTCTCGACCGCCAAGGGCATGGGCTTTGAGCCAGCCCAAAACGACCCCGAGCGCTGGCATCACGTAGGGCCCTTTGACATGGCGACCGGCCGCAAGCTCTGCCCGGGCCATCCGAGCGAGCCCGCACCGCGCACCTATGCCGATATTACGGGCGAGGCGCTCAGCGCCGCCATCGAGCGCGATCCGCAGGTCGTGGGCATCACGGCCGCCACGCCCTACATCATGGGCTTTACACCCGAACTTCGCGCTGCCGCCGGCAAACAGTTCGTCGATGTGGGCATTGCCGAGGAGCACGCCGTGACCTTTGCCACCGCGCTTGCGCACTCGGGCGCCAAGCCAGTCTTTGGTGTGTACGGCACGTTTTTGCAGCGCGCCTACGACGAGCTGTGGCACGACCTGTGCCTCAACGACGCCCCCGCAACCATCCTGGTGTTTGGTGCGTCAATCTTTGGCACCACGTCCGAGACGCACCTTTCGTTCTTTGATATTTCCATGCTGGGCGGACTTCCCAACATGCATTACTTGGCGCCGGCCTGCATGGAGGAATATCTGTCCATGCTGACCTGGTCGCTCGACCACCGCGAGCATCCTGTGTCGATCCGCGTACCGGGCATCGGCCTGGTGAGCCGTCCCGACCTTGCGCCCGCCGAAGACACCGACTACAGCGCCGTTCGCTACAACGTGGTGCGCCAGGGTCGCGACGTTGCCGTGCTCGCACTTGGCGATTTCTTTGAGCCGGGCGAGCGCGTGGCAAACCGCTTGGCTGCCGAGTACGGTATCGAGGCCACGCTCGTCAACCCTCGCTTTGCAACCGAGCTTGACCGCGAGTTCCTCGATAGCCTTGCTGCCGAGCATCGCGTTGTCGTCACCCTCGAGGACGGCATCTTGGACGGCGGCTGGGGCGAGCGCGTGGCATGTTATCTGGCATGCACGCAGTTGCGCACGCGCACCTTCGGCATCGCCAAGGGCTTCCCCGACCGCTACGACCCCAACGAACTGCTCGCGCAGAACGGCATGACGGTCGAGAACATAGCCGCCGAAGCCGTAAGGCTACTCAACGAGTAAGAAAACCTCCGCAAGGGAAGCACCCCTGCGGAGGTTTTTGTTTTCACAGCTCAATTATCTCAATCTGTAACATCTAGGGCCCGAATTCCCGTCTAACTGTTACAGATCTAGATAAGACGTCTTAGTCCCAGACCTTTGTCTCAATCTGTAACAGATAGAGACCTTTTGGCCGTCCAGATGTTACAGATTGAGACATTCGAATTCCCCTGAAGAGAAAATCTCAATCTGTAACAGGTAGAACCCATTTCCTCGTCTAACTGTTACAGATTGAGACAAAGCAGCGAGGCAGGCCGCCACATCTGCAAGAACCACCACGAAGGTGCCTGTCCCTTTTTGGTAGATACAATAACCCATAAGGTAAGTATGTTTCTGAGTTATTTCGTGTTGACCCATTTGAGCGCGATAGGGTATAACTCTACTCAACCGCTAGGGATTTTATTGAGAAAGGTGTTCTACCATGAGCAAGAACCTCTCCCAGCAGGTCGTTCTCGACCGCCGCGGCTTCGTTGCCGCCACCTTCGCAACCGTCGCCGGCCTTGGTCTTGCCGGCTGCTCCGACACCAGCGCCGAGGCCGACAAGGGTTCCGCCGCCGGCTCTTCCAAGAGCTCCAATGATACCGAGGCTTCCACCACGCTCGACGCTAAGGCATTCGACAAGCTCGTCGACAACGGCCCCAAGGCCGATGACGACGCCATCGCCGCCAGCACCTGGGCCACGGCCGTCAAGGACGCCGGCGTCTTTAAGATCGGTGGCGTTCAGACCTCCACGCTCTTCTCCCTCCTCAACGAGAAAGACGGTCAGACCCGCGGCTTCGACGCCGGTATCGCACAGCTCCTGTCCAACTACATCCTGGGCGAGAACAAGGTCGAGATCACCCAGGTAACCTCGGACACGCGTGAGTCCGTCCTGCAGAACGGCCAGGTCGACGCTGTCTTTGCCACCTACACCATTACCGATGAGCGCAAGAAGCTCGTCTCCTTTGCCGGTCCCTACTACTACACCCAGCAGGCCATCCTGGTACTCGCCGATAACGACGACATCAAGAGCGTCGACGACCTGGCCGACAAGAACGTCGCCGTCCAGTCCGGCTCCAACGGCCCCGCTATCCTGGAGGAGTTCGCCCCCAAGGCCAGCCAGCAGGAGTTCAAGACTGACGAGGAGGCCCGCCAGGCACTCCAGCAGGGCCGCGTTGACGCCTACGTCATCGATAACAACATGCAGCAGAGCGCCCTGGTCCGCGAGCCCGGCAAGTACAAGATCGCCGGCAAGCCCTTCGGCAGCAAGGAGCCCTATGGCATCGGTCTGCCGCTCGATTCCGACGGCGTCGCCTTTGTCAACGACTTCCTTAAGAAGATCGAGGACGATGGCACCTGGACCGAGCTGTGGCAGATCTGCATCGGCGACCGTACGGGCGACACCAATGTTCCCGAGCTGCCCGAGATCGGGGCCTAGGCAGCGAGCCTGGTAACGGCCGCAACGAAACCATATGGAAACGCATGATGCGCTTTATTGCGGTAAACTGTTTCCTCACTGAGTTGTCGGGGCTTCCGTACACACGGGAGCCCCTTTCCTTATCGGCGGGAGGTCCGCATGAGTCTCTCCGAGCTCTGGTCGCTCTATGGCCAGAACTATATCGACGCGCTGCTAGCAACCTGGGGCATGACGCTTGAATCGTTTGCCATCGCCATGGTGCTGGCTGTCGCCGTCACCGTGATGCGCGTGTCGCCGCTCAAGCCGCTGCGCGTCTTTGGCGACCTGTATGTCCAGGTCTTCCGTAACATCCCCGGCATCGCGCTGCTCATCATCGTCGTCTATGCGCTGCCGCCGCTCAAGGTCGTCCTGCCCTACCGCACCTGCGTTATCGTCGCCACGGTCCTTTTGGGCTCGGCCTTTGGTTCCGAGAACTTTATGAGCGGCATCAACACCGTCGGCGTCGGCCAGGTGGAAGCAGCACGTTCGCTGGGCATGAGCTTTAACCGCATCCTCGCCAAAATCGTGATTCCGCAGGCGCTGCGCTCGAGCGTGCTGCCCATGACCAACCTCTTTATCGCCGTCATGCTCACCACCGCGCTCGGCAGTCAGGTGCCGCTTAAACCGCAGGAGCTCACCGGCGTGGTGAGCTACATCAACACGCGCTCGCTCGGCGGCGTCGCCGCGTTCTTTATCTCGGCGCTCGGCTACCTGGGCACGGCCTTTGTGGTGAGCCACATTGGCAACTACATCGATAAGAAGGTGAGGATCCTCCGATGAGCAAGCATTCCACCTCTGCGCTCACCATGCGCGATGCGCTCTACGAGGCTCCCGGCCCCAAGATGCGCGCCAAGATTCGCATCGGCACCGCCATCTCGCTTGTTGCCGTCGCCGCGCTCGTCGTCCTCGTGTTGCAGCGCTTTTATGTGACCGGCCAGCTTTCGGTCCACTATTGGTATTTCTTTACACACCTCACCACCTGGAAGTTCCTGCTTGCCGGCTTTGAGGGCACCGTTAAAGTCGCACTCACCGCTGGCGCCATCGCGCTGGTGCTGGGCTTAGCCCTTATGCTCGGCCGTACCAGCGACATTAAGCCGCTGCAGCTGGTCTGCCGCGTGCTCACCGATTTCTTCCGCGGCGTGCCGAGTCTGCTGTTCATCTACTTCTTCTTTTTGGTGCTGCCCCAGTACAAGATCGCGCTGCCGTCGTTTTGGATGCTCACGCTTCCTGTCGCGCTCGCTGCAGCCGGCGTACTTGCCGAGATCTTCCGTGCCGGCGTCAACGCCGTGCCGCGCGGCCAGGTCGAAGCCGCCCAGGCGCTCGGTCTCTCCAAGGCTAAAATCACCTTTAAAATCGTGTTGCCGCAGGCTATTCGGTTTATCATTCCGTCGTTGATCTCACAACTTGTAGTCGTGGTCAAGGACACCACCGTCGCCTACGTTGTGAGCTACCCCGACCTCATGCAAAACGCCCGCGTGCTCATTACCAACTACGACGCCCTCGTGTCGGTCTACCTGGTAATCGCGGTCATCTACATCCTCATCAACGTCGCGATCAACAAGGCCGCTGTCTATGTTTCGCACAAGACCGGCGCGACCATCATCCGCTAACGCTTTACCATTTCGAGTCATAAGGAGCCGAGCACCATGGCACAGAGCACCTCTTCCACCGGCAATCAGCCGCTGATCGAGCTCAGGCACGTCGATAAGCACTATGGCGACCTGCACGTCCTCAACGACATCAATCTCTCGGTCGACCGCGGCGAGGTCGTCGTTGTAATTGGCCCCTCGGGCTCGGGCAAGTCGACCATGTGCCGCACCATCAACCGCCTGGAAACCATCGACTCGGGCGAGATCCTCATCGAGGGCGAGCCCCTGCCGCAGGAAGGCAAGGACCTTGCCCGCATGCGTGCCGAGCTGGGCATGGTGTTCCAGCAGTTCAACCTGTTTGCACATATGACGGTGCTGCAGAATGTCATGCTGGGACCGGTCGACGTGTTGGGCGTCTCCAAGGATGAAGCCCGTGAACGCGCCATGGACCTGCTGAGCCGCGTGGGCGTTGCCGAGCAGGCCGATAAGGTGCCCGCACAGCTCTCGGGCGGCCAGCAGCAGCGCGTGGCCATCGCCCGTTCACTCGCCATGCAGCCCAAGGCCATGCTCTTTGACGAGCCCACAAGCGCCCTCGATCCCGAAATGATCAATGAGGTGCTCGAAGTCATGGTTCGCCTGGCCCAGCAGGGCATGACGATGATCGTCATCACGCACGAGATGAACTTTGCCCGCCGCGTGGCCGACCGTGTCGTGTTTATGGCCGACGGCCAGATCGTGGAAACTGGCACGCCCGACGAGTTCTTCGACCATCCTCAGACCAAGCGTGCCCAGGACTTCCTCAACTCCATCAAGGGCCACTAACCAGACCGCCCACCCGCCAGCCATGCCCATCCAAACTCGAAAGTTACACCTATGATCGGAACTCGCACTTCATCGTCATACACCCCGCACGTCGACGTCGCCCCCGCCGACCGCCCACTCATCCTCGTCGCACCGCGCTGGGAAGAGGCAGAACCGTTTTTAACCGAGATGCTCTCCCCCAACGAGGAAATCGCAAGTGTCTTTGTCGACGCCATTCTTGCCGCTGGCGGCCTACCGCTGCAGATGTCCATTACCGAAGACGTCGACGTTATCCGTCATTACGTGGAAATCGCCGACGGTATCGCTATTCCCGGCGGCCCCGATGTCAATCCCAAACGTTGGGACGACGATCGACCCTACGACCCCACCCTCTGCTGCGAGATCCGCGATAGTTTTGAGTTCAAGCTGGTCGACGAGGTGCTCCGCGCCAAAAAGCCGCTCTTTACCACCTGCCGCGGCACGCAGCTGCTCAACGTCGCCACCGGTGGCACCCTGTGCATGGACGTGCCGAGCCTGGGTGCGTGCGAGGGCCGCACGCAGTGGCGCCATACCCACGTGCTCAACGATCCCGTGCACCCCGTCGAGGTCGTGCCGGGCTCGCTGCTGGAGCGCGCGGTTGGTGGGCACAGGCTGATCCAGACCAACTCGGCACATCACTGCTGCGTCGACCGTCTGGGTAAAAGCACGCGCTTGGTCGCCAAGGCAACCGACGGCGTTCCCGAGTGCATCGAAGTCGAAGGCCAGCCATTCTGTCTAGGCGTGCAATGGCACCCTGAGTACACGTGGAAGACGCTCGAGACCGACTTTAACCTGTGGAAGTCGTTTGTCGAGGCGGCGGCAAAGGTCAAGCAGGCTCGTTAGTTCACGGACAGCACAACACAAAAGGGCGCCCCGCCGGCCACATGGTCCGGCGGGGCGCTCTTTTGTCTATATGAGGCCGGCAACGCAGCCCAAGGCCCGCGAGCTCTTATTCGGCCGCCTCGCGCAGGGCCGACAACGTGGCCGCATATTGCTGCTGCAGCGCATGCATCCCCTCGCGAGCGCCGTCAACGGCATCGGCACCACGCAGTGCTTCGGTTACCACGACCGCCGGCTCGTACAGATTATCGAATCCCAGGTTTTGGCTCACGCCCTTGAGCGTGTGCGCTGCCATAAACGCACCTTCGGCGTCTCCCGCCGCCATGGCGGCCTCCAGCTTGTCCATGCTCTCGTCATCCAAAAACTTGAGGG